>JADGNX010000126.1 GCA_017883265.1 Thermoanaerobaculia bacterium
GCCGAGGCGCTTCAGAAGGGCCTCGATTCGTTTCAGGGGATCAAGCGGCGGATGGAGGTTCGCGGCGTGGAGCGCGGCATCACGGTCATCGACGATTTCGCGCACCACCCTACGGCGATCGCCACGACGCTGAACGGCGCTCGCAGCCGCTATCCGGGCCAGAAGATCTGGGCGCTCTTCGAGCCGCGATCGATCTCCTCCGGTCGCAAGGAATTCGAAGAAGGTTACAAGGCCGCCTTCCACGAGGCGGACCGTGTCATCATCGGGCGGCACTTTCACCGGGACCGCTATGAGAACCGCTACGGCCTCGAGCACATGATGTCGATCCCCGAAATCATCCAGCAGCTGCAGAAGGATGGCATCGCCGCCGAGCAGATCAACGACGTTGACGAGATCGCTGAGCGCGTGGCAAGGGATGCCGGCGACGGCGACGTGATCGTAGTCATGTCCTCCGGCGCCTTCGATGGGATTCACGAGAAGATTCTCAAACGTCTGAAGGCATAGAGACCGGAAGGTTCAGTGGAGGGGTGCCCGCTCTCGGGCACCCGCGCGCGAATCGTGGCGAGCGCGCGGCGGCCGAAGCGACCGCCGCTCCACTTGGAGGCGGATATGCTCAGTTTTGAAACGGCCGCCGCCACTCCCTAAGTGGAATACCACCCGATGTGGTCTCGTTGCCCGCTACCCACGACCTAAACTAACGAGGAAACCATGCCCGAAAACAAGGCCCAGGAAGTTCTCAGGAAACACAACATTTCGATCGACGAGGTGAAAGAGGGGAAAACCTCCCTGCATCACCTTCGTCGCATCGTCCATGCGGAGCAGATGCCCTTCGATGTTTTCAAGGCACTGGTCCGGCTCCGCCGGTAGTGCGAAGCGAATCAATCGAGGCGGCCCGAGGCCGCCTCGATTGTTTTTGAGGGTACAATCCGCCCGCATACGGCGCGACGGCTGGTCCGGCGCCGCAGCCGGTGCCGGACCAGCCGGAGGACTTGAATTGGGCTTTGCCGAAGACGCCACGAATCTGATCCAGGAACGGCGATTTGACGACGTCGAGTCGTTGTGGATGCGAGCGATCGAAAACGACACTTCAGACGTCGAATCCTTCATCAAGACAGCCAAGTTGCTCAGGAAAGCAGAGCAGCGATCCCAGGCCGATACCCTCCTCAGCCTCCTCGGGGACACCCTGCTGGAGAAGAAGAAGTGGCCCCAGCGCCTCCAGATTCTCAAGGAAGTGGCCCGCCTCTCCAAACATCCGGTCAATTATCGGGCCCACATCGAAGAGGCTCTGACGAAGAGCTACGCGGAGCGCAAGGCGTTCAAACGGGTGTTCAGCTTTGTCGGCTTTGCCGAGCCGGGGTCCAATCCCGTCGACAAGGCCGAGAAAGTCGAAAGCTGGCTGCAGTACGACGAAGGCTCCTACTTCTTCATGGCCGGCCGCGGAGCGGGAGTCGTCACCGATCTCAATCCCGATCTCGGCATCTGCAGGCTGGACTTCGAAAGGGACAAGCGCGTCTCTATCCCTCTGGGCGCCGCGCATAAGTTCCTCACGCCCCTTCCGGAAGGACACGTGCTCCGGGAGAAATTTACCGACGGCGACAAGCTCCGAAACGAAGCGGCGAAGTCTCCAGCCGGCACGGTGGCCCGGGTGCTCCAGAGCTTCGGGCGGGCCATGTCGATGAGCGAAGTGCGCGATGCCATGATCGGCATCGTCCCCGAGCAGAAGTGGAGCAGCTGGTGGACGGCCGCCAGAAAGAATCCGCAAGTCGTGGTCAGCGGCACGGGAGCGAAGGCTACCTATTCGTGGAACTCCTCGTCAGGGGAAGCCGACAAGACTGTAATCCGCGAGTACGACCGCGCCGACACGCGATCCAAGCTCGACCTGGCGCGGAAGCACAGCGGCCGCGGTGCGGCTCTGGCCGATCATTTTTCGACCACTCTTGCCGCCGAGGCCGTGAAGATGTCGCGTACCGATGGCGCTCTGGCCTGGCAGATCCTTTCGGTCCTCGAGACGCTCCCCGGGAAATATGAGGTCCCCTTCGAGCCGAGCTCTCTTCTGCTCGGTCCGATGGCTTCCCGCGTCGTCGCAGCAGTGAGCGACAAGCCGCTTCGCGAGCGGGCCATCAAGACCATCCGCGAAAAACATCCCGACTGGCCCAAGGTGTTCAGCGAGCTTTTCTTCATGGAAGAAGAGCCGAAGGTGCTGTCGATGATCGTCGGGCAGCTCGAAGAAGTGGGACAGAACGACATCCGCGACCGTCTCATCGAGGAGACCCTGCGCTATCCTCGACGGCACCCACGCGCGTTCTACTGGTATGCGAAGCGCCTGGATGAGGATGAATCGAGCGAAAAGCTCAGCTACGCGGTGATCTTCCAGGTCATCGACGCCGTCAGCTCCGACGAGTTCTCGGCAGTCCGGGCGCGCCTCAAGGACTTCTTCGACAAGGGTGGCCTGGTCATCCGTACCATCATGAAGGTCGATAACGAGGAAGGGGCGCGCAAGCTGCTGGAGACAATCGATCGTTACGGCAGCATCGAAGAGTACCGCCGCGAAAATGTGAAGACGGCGGCCCTCATGAAGTACCCGGACCTGCGCGAGCCGCAGTCCGAGCCGGTTTACGCCACCGCCGAGTCACTCGCAGCGAAGCGTCAGGAGCTCGACCATCTGGTGAAGGTGGAGATCCCGGCCAATTCGAAGGCCATTCAGGTGGCCCGGGAGATGGGCGATCTGCGCGAGAACTTCGAGTACAAGGCGGCGCGCGCCCGCGCCGAGTACCTCTCGGCACGAGTCGGCGAAATCTCTGCGGAGATCGGACGGGTCAAGGTTCTCGACCCTCAGCAGGTCGATACCACCGTGGTTCACGTAGGAACCCGGGTCGCTCTCAGCAACGGTGACGTGCGGCGCGAAGTGACCATCCTCGGCCCATGGGAGTCCGCTCCGGAGCACGGAATCTACTCCAACCAGTCCGACGTGGCGAAAGCGCTCATCGGAAAAGCTCAGGGAGAGATCGTCAGCTTCATGGGCAACGACTACATGATCGATTCCATCCGTCGTTGGACCGAATCCCAGGAGCTCCGCGAGTCAGAGACAGGCCGTCAGACATGAATGTCAGTGGCTCCGGGAACAAGATCTGCCGACCCTTCCGTCTGTGTCCGGTAACCAACCGGCTGTGCCCCGATTGCTGAGCAGCGCCGGCGAAGCTGATAACATGGCGCCTCGACAATTGACCCGTCCAAGGAGAGATGGATGACTTACGTAATCGCCGAGCCTTGCGTCAACACCAAGGACACAGCCTGCGTGGATGTCTGTCCGGTTGACTGTATTCACCCTCGAAAAGATGAAGCGACTTTCGAGAAGGAGACGATGCTCTACATCGATCCCGAGGTCTGCATCGACTGCGGAGCGTGCGAACCGGCCTGCCCGGTCGCCGCGATTTTCCCTGAGGATCTGGTTCCGGAGAAATGGCACCAGTACACCCAGATAAACGCAGACTGGTACAAGCAGGAGCACAGTTGACAGGATTGTGACATTCCTCACAAATAAATGTAGCTAGAAGACTTATCGTGTCCGAACTACTGCAGTTGCCGCCGCGAGGCTGAGGGGCGTACAGCCCCTTTTTTATTGCTCTTTCACAGATCGGTTGAGACCTTCAGTCGTGCCCACCTTGGACCATTGGCAAAGCGCGGACGATATGGGTGTGACGTCGATGGACCCTGCTGAAGTTTTCCCTCTCTCTCCGCGATTGGGGGTCTCGATTGATCTGTGAACGTCGTCTAACGCCTCTCGTGACCGTCAGCGTCACGCGAGCGTAGCGTTTCCCGCCTGGCGTCATTTCCTTCCTGCTGCGCTCGCGGCGCCCTCCTTCGGCTATCATCCGCGCCGAGGAGCTCGACGACATGAAGATCGCATTCATCGGCCTGGGAGCGATGGGCTATCCGATGGCCCGCCACCTGGCCAAGGCCCACGACGTCACCGTCTGGAACCGCACTGCCGCAAAGGCGGAGCGTCACGCAAAGGAGCACGGCACGACGCTGGCTCCCGATCTCGAGAGCTGCGCTGGCGCCGAGGTCATCATCACCATGCTGCCAACGAGCAAGGAGGTCGACGAGGTTGTCGATCGCCTGTTGCCCTACCTCAAGGCCGGCACTCTGTGGATCGACGCGACCAGCGGTGACCCCAACGTCAGCCGGTTGACCTCGGAGCGTCTGGCCGGCAAGGGAGTCGACTTCGTCGATGCTCCTGTCACCGGCGCGGTGGTCGGTGCGGAGAACGCCACTCTGACGATCATGATCGGCGGCACCGCCCAGCAGTTCGAGCGCGCCCGGGAGATTCTGAAGGTCTGTGGAAAGACCATCATCCATGCCGGCGACGTTGGTGCCGGACACGCCATCAAGGTGCTGACGAACTCGATCATGGGAGCCACCGTGTGGATCACGGCCGAGTGCATGCTCATGGCCAAAAAGTTCGGCATCGACATGAAGACGGCATTTGCCGTGACCAATTCCGGCAGCGGCCGCTCGAACGCATCAGAGAATCTCCTGCCGATGCGGCTGGTCGACGGAAAGTGGCCGCTTGTGTTCAAGCTGGCCCTGCACGACAAAGACATCCGCATCGCGGCGGCCATGGCCCACCAGCAGCATGGATCGACTCCAATGCTTGCGCTCACGTCCCAACTCTTCACCGCCGCGCTCAACCAGCTGGGGCCGGAGGCCGACTATATCGAGGTGGCCAAGGTGATTGCGGCGATGAACGGAACCGAGTGGTAAGAGGCAGTTGACAGTAGACAATTGACAATGGAGAGCGGAGGGAGCGCGCCCGTAGCGAGATCGCTGCTTCTGTGGAGCGGCTGGGCGCTTCGCCTGCCGGGCGTGGAGGCTTGCCAGGATTCAGGCGCGGGCGCCCGAGAGCCTGGGCCCGTTTGCTGAGGCACGCGGGCTCTACGCGCTCTTGCGGCGCAGGAATCCGAGGTGGAAACGGTCGCTGAGGTAGTGGCGCAGAGGGCGGGTCCTGGCGCGCCATTTGTCGTACCACCGGAGGATGTTCACGCGGCGAAACGCCATCACTTCGAGGGCGCGACTCATCTGCGCGCCGGAGCCGACTACGCGCACTTCGCGCTTGCGAGCGATATCCAGAGCTTCGCCGAGCTGGCGATAGAAATCCTCATCGGCCCGGAAGTACATATTCTTGAGCCAGCAGGCGCCGGGGGTGATGCACTGCGGAGCGAGAGTAGTGAAGCGGGAGGGGCGATGAATCATTTCCCCCTTGGTCAGGAGGACATCGCGCTGCTCCTCCCGGAGACGCGTGAAGCCGGGACCATTCCACTGCTGCTGCATGCTCCCCTCGAGCGCGTTGCCCAGCGGTTTATAGGTCGGATTCATCAGCAGACAGCATGGATACATGTCGCCTGTACCGCGCACTGTGGCTGTGTACCAGCCGAAGAAACAATGGCCGTTCTCCTCCTTGAAGGATGCCGCCGTGCCGAACTGATTCTTTTCAGGCACGTTGATCTCGGCCCGCACTTCCGCCAGCATCACGTTCCATTGGTGAATCGGGAAGCCGAGTTGGAGCAGTCCGGTGTCGCGGTCGCGCTCGAGGATGTCCTTGATGTAGGGGCGTGCGATCTCCGCGTCTTCGGGAGACAGAAGGATCGAGTGATCGATCCTGTCGTTGGGAATCTCGAGAACGGTGCTGATGGCTACGCGATCAGCGCCCAGCGAGCGACCGAGGTCGTACATGTCGCTGATCCTGGTGACGTTCTCCTTGTCGAGCAGAAACTGAGTCACGATCGACGGATAGATCGAATCGCCGCGAGCGGCGACGAGAGTTCTGATGTTGGCTAGAATTTTGTCGAACAGCGCAGGCTTGACCTGCATCATCCGCGCGTAGTCCGGGGCGTCGACCGCATTGAGGGAAAAGATGACCTCCCGAGCGTGGCCGCGCACGAGGCGCTCGGCCACATCCAGGTTCAGGGCAACGCCGTTGGTGGTCAGGTTGTCGATGATGATGTTGCGGTGCTGGAGATGATCGAGGATCTCGAGGATCTCGCGGTGGAAGAGGGGGTCGCCGCCTCCGGAGAGGCGTACCGATCGCAGGCCGCCGGCGGCAAGCTCGTCGATGATCCTGATGGCGTGCGAGATCGGCACCTGCTGCTTGGAGCGGACATCCATCTGATTGCAGAAGTAGCAATCGACGTTGCAGCGGTCGGTGAGGTCGAGCTCGGCATGAACAGGACCGCTGGTGGCGGTGCCGTTGACGATCGAGTCGATGATCGCCAGCTTCCGTTCTGTCGAGACCTGTTCCCAGCCGTGAGTGCCCCGCATGAATCTCCTTCTCTTGTCGGTCTTTCAACAACCGCGGAGGGTCAATAATCCCTCATGTGGCATGATACGTCGACGCCTTCCGGAGCGTCCGGAAACCCGGGAGACCATCCATGCTGCCGGCGGCAGAAGCTGGCTGTGTCCAGGATGGGAACCGCATCCCGGTCGGAACGCCGAAACGACGCTTCCCCGAACAACGCCGGCCGCGTCACACCTCTGCCGCCGCCGTGCGGCGACCAAACGACCTCGGGACGGGGACTCGGTACCTCAGTACCGTTCGGACCGTGTGCGACCGTGGGGACGGAGCTGTCTTCGGTGACAACACAGCGGGTCATTCCATTTTTAGGCGTTCCGAGTGCGGATAGAGAACAGAAGCTGCGTCCCCACCGGTAACACGACCCTCGGGGACGGAGCTGCTGTTTTTGGGGAGATGAGGAACGGGCATCTCCTAACCTCCTGCGAACGCGATCACGATCTCGACTTCGTCCCCGCTCTTCAAGACCACCGATCGCTCGCCGTGGAGGATGAGCTCTCCATTGATCGCGAAATTGAACAGCTCGTCGTTGGTGGCCGAGAAATCGGGCAGGCGCGACTCCAGAACCGCCAGCAATTCGCCCAGCGCCTGCACCGGCGTCTCGATGGCGACGATCTCCAGACCGCCGTCCCGCAGAGGCTCGGGCAGCCGCACGTTGATCCGGAATGGAGCGCTCATCCTTCCAGCACCGCGTCCAGCTCGCGCCGGAATTCCGGTTTCGGCAGACCGTCAGAGTTCAGCTCCGAGATCTCGTAGAAGCGCGTGAGCATGGCGTCGAACTTCTGACGATCGATTTTCTCGCCCTTGTAGGGACCGACGCCGATCGCTTCCTCGAACCAGCGCCTGGGCAATGTGTCGTCCTTGCGCGTGACGCCGAGCCGCGAGTTGATCAGGCGCTCGACCCCCATGACGTTGAGGCCGATCCGATCGATCTGGTCGCGGGTCAGAACGATCGAGGTGACGTTCTCGATCTGATCGACGAACTCCTCGTAGCCGGGGAGGGACGGCGAGTTGAACAATTTCGTCGTGAAGCGGCACATGCCGACGGAGTCTCCGACCGCGTAGATGTTCTCGCAGCGCCGCACAGCGATTTCCTTCCCGTCATAGCTGTTCGGCTCGGCCGAGACGCGACCTCCATACAACTCTGCTTTGAAGTCGGGTGAATCGTTGATCTTGGCGTTGATCTCGAGAGTGACCCGGTTTCGAAGATGGTCCATGCCGCGGGTGGCCACTGCCAGCCCGAGGGCGAAGGCCTTGAGGATCCTCGCGTCGTGCGGATCGCTCTGAGTGAGGCCCTTGACCGCCATGAGGTAATCGAGCGCTTCGGCCGGATAGTGTCCTTTTGCCACCGCTTGAGACGAGTCGGCGATCGCGTTGCCGATGCCTTCCCGCCGCGCGATCATGAAGAGCAGCCTCTCGATCGCGTCGTAGTTGCCCCAGGTCAGGTCGATCCCAGCCTGCTCGCGGCTCAGGATCCCACGCTGATAGAGCTCCATGGCCCAGGCCATAGCCGAGCCGGTCGATGCCGTATCCAGTCCGAGATCGTTACAGATGTTGTTCAGCCGCAGAACCTGCGTCACCTCGGTGATCCCGACGCCGGGACCGAATTTTCCGAGCGTCACATACTCCGGCCCGTCGCCCTTGTCGTACTTGTCGTGGAGGACATTCGCGTCTCCCGACATGTCGTTCAGCGGGCGGCAGTTCACCGGACAGGCGAAGCAGCCCTCCATGCCGTTGCGGTAGGGATCGATGTTCTCGGCATCGAGCTTGTCGGTCCAGGTGGTCTCCTGATTGTTCTTCGTTCCCATCGCTCCGAGCATGCGCGACGGTTTGTAGAGGAACGGCGTGCCGCGCACCTTGAGGGCGTTCTTGACGACCGAGGTGTTCATGAGCTTCTGAGCCACGTCGCGATTGCGCATCTTGTGCGGGCGGAAGGTGGTGAGCTGCGCGCTCCTCCCCTGAATCAACACCGCCTTCAAGTTGAGCGATCCCATCTTCGCGCCCGGCCCTCCGCGGGCGAAGATGGCCTTGGGACCGGCCATGATTCCGGAGGTCAGTACGAGGTTCTCTCCGGCGGTGGCGATCGCCGCCAGACCGTAGTCCTTCCCTTCGACGCCGTTGAAATGAGCGGCGAGCGATGCACGCAGGTCGATGTTGTCGAGACCGATCCAGTGAGCAGCATCGACGAATCGCGGCTCCCGTCCCGCAAAGTGAAGGAGCGTCCATTGCGGCGCCTTGCCGTAAAGGACCAGGTGATCGATGCCGTTGAGCTTCATGAATGATGGGAAGTAGTCGCCGGCATTCGAATCCATCAGAATGCCCGTCTCCGGTGACCACGACGTGGCGTTCCCGCGGCTCGCTGATGGCACCATCGAGGTGAGGATGCCGGTCCCGAAGATGAGAGGGACCTCGGGATGCAGCGGGAAGAGCGACTCGTCGAGCAGGTTGTGCAGCAGGAACATGTTGACGCCGCGACCGCCGAGGAGCGACTCGATGACGGACCGCGGGATGAAGGCGCTGCGAACGGCCTGTCGCTCGAGATCGACAAACAGAGTCTCTCCCTGCGTTGGGAACTGGCGCTTGGAGGCCAGGCGTGAGATCAGCGCAGCGACTCGCTCGTGGATAGTCATGGGGCTTCTATCAGTTCAGAGGTTCGCTGGCAGGAACAGACGCGACAGCCCGTGAATTCGCAGAACGCACCGATCACTTGCGAACCGTCGCCAGAAATTCTCTGGCCACGACGGCGACGTCGCGCTTCCTGCCGTCGACCTCGAAGTTGAGGCGTCGCATCGTCGCATCGTCGATCGTTTGAGAAAGCCTGTCCAGCGCGGCTCGAGCACCCGAACACTTCCCGTCGAGATCGGTTCGGGAAACGATGGTCGCGGCGTAGGGGGGGAAATAGTGCCGGTCGTCCGTGAGAACCACGAGGCGGAGAGAGGCGATCAGGCCGTCGGTGGAGTTGCCCGCGATGAGATCGACGTCGCCTGCGGCGACCGCTTTATAGGTCAGACCGAGGTCCATCGTCCGCGGCGAGTTGGAGAACGCGAGGCTATAGGCCTTGAGAAGTCCATCCCAGCCGTCGGGTCGTGCGGCGAACTCGTAACCGAAGCCCGGGCGGAAGCGATCGGCGACCCTGGCGAGGTCAGAGATGGTTTTGAGGCCGAGCTTCTGCGCATCGGACTGACGGACGATCATGGCGAACGTATT
>JADGNX010000424.1 GCA_017883265.1 Thermoanaerobaculia bacterium
CACGTCCGGTTCGGAGGGAGGGGGAGGCCACACGGCCTCTCCCTACCCCTATCACTTGGATCAACGGTACCCGTTATCGCCGCGTGCCGATGATCGCGCGGAACTGCCGCAGGCGCGTGTCGAGCTGTTCGGGGGTCATGCTGGCGTACTTGGCGGGCAGGAGACGGCGGCTGGATGCTTCGAAGACCGCCAGCAGCTCCATGTACTCGAGCAATTCCGTGTCGCGGCTCGGGAAGTAGTCGGCCGCGGCGCGGAGGAAACGGTCGGCGGAGACGTTCGTGGCCTCGTCGCGCGCGGCGTCGTCGTTGGCCATCAGGACCACCGCTTCCACGTCGGCATTCGAATAGCCGATCAGCTTCGTGGAGAAGGCACCGCGGATCGAAAGGAAGTCGACGTCCGTGACCACGCCGTTTTTCCTGACCACGGCGCGGACGACGTTCTCGACTTCGTCCGCGGACTGCGAGTAGAGGAACGGGATCTTGCGATCGAGCCGCCCGGCGCGCTTCAAGTCCACGTCGAGCTTGTCCGGCCGGTTCGTCATCACCAGGAAGAGGATCCGGCCGCGGTTCGTGGTGTCCGACATGAACTCCTTGATGCGGGCGATGACACGCGACGAGGTGCCGCCGTCGCCCTCGCCATCCGAGTTGCCGAAGGCGCGATCGCCTTCGTCGATGATGACCACGACCTGGCCGATGGCCTTGATGACGCTCAATACTTTCTCGAGGTTCCCCTCCGTCGCTCCGACCCATTTCGAGCGGAAGTTCTTCAGCTTGATCGTGGTCAGCCCGCACTCTTTGGCGAAGGCTTCGGCCACGAAGGTCTTCCCCGTCCCCATCGGACCGGTGAACAGCACGCCCATCGGCACACGGGCGATGTGGCCGCTCTTGATGTTCGATGCGATGAGGGAGAGGTCCTCCTTGATGGCCTGCATGCCCCCGACGACCTCGAACCCGTGATCCGGCTCGACGAACTCGATGAGGCCGAAGCACTCGCGCTCCAGGATCTCGCGCTTGCGCCGGGCGATGAGTAGATCGACCTCGGCGCGGGCCCGCTCGGCGCGATCGTCGGGCCGCTCTTCGATCGGTTGGGCGCCCGGAGCCAGGAGCTTGGCGATCTCGTCACGTCCCAGACCGGATGTCAAGGCAGCGAGTTTCTTCGCCCGCTCCGTGGCGTCGCTGCCGCCGAGCAGGCGCGCGATGAACTCCTCACGCTCCGCCGCCTCGGACTCGCTGTCCGGGGGCGGCGACAGAATGGAGATGATCTGAATGGCCTTCAACCCCGCCGTCACTTCCGCGTAGCGATCGGCTTCTTTTTCGGTCAGCCGAGGATCGGCAAGGAGTGCGGCGCTCCGGCGGGTGTCGTGGTCGGGCATCGGCACTTCGACTACCGCGACCTTCGGATTGGAGATCAGCTTCGGGGCCAGCTCGGTCAGATTTTCGGCGATGAGGAGGACCACGTTGTCGCCCCGTTCGATCTCCGGAAGAAACGACCAGCGATGCAGCGTGACGACGGCCGAGCGGTCGTTCTCGCTCTGAAAGTTCGCGTCGCCCGCCGGTGCGATGGCCTCGGCATACTCGAGAATGACGGCCGTCCTGGTCGAGCCGATGAGCATCCGCTCGATGGCACCGAGAGCGCGCGGCTTCTCAGCCGAGAGCACGATGTCGTCGATGCTCGATACATCCTTGGAGCGCTCCAGAAAACGAACGCCGGTGGCGACGTTGTAGACGGCAATCGTCTCCTTCGTATTTTTCAGGAGGACGTTGCCGAGAAACTCGGTCAGCGGCATCACGGCGCCCTGCGTCAGGACGGCGTCGTAGACGTTGCCGTGCAGCACGAAGATCGAGGCCTCGCCGCGGAGGTAGCGCCGGCGGAGGTCATCGGCCCAGGCGGGAAGAGTGCGCGATTCGGGCATCAGGCCTCCAGGGTGTTGAGAATCTTCTCGGTATCCGCCGCAGTCTGCTTGACCGACTCCACGCCATCGAGGAGATCGTCGAGCTGGCCGGAAAGCTCGGCCGGAGACTGCATGGTCACGATCTGATCGGCGATGAGGCGGAAGGAGTTCTCGATGAGGTCGAGCTGCGAGCGGGCCACGCCGAGGTAATTGCGGATCTCGCGCAGCTTATCGATGCGCTTCATGATCACGGCGGTGTTCTTTTTGGCGATCTCGCGCTCCTGCGGTGTGATGTCGGAGCCCGCGCGCTGCTCGTACATACGGCGGTCGCGCTCGAGCGAGTTGGCGTCGACAGTCTTCAGATAGTCCTCGTAGCGGCCGCAGGTGATGGCCAGCTCGACGAAGGAATCGACGAGCTTGCTGGTCTTCGACAGCTCGCCGCGCAGCAGGTCGCCGGTGAACGAGGGATTCTGCGAAGCCAGCCGGTTGATCTCCTGCTGCCTCGAGAACAGCTCCGTGCAACGGTCGCGGTCGTCCTGCGGCATGGCCGCCAGGCGCTCGGCCCGCGCGGCCATCTCGGCGGTGGTGCGGTTGCGCTCGAATTGCGGGTCCCACAGCAGCTTGCGGAGCAGCCGCGAGTCGGGTGCATGCAGAAGCCAGAGCCCTTCGACGCCGACCGCGGCCAGGGCCAGGATCGGATTCAAGGTCAGCGCCGCCGCCGCGATGGCCCCGCCGAGCAGCGAGAGGTTGTACGGATTCGCGAATGCCATCCGGAAGTAGGACGGCTTCTCGGGTAGTTTCTCCGGCGTTGGCACGGGGGACATTCTACGCAGTCGGCGCGTACAGCAGATCGAGCAGCTTCTTCTCCACCGAGCGGAACTCCGGCGACGACTTGAGCCCGATGTCGCGATTGGCGAAGAACGGAACGTCGATGCGATGCAGGACATGCGTTGGTCGCGGCGAGAGAACGTAGATCGTATCGGCCAGA
>JADGNX010000425.1 GCA_017883265.1 Thermoanaerobaculia bacterium
CTCGCGCGACAGATCGACCAGCCTCCCGACCAGATCGAGGTCGGCGACGTTGCCTTCATAGCTCATTCGGTAGCGCTCCCTGAGGTGAGTTGGGCGGCGATTATCGCATGAGCGAATGCCGGTACGGATTCACCCGTGCAGCTCGTCGTACACACTCTGACCGACTTTCTTCCCAAGAAGCTTCGTCAGGTCTCCGGACGAGGCCTGCTTGACCGCCGAGAGGCTGCCGAAATGTTCGATGAGGAGACGGCGGCGCTTCTCGCCGATGTGCAACAGATCGTCCAGATCACTGTGCAGAACGCGCTTTGAGCGCCGTCGCCGATGCGCAAATACCGAGAACCGGTGTGTCTCATCGCGCACCATCTGCAACAGCTGGAGCGCCGAATCATGCTTGTCGAGGCGGAGCGGCTCCTCGGCTCCGGGAAGGTAGATCTCCTCCTCCCGTTTTGCCAGACCGGCGACGCTGGGGCCCTGGACACCGAGACGATTGAGCGCTGTCAACGCGGCATTCAGCTGCCCGCGGCCGCCGTCGATGAGGATGAGATCCGGCAGCGGCTTCTTCTCATCGACGATCCGCCGGTAGCGGCGGTCGACGGCTTCAGCCATCGAGCGGAAATCGTCCGCGCCAACCACGGTCTTGATGTTGAAGACGCGGTACTGCTTCTTGTCCATCTTCCCGTTCTCGAAAACCACCATTCCCGCAACCGAATCGCTTCCCTGGATGTTCGAGATGTCGAAGGATTCGATCTTCCGGATCGTCTCCGGATGGCCGATCAGCTCGCCCAGTCTCGTCGCTGCGACCTGCAGTCGATCCTGCTGCGACTTCCGGAATCGCGACTCATGCGAGAGGCGAGCGTTCCGGTTCGCCAGGTCGACCCGATCGACGCCTCTCCCCCGCTCCGGCGACCGGATACCTACCTTCCGATCCGCCTGCGCCGAGAGCCAGGTGCCGATGATCTCCTCGTCTTCGATGGAGAACGGCAGGAGGATCTGATTCGGAATGAAGAGGTTATCCTGGTAGTAACGCTGCAGAACCTCACCGAGAAAGTAGCCGGGCTGGTATTCGGCAACCTTTTCCCAGAACAGCTCCCGGCGATCGACCACGTTTCCGTCTCGAATCACGAAGAGCTGCACTGCAACGTCGCCTCCCTCCTCGTAGAGGCCCCATACGTCGGCATCCTCGTCATCGGCAGACGCCACCTGCTGTTCGGACTGGATCCGCTCGACCGTCCGGATCAGATCGCGAAAGTAGGTCGCCACCTCGTAGTTCTCCTCTTCGGCAGCTTTATACATACGAGCCTTCAGGCGCGACTGGAGCTCCTTCGACTTGCCACTGAGAAAGAGAACTACATCGTCGACCATCTCACGGTATTCAGCCCTGGTGGTAAGACCGACCACGCACGGTCCGAGACATTGGTGCATGTCGTAGTAGAGGCATGGACGTTTGAGCACGCTCTGCCCATCGCGGATCTCGAGGTCACAGCTCCGAAGCCTGAACTGGTCGGTGACGATCTTGAGGATGCGGCGGGCGGTTCCGGCAAAGAAGGGCCCGTAGAAGAGGTCGCCCTTCTTGCGGTCGACCCGCCGCGTAAATACCACTCGCGGGAAATCCTCGGACATCGTGACCTTCAGATAAGGGTAGGTCTTGTCGTCCCGGAGAAGGATGTTGTAGCGAGGCTGATTCGTCTTGATGAGGTTGTTCTCGAGAAGGATGGCCTCCAGCTCGTTGTTCGTGGTGACGAAGTCGATCGAGTCGATCTCGTTCACCAGGGTCATGGTCTTGCTGTCGCGCGCCCCCTTCCCGACCAGGTACGAGTTCACCCGGCTCCTGAGGTTGCGGGCCTTGCCGACGTAGATGATGTCGCCCGTGGCGTTCCTGTGCATGTAGACACCGGGGCGCTCAGGGAGCTCTTTGATCCGAACCTTGAGGCGCTCATAGCGCTCGTCGATGGAAGAGCTGGTCTTGCGGCGTGGCATGGGGACGTCGAAACAGAGCGGGAGGAGGAAAAGTTTCCGGTTCGGCGCGGGGGCCGCGACCTCGGTGGGCCTGTCGGTGACGGTTCTTTCGCCCCGCGCCGGCTCTGTGGGCCCCGTGAGGACGGAGCTTCTGTTTTCTCTCGGCGCCGGGCGGCAAACCAAAATTCGCGACGACCGAAGCTGCGTCCCCAGGAATTCGTGTCACCCACGGCTACCGCGAGCCTTTTCCGAGCCCGGGCCCGCGCCCGAGCCCGGCTTCTGACTCTCAAATTTCAAATATTGTTGGGTAGCCTTACGTGGCCAGGATCAGCCTGCGTCCGCCAGTTCTTTGAGGAATTGGCCGGCGGCGGCCCGGAACTCGTCGGTCCAGGCGTGGCCTCCCTTGTAACGGACTGGGCGGGCGGCCATGCCGAGATACTTCAAGTCGTTCTTGAGCTTTTCATCGGAGAACCAGTCATCCTCCACCCCGCGGCCGAGGAGAACCGGAGGGAACGACGAGGCGCGGTCGGAAAGCTCGGGAGGGAGATCGCCACCGAGAATGACGAGTCCGACGATGCGATAACGCGCCGCCATCGCGGCTGCAGCCCGATAGGCCATGGCAGTCCCTTGCGAGAAGCCGGCGAAAACGATCCGTCTGGTGCCAGACGCTGCCACCTCGGAGACGACGCGCTCGACGTAGCCAACGTTGTCGGCAATGGCCTCTTGCCGGTCCTGCCGGGTCATCCAGTTGGCGACGACTTCGTTGGTCTTCGTGTTGTAGAACGGATGGAGCGCCTGAACGGCGGCTACCGACCAGGCTCCGATGCCGGGGATTCGCTCGATCTCCGCCATATGCCGCTCCGCGTTCTCCCCGTAACCGTGAAACCCGACCAGGAGTGAGTCCAGTCCTCGTCGCCGTAG
>JADGNX010000127.1 GCA_017883265.1 Thermoanaerobaculia bacterium
GCGTCAACCTCCGTCTGCCGAGCGGCACGGCCAAGTCGTGGGCCAACCTCGACTACGACGTCAACCTGCTGCTGTCCGACAAAGCCACCGACGCAGCCGGACAGATGTACTTCGACATCTTCGACCTCGACGGATTCCTCGGCGACATCATGACGGTCAACCTGGCCTACAAGCCGTACCTCGAAGTCGAAGCCCGCAAGTACCGCTTCCGCATCCTCAACGCCAGCGTCTCGCGCTTCTTCAAGGTCGCCCTCAGCGACGGATCGCCGATGATCCAGATCGCCAACGACGGAAACCTGCTGCCGAGCCCTGTGGTTCTGACCCAGCTCGACGAGCAGGGTATCGCCGAGCGCTACGACATCGTCATCGACTTCTCGCGCTACACGCCGGGATCGAAGGTGTGGATGGTCAACCTCTGCGAGCACCAGGACGGCAAGAAGCCGGCCGCGGATCGTACGATCGCCGACGCCCTCGCTGGCAAATCGGCCGACCCGGTCGTCGGTAAGTTCCTCGAGTTCCGCATCATCCCGCGCACGGGGCCTGACCTCAGCCAGGTGCCCAATGTTCTGATCCCGAACCCCGACCTTTCGCAGATCCCGGTGGCTCGCGAGCGCACGTTCGAGTTCGGACGCGCCGGTGGCACGGATGCCGCCCCCTGGACGGTCAAGACGGACGGCGGCCAGGGTCTGGCAGCCGACTACAGCAGGGTTGCTGCCGCTCCGAAACGGGGCAGCCGCGAAGTCTGGACTCTCAAGAACGGTGGCGCCGGATGGGATCACCCGATCCACATCCACTTCGAAGAGGGACAGATCCTGGCCCGCAACGGAAGCATCAACAACGTACCGCCATGGGAGCGCGGCCGGAAGGACGTGTATCGCCTTCGTCCAGGCGGCAGCGTGACTCTCACCATGCAGTTCCGCGAGTTTGCGGGAATGTTCATGGAGCACTGCCACAACACCGTGCATGAAGACAACGCCATGTTGGTTCGTTGGGATCTCAACGGCAACATGACCGCGCTGCCAACACCCAACCCGACCCCGCAGGGCGTCGAGTGGCTCGGAACGACCTTGCTGCCGACGGCTCTCTGAGTCGAGACTGTAGACTGACATCAGGCCGGCGGGTCTGCCCCAAAAGGGCGGCCCGCCGGTTCTGTTTTCAGGGTGACTCGCTGCTCGTCAGATGGCCGGCGTGAACAGCTTGATCTCCGGGCTGTCGTCGACGAGCGGGATCATCGCTTCGAATCGTAGCCCCAGCTTCTCGAGAACATGGATGGAGGCGTGATTGTCAGGCGTAGCGATCGCCACGATCCTGTCGATGCCGAGAACGTTCCGGGCGTACGCCATGACCGCTGAGGCGGACTCAAAAGCATATCCCCTGGACCAGAACTGCGGCAGGAACGCGTAACCGACATCGACATCTTCGAGGGAGTCCCGCTTCAATAATCCGCAGATGCCGATCGGAATCTGCTCCTCCTTCAGCACGGTCAGATACATCCCGAAGCCGAATCGCTCATAGCTCGCCAGCGGTCCCGTCAGGATGTAGTCGCGGGCATCATCGAGGGTCCTCACCCCCTTGTCCCCGATGAAATGAAGGAACGATGGCTGATTCAGGAGATCGAGGAGGAACGCCGCATCGGCAAGCTCGACTCGACGAAGCTGGAGACGGTCCGTCTCGACCACGATCACGACAGCCGCTCCTTTCTCTCCAGGCGTTGCGTAGCTACGCCTTCTGACCGGCCGTGACCTGCGTGTCGCTCGGAACGAGCAACACCGGGACGTCGACCTTTCGAAGAATGCCGTCGATGATCGGACCGATCCTGGCTACGACACTCCGGGAATCGTGAAGAAGGACGATGAGGTCGGCCTCGTTCTGGCCGGCATATCGAATCAACTCGCGCTCCACCTCGGCCCCCGTAATGCTCTTCGTGACGACGGCCCGGCCGGCCAGCTGGTCGCGCACGACATTCGAGAGGAACTCGTCCAGCCCGTCGGCTCGCGGATCGGGTGAAACACTGATCAGGTGGATCTCCGAGGACTCGCGCGTGGCCAGGGCCGCCGCCAGGGCCACCGCGGCGAAGGAGTCGTGACCGGCGTGCACCGGCACGACGATCCGGTGCATAGCGGGGCGATGGGGAATGCCGTAGCGGACGGCCAGAACGGGAGCAGGAGGGTTGGTCAAAACCTCCAGGGTAGTCGACCCGATGATCAGGTGAGCGACGTGATGACGTGCATGCGTGGCGATCACGATGAGGTCCGCATGTTCCTGCGAAGCAGTCCTGCAGATCTCTGCTCCGGGGTCTGGCGCATGTCGAACGATCATCCGGGCCTGAACGGTGGCGTTGAGGCGGCGGGCCCGGTCCAGCAGCGATTCGAGCTCGGCCTGTTCGACATATTCGTAGACCGAGGGATCTGCGGGAAAACGGAGCTCGGCGGGGTTCGATGGACGGGTCATTCTGATGTGCAGAATGAGAAGCTCAGCCCCAGTCGAGCCGGCCATGTTCACGGCATAGTCGAAGGCCCACTCGGCAGCAGTCGAGAAGTCGGTGGGGACGACGATGCGGCGCCACGGGTAAGGCATCCAGCGCTTTAGCTTATCGCACCCTACTGCAATGCTACCGGTGTATTCACCGGCTCGGGCGTGATGATGTAGCGGATGACGGTGCGCGGCTCGGCTTCCGTCTCCGCCAGCTGGAGGGTGATCTGTCTGGCTCCGGGCTTCAGCGTATCGCCCGGGATGAAGGGATCCTGCATGGCCTCGTTCAAATGTACTTCCATGCTCCGCCACGTCCCTTCCGGGGGATAGGGATTGAGCGGGGGATTGGCGCGGAACTGGGCCAGATAGGTCGTGTAGTAGTGCCACACCTGCGGGAAGGAGTCATCCGTGGCCAGCGTGTAGACCTCGGCTTTCGGACCGTACTGCTTCCGGATCATCACCGAATCACGGCGCGTGAGGTCGTCGCGAAAGCGGGCATCGGCGTAGACGGGGATAGCGGAATTGATCTCCTTGAGGACCTTGGTCGCGTCGATCGCGGAAGGCTCCGCGTGGGGAGCGGCGGTGTCGGTAGCGGACCCGACTGGTGTGTTCTTTTTCGGGAGCGTGGTCTCGTCTGCCTTGCCGTCCTGCCCGCCGCAGGCACTCAGAAGTAAGACCAGACATGCCGCCGCGGCAGCCCCTGCTCCCCAACGCATCATCATGTCTTTCCCAACAGCAAGGCGTATGCCGCTGATTCAATTGGTCGTCGAGGCCGGAGGCGGGGCCTTCGAGACGCTTCGCAGGCGCTCGAGGGCCGTTTCGCCGCCGTACCTGGCCACGATCTTCTCATCCCAGTCATCGGAGATGGTGGCCACGCTTCCCAGCGACGCCACCAGCTGTTCGGCCTGCAGCTGTCTTCCGAGAAACGAATGCGAGTAGAACACGTTGTCGTCGACCAGGCTGAAGGCGCCGAGAGGAATCTCTGAATTGAGCTTCAGGAGCTCGCTCATCAGCTCGCGCGACGGCTCCACGCCCTGGACGCAGAAGGCCAGAACCTCCACCACCGCATTGTCTTCCTCGTAGGGGTCGATGGAGATCTCCAGCACCGTGGAACCGTACTTCAGATAGAAATCGCAATGCTCGGCGTCGTCGAAGTATTCGTCCACCAACTCGTCGAGAAAGCTCTTGACCTGCCAGTAAACCTGCTCCTGACAGGCGCTGTGAAACTGTTTCGACGAGAGCATGCGGCGATTATAGACCAATGGCCCCGACCCAATGGACTGCCGAAGGCAATGGACGATTGACAACGGATAGTGGACAACGGAGAAATGAAGGGACTACCCGCTGGCAGGGTGACAGGCTAGGCTTGCAGGCCATGACTGATTACTTCAAGCCCGACGCGCGTCGCATCCTCTGGATCAGGCAGGGGCGGGATCGACTGATCGCCAATCGCCATCCCTGGATCTTCACTGGTGCAATCGAACGGGAAGATGGGCCGCCTGACGCCGCCATAGGCGATCTGGTCGACGCCCGCGGAATGCGCCTGGCTTCCGGCTTCTACTCGACGCACTCGCAGATCCGCCTCCGTGCTTTGACGTTCGCCGAAGAGGAGCTGACCCCTGAAGTAATCCAGGGGCGGATTCGGGCGGCAGTGGCACGGCGCTCTTCCCTCGGCAGCGCCGGGACGAATGCGATGCGGCTCGTTCATTCGGAAGGGGACGAGCTGAGCGGCGTGGTGGCCGATCGTTACGACGACATGGTGGTGCTCGAGATCACCAGCGCCGGCGCCGAGCGAATCGCCGAGCTCATCATCGAAACGCTGCGCCGCGAGATCCATCCCCGCGTCATTCTGCGCAGCAACGACCTGCCGTCGCGGAAGCATGAGAAGCTCCCGCTGGAGAGCGAGATTCTCGGCTCTCCTCCAGCCCGGGCCATGATCGTCGAGAACGGCCTCAGGTTCGCGGTCGATGCAGCCGAAGGGCAGAAGACCGGTTTCTTCCTCGACCAGCGCGACAATCGGGCCCTCGTTCGAACCGTCGCGGCCGGTCGCCGCGTGTTGAATCTCTTCTCATATAGCGGCGCTTTCGGCGTCTATGCCGCGGCTGGTGGTGCGCGTGCGGTGACCAACGTCGACATTTCCGCCAGCGCAGTCGACAAGGCCCGGCAGAACCACGATCTGAACGGGTCGACCGACATCGCCACCTTCGAGGTGGCCGATGCGTTCAGCTACCTGCGCGGCGCCGGACGCCAGGAGTGGGATCTGGTGGTCTGCGACCCGCCGGCTTTCGCCAAGAGCCGCCACGAGGTGGAGCGCGCTGCGCGCGGCTACAAGGATGTCAATCTCCATGCCCTCCGCCAGCTCGGGCCGGGTGGACTCCTCATGACATTCTCCTGCTCGGGCCACATCTCGCTGGACCTTTTCCAGAAGATCGTCTTCGGAGCGGCCATCGACGCGGGAAGACGGGTGTCGATTCTGCGACGGCTCACGGCGGGCGAAGATCACCCAACCTCGCTTTTCTGCCCCGAAGGGGAGTACCTGAAGGGGCTGCTTCTCGAGGTGCACTAAGAAACATTGAAGGGTGAAGGGTGAAGAGTGAAAGAGAGGCGAAAGGCGAAGATCGAAATGGAAGTGTGAAAAGATCGAGCAGCGGCGCGACCTGCAGGAAGCGACCTAGCCTCTAGAGCTGCTTTCTTTCACTCTTTACTCTTCACACTTCACTCTTGTCCCGCACTGTTGTTATCAGCGATACAATTCATCTTTCATGACGGTTCAGGACATCCACCCCGGACGACGTTCGCGCGACGTGACTCTCTCGTACCTCGGAGAGCTTCTTTTCAACGCCGGATTCATCGACGATAAACAGCGGGCGGAGGTCGATTCTCTGGACCGCCAGCAGAAGGTCTCGGCCAGGTCCAAGGGTCGTGGAGAAGAGGAGCAGAGCCCCTTCAAGCTGGCCGTACAGATGAACCTGACCGATGCCAGCGGCGGCGGCACCCGGATCGACGATTTCCTCCTGGCCCGGCTGATCGCCGAAGAAGCCGGACTTCACTTCTTCAAGATCGATCCTCTGAAGCTCGACGCTGACCTCATCGAATCGAAGATCTCGCGGCCCTTCGCCCGCAAGCATCGGATGATTCCGGTGGCCATTCGCGATGGAAAGCTGGTCGTGGCGGTGGTCAACCCATTCGACGTCCACTCCATCGACTCCTACCGCACCATCGCCGGCCAGGAAATCGATCTCGTCGTCTCGGCCGAGACCGACGTCATGCAGGTCATCAACGAGTTCTACGGATTCCGCGCCTCCGTGACCAAGGCGGAGCGAGACCTGAAAGGCGGTTTCGATCTCGGCAACCTCGAGCAATACGTCAAGCTCAAGTCCGGTGCGGAGATCGAGACCAGCGACCAGCACATCGTCAATGCCGTCGACTACCTGCTCCAGCATGCCTACGACTCGCGCGCCTCCGACATCCACGTCGAACCGAAGCGCGAGTATGCCCAGATCCGTTTTCGAATCGACGGTGTGCTGCACGAGATCCAGCGCGTCCCGAAGCTCGTCAATCTGGCCGTGACCTCGCGGCTCAAGACCATGTGCCGGATGGACATCGCCGAGAAGCGCCGGCCGCAGGATGGCCGCATCAAGACAGACCACGGAGGGAAGGAGATCGAGCTCCGCGTGTCGACCCTCCCGACTGCATTCGGCGAGAAAGTGGTCATGCGCATCTTCGATCCCGAGGTCCTCATCCGGGATCTCTCGGGGCTGGGGTTCTATGAAGATGAGCTCCGGATCTTCGATGAGTGGATCAAGCGTCCGCATGGAATCATCCTGGTCACCGGACCGACGGGCTCGGGCAAGACGGTGACGCTCTACTCGGCTCTCAAGAATCTCTCCTCCCCCGAGATCAACATCACCACGATCGAAGATCCGATCGAGATGGTCTGGGACGAATTCAATCAGACGCCGGTGCAGCCGAAGATCGGCATCACCTTCGCCACGGCCCTTCGCACCATCCTGCGCCAGGATCCGGACATCATCATGGTCGGCGAGATTCGCGACGAGGAGACCGCCCAGAACGCCATTCAGGCTGCGCTCACAGGCCATCTGGTGCTCTCGACACTACATACCAACGATTCGGCCAGCTCGATCACCCGCCTCCTCGATCTGGGCATTCAGCCCTTCCTGATCTCCTCCACGCTGATCGGAACGATGGCCCAGCGGCTCATGCGCAAGATCTGCGATGACTGCAAACGCAACCGCCCCCTGACCGTGGAGGAGGCGGGGATGCTGAACCTTCAGGCACCGACCGGTAAGCGGATCATCGTAAAGGAAGGGGCGGGCTGCAATCGCTGCCGCAACACCGGCTACTTCGGCCGCACCGGGATCTTCGAGATCCTCTCGATCGACAACGCCATCCGCGACCTCATCGACCGCAAAGAGGACTTTCTCAAGATCAAGGACATGGCCGTCAAGCGGGGGATGCGCACCCTGCGGCAGTCCGCCCTCCGCAAGCTGGCCGAGGGGACCACTAGCTTCGAGGAAGTGATCCGGGTAACCGGGATCTGAGCCCTGGCTCGTCGTGTAGCACAGACACTTTTGTCTGTGCGCGTCCGTGCTTCAGGCCGCGAAATCAGGCGCACAGAGAGAAGTGTCGGTGCTACAGGCCCCGAAATCAGGCGCACAGACAGAAGTGTCTGTGCTACCGAAACACGCTATCCTTTACCTCTATCTCTCAGGGGGTTCTCAATGTCCGTCCAGGCCGCGCCTTCGGGCTCGCTCGAGCGGGAGCTCGAATACCGCAAGAAGCTGACTGCGATCACCAATCAGATCAACGCGGCGGAGTCGATTCCGCACATCCTCATGACTCTCAAGGACAGGATCATCGAGCTGCTCGACGCCGAGCGCCTCACGATCTATGCCGTCGATACCAAGAACCAGGAGCTGTACTCGCTCCAGAAGAGCGGCGACACGCCGAAGGAGATCCGCGTTCCGAAATCCTTCGGCTCCATCTCCGGCTTCACCGCGCTGGCGCGCCGGACCATCAACATCAAGGATGCCTACGATCCGGCCGAACTGGCGACGTTTCACGCCAATCTCCGATTCGATCAGCGCTGGGACAAGCTGAGCGGCTTCCGCACGAAGTCGGTCCTGGCCGTCCCCATCCTGTTCGAGAAGTACCTCCTCGGCGTCCTGCAGCTGATCAACAAGAGACACGGACCCTCGTTCACCGAGCTGGACGAAGACGTAGCCGAAGAGCTGGCCAGAATCCTCGGTATCGCCTTCTACAACCAGCACAAGTCGACCCGGCAGAACAAACCGTCCAAGTTCGGCGGTCTGGTCGACAAAGGGGTCGTGTCGGAGAAGGACATCGAGACGGCCGTCAGCAGCGCCCGGGTCAATAACGTCGACGTGGCCCGCGTGCTGATCGAAGACTTCAACGTATCGAAGGAAGAGATCGGCAAGTCCCTCAGCTCCTTCTACAGCACGCCCTTCTTCGCATACGACGAGACCCAGACCATCGCTTCCGATCTCCGGGAGCGCGTTCCTTCCGAGATGTGGAAGAAGTACACATGCGCGCCGGTGGAGCGGAAGAGCGGAGTTCTCATCATGGCCGTCGACGATCCTCACGATCTGACGCGCATGGACGGAATCCGGGCCATGAATCTCTCTCCGCGCTACGACTTCTGGGTGGGAACCAGAGACGACATCATGAAGTACATCGTCGCCTCCTATGGCGAGGTCGTCGAGCCGGCAAACGAAGGGGTCGATCTGGCCAGGATCATCGACCAGCTCGGCGACGGCGAAGCTGCTGAAGTGGAGGGGGAGCAGACCAACGATGTCCCGGAGATCGACGAGACCGACTCGGGCATCGTCAAACTGGCCAACCAGCTCATTATCGAAGCCGCATCCCGCGGGGCATCGGACATTCACATCGAGCCCGACGGCTCGAAGAACCCCTGCACCATCCGTCTGCGCATCGACGGCGAGTGCGAGAAGTTCATGGAGGTGCCCGGCGCTCATCGCAACGCCCTGGTGCAGCGCCTCAAGATCATGTCCAAGCTCGATATCTCCGAGCGCCGCAAGCCGCAGGATGGGAAAATCCGCTTCAAGTACTCGAAGGGAACGATCGAACTGCGCGTGGCCACCATCCCGACGGCCAACGGCAACGAAGATGTGGTCATGCGCATCCTGGCGGCATCCAAGCCCCTGTCGCTCGACAAGATGGGCTTCAGCGAATACAACCTGACCCGGTTCAAGGAGATCATTCAGAAGCCCTACGGGATCTGCCTCGTGGTCGGCCCGACAGGGTCGGGCAAGACGACTACCCTCCACTCCGCGCTCGGCTTCATCAACACCGTGGACATGAAGATCTGGACTGCCGAGGATCCGGTCGAGATCACGCAGAAGGGCCTCCGGCAGGTGCAGGTGCAGCCGAAGATCGACTTCACCTTCGCCGCGGCCATGCGCTCGTTTCTGCGCGCCGATCCCGACGTGATCATGGTCGGTGAGATGCGCGACCATGAGACGGCCGCGATCGGTATCGAGGCCTCACTGACCGGTCATCTCGTCTTCTCCACCCTTCACACGAACTCGGCGCCGGAGACGATCACTCGTCTTCTGGACATGAACATCGATCCTTTCAACTTTGCCGACGCTCTGCTCGGAATCATGGCCCAGCGCCTCATTCGGGTCCTCTGCGCCAAGTGCAAAGAGGCCTACAACCCGACTGAGGAAGAGTTCGACGAGATCATGGAAGCGTACGGGCGTGAGTGGTTCTCGCGCGCCGGCGTGAAGTATTCGCCAACCCTGATGCTTTACAGGCCGAAGGGCTGCAGCGCCTGCAACAGCACCGGGTACAAAGGACGGATGGGCGTGCACGAGTTGCTGACAGGCACGGATGAGATCAAGCGGGCTGTTCAGAGGCGCGCACCCATCGACGAGTTGCGGCATCTGGCAGTGGAGCAGGGGATGCGGACACTCCTCCAGGATGCGCTGGAGAAGATGTTCAAGGGCATCACGGACTACAAGCAGGCCAGAGCCG
>JADGNX010000128.1 GCA_017883265.1 Thermoanaerobaculia bacterium
GGAAGGGACATACCAGAATCCGAGAAGGGGATACGCCGAATGGACGAGTTTCAGGTAGTCCGCTGCAGGCAGAATTCCGTCGGGTCCGATCAGTCCGTCGATCTGGAAGTAAAGCGAGTAAAAGGCAGAAAAGAAGATCAGGCCGAGGCCGCGAAGAAAGATCCATCGGGGCCAGAAGACGGTGGGCGAGGCGAGGGGCTCACCGAACCAGCGGACCAGCAGAGGAACTGGCGTTTGCGGCAAGGTCAGGACGGACGCCGTGGTATCGCTCATCTCTACCAATCGTAGCCGGGCCGGTTCCTACCCTGCATGCGGAGGGGCAAATCGCCGGCTCGAAACGCGGTCGCGACATACGATGGTGCCGTGACGCTCCGCCATCCTCTATCATGTTCTGGCTTCGAATCCAGCCTCCCCGGTTTCCAATGACGACCTACGACTCTTCAGCCATTGAAGTCCTCACCGGACTCGAACCGGTGCGCAAGCGCCCCGGCATGTACACCGTCACCGAGCGGCCCAACCACCTCGCTCAGGAGGTCATCGACAATTCGGCCGATGAGGCCATCGCCGGCTATGCAACCGAGATCGTGGTCATCCTGCATGACGACGGCTCGGTTTCGGTCGCTGACAACGGCCGCGGGATGCCGGTCGACAAACACAAGAAGGAAGGCGTCTCCGGAGTCGAGGTGATCCTCACGCGCCTTCACGCCGGCGCGAAGTTTTCCGACAAGAGCTACCGCTTCTCCGGCGGTTTGCACGGGGTCGGCGTCTCGGTGGTCAACGCACTCTCGAAGAAGCTCCAGGTCTGGGTCAGGCGGGATGGAACGGAATACGCGATGTCCTTCGCTAACGGCAGAAAGACCTCGGAGCTCAAGGCCGTCGGCACGGTCGGCAAACGCAACAGCGGAACGACGGTCCGTTTCTGGCCCGATGAGACGTTCTTCGATTCCCCGAAATTCAGCGTGCCGCGGCTCAAGCACGTCATGCGCGCAAAGTCTGTCCTCTGCCCCGGCCTCCGGATGCGCTTCGTCAGCGAGCTGGAGGCAGCGGATAACGACGAGTGGTACTACGAAGATGGTCTGACCGATTACCTCACATCCGAGCTGGAGGGCCTGGTCAAGCTTCCCGATCCACCGTTCCTGGGTCACTTCAAGGGACGGGATGAGGAGGCCGACTGGGCGGTGGTCTGGCTGCCGGAGGATGGGGAGCCGGTTACCGAAAGCTACGTAAACCTCATCCCGACGACCCAGGGCGGTACTCACGTCAACGGATTTCGCACCGGGCTGACCGAGGCCATCCGGGAGTTCTGTGAGTTCCGCAACCTCCTTCCGCGGGGGGTGAAGATCACACCTGAAGACGTCTGGGCCCGCTCGAGCTACATCCTCTCCATCCGGATGACCAATCCGCAGTTCACGGGACAGACGAAAGACAGGCTCTCCTCCCGCGAGACTTCGGCCTTCGTCTCCGGGGTCACTCAGGACGCCTTCTCGCTCTGGCTCAACCAGAACACCGCTGATGCCGAGCGGATCGCGCAGGTAGCGATCGCCAGCGCCATGGTCCGTCTCCGGCAGGGGAAGAAGGTCGAGCGTAAGAAGCTCACAAGCGGTCCGGCCCTCCCGGGGAAGCTCGCCGACTGCTCGAGCCAGGATCTGGCGCGGACCGAGCTCTTTCTGGTCGAAGGCGATTCCGCCGGCGGCTCCGCCAAGCAGGCCAGAGACCGCGAGTTCCAGGCCATCATGCCGTTGCGCGGCAAGATCCTCAACACCTGGGAAGTCGACCCGAACGAGGTCCTCTCCTCGCAGGAAGTGCACGACATCGCCGTAGCGCTTGGGGTCGATCCCGGCTCCGACAGCCTCGAGACCTTGCGCTACGGGAAGGTCTGCATCCTGGCCGACGCCGATTCGGACGGAGCGCATATCGCCACGCTGCTCTGCGCTCTCTTCGTGCGGCATTTCCGAAAACTGGTTCTCGATGGCCGGGTCCATGTGGCCATGCCGCCGCTGTATCGGATCGACGTCGGGAAGAACGTCTATTACGCGCTGGACGACGCCGAGCGCGCCGGCATCCTGGCACGCATCGAGGCCGAAGGGATTCGCGGGAAGGTCAACATCCAGCGATTCAAGGGGCTGGGCGAGATGAACCCTCTGCAACTTCGCGAGACCACGATGGCCCCCGACACCAGGCGCCTGGTGCAACTGGTCCTCGAGCCTGGGGACGCCAGCGATTCGATGATCGACATGCTTCTGGCGAAGAACCGGGCCGGCGACCGCAAGATCTGGCTGACCGAAGAGGGCAACAAGGCAGATCTCGACGGCTAGCCGAGGCGCGAGGAGAAGGTGTCCGTCCCCGTCTGTGCTCACAGACAAGAGTGTCTGTGCGCAGTGCGGCCTCAGATGGTCTTCAATTGCTCGGCGGGGTAGGTCGACGCATCCACCTTTCCGTGCGCCTCGCGGATGATGCCGTCGGGGCCGATGAGGTAAGCGATCCGTCTCGCATAATCGTCCGTCGGACCGCTGGCCGCGCCATACCGGAGCGCGATCTTCCGATCCGTGTCGGACAGGAGCGGGAACTCGAAGTCGTACTTGTCCTTGAAGGCGGCGTTGGCCGCACGGCCGTCGAAGCTGACTCCGATGATGGCGGCGTTCTTCTTCTGGTAGTCGTCCGCGAGGTCCCGGAACCCGGAACCTTCCGCGGTTCAGCCGGGTGTATCGGCTTTCGGATAGAACCAGAGGACGACGTTGCGCCCGCGGTAATCGCGCAGGGCGACCTTGCGTCCTTCCTGATCGATTCCTTCGAAGTCGGGAGCGCGGTCGCCCGGTTTGAGCGGCAGGCTGCTCCCGAAGAGCGAATGCCGGACGAGCTTGAGGATGCCTGGCAAAGACATGACCGCCATTCTACGTCGAGACGGCGGCCTCGCCGCTGCGGCACCGGGCCGGCGCCGCAGAGGCCGCTCCAGGGAAGCGGCTTCGGCCGCCGTGGGCGGGTGGTCTGCTCGCGGACCGCAGAAGCGGGCGGCTGGCCATGTTCCGCGCGAGTCTCCACTGAAGCCGGGCCTCAACACTGAAACCATTTCGCAGGCAATCCGAATACAGCAACATCAAGGATAAGAGGTTGGATCTATGCGTTTTCCGAAGCGGCGCAGAAAGTT
Source organism: Thermoanaerobaculia bacterium (assembly GCA_017883265.1). Lineage (GTDB taxonomy): Bacteria > Acidobacteriota > Thermoanaerobaculia > Gp7-AA8 > Gp7-AA8 > JADGNX01. Next base: position 3,146 of record JADGNX010000128.1, read on the forward strand.
TGTCATTGTCACGCTGATCGTCCTGCTGGTGGTGATCGGTGGCGCGCTGGCCATGAAGGCCAATGCCAAGGGAAAGGCGGACATCAAACTGCCGTTCAAGACCGAGAAGGCCGAGATCGCCGACGTCCAGGTCAAAGTGACGGAAGTCGGCACAGTGGAGCCCGAAGTAAAGGTCGATGTGAAGTCGGCGGTCTCCGGAAAAGTCGTCGAGATCCTGCATCGGGACGGCGACCGCGTTCATCGCGGTGAGATCCTGGCGCGCGTCGAGCCGGATCTGAATCAGGCCCAGTCTCTGGCCGAGACCAAGAACTCCCTCCGCTCCGCTGAGATCCATTACGAAGAGGCGGAGAAGAACTACAAGGCCGATAACCAGCTTTTCCTGCAGGGTCTGACCGCCCCGCGGCAGCACCGCGACAGCGAAGCCGCCTACCTCAACGCCAGGCAGGATTTCGAGAAAGAGCGCGAGAAGTATGCCCTGGTCGAGAAGAGCGGCATCCCCATCCATCAGTCTGCGCAGAGCTTTCAGGGTTCGAACGTGGTGGCACCCATGGACGGAACGGTGCTGACCAAGAACGTCGAGATCGGCGAGACGGTCACTTCCGGCGTCTCCTCGTTCAATGCCGGGACGGTGCTCTTCAGCGTGGCCGACGTGTCGAAGATGATCGTGAAGGCCGGCGTCAACGAGGTGGACATCGGGAAGATCCACGTGGGGCAGACTGTCAAGGTGACCCTCGACGCATACAGCAAGGTGGCCTTCGCCGGCAGAATCGATCGCATCGCTCCCGCCGTCCGCCTGGACGACAAGGTCCGTGTGTTTGATGTCGAGATCCGTCTCGATGCGCAGGGGCGTGAGCTGCGGAGCGGAATGACCGCGAACATCGAGGTCACCGGCGAGCGGAAGAATCATGTCCTGACCGTGCCGGTGGAGTCGGTCTTCCAGCGCGACGAAGGCGAGGTGGTCTACCTCCGGAAGCTGGTCGACCCGAAGGCCGCTGTGGCCAAGGCCAAGCCGGTCGAAAAAGATGCCGACGGAAAGCCGAAGTTCGACAAGAACGGCTGGAAGCAGTTCTTCGAGAAGCGGGTCATCGTCACCGGGCTCTCGGACAACGCCCGTGTGGAGATCGTCCGCGGACTGAAGGGCGGCGATGAGGTAGCGCTCGAAGATCCGACGCTCCCCAACGACAAGAAGAAAGACGACAACGACGACTAAGAGCGGCACAGACAAGAACGGCACAGACAGAAGTGTCTGCGCTGCAGGAAGCCTGGAAAATGTAGCACAGACACTTCTGTCTGTGCGCCCCCGTACACTCCCAACAACGTGAGACCAATCGATGACTGAACACGCTAGCGCGGCCACCAGGAACGATCTCACCTTCCGCGGCAGAGAGGGGCTACAGACTACGGGTGCCCAGGCCGGCAATCGCTTTTTCGTCGAGAGCGGCCCGGCCACGGACGAACTGATCCGCCTCGAGCAGATCCGGAAGGTCTACGATTCCGGAGAGAATGCCGTCGAAGCGCTGCGCGGTGTCGACATGGCCATCAGCCGCGGCGAGTTCGTCTCGATCATCGGCCCCTCCGGATCCGGGAAATCGACGCTCATGCACATTCTGGGCTGCCTCGACGGGCCGAGCTCAGGAAGCTACTGGCTGGACGGCCAGGACGTGGCCGCCCTGCCGTCGAGCGCTCTGGCCCGGATCCGCAATCAGAAGATCGGATTCGTCTTTCAGACCTTCAATCTCCTGCCACGGGCCACCGTCCTCAAGAACGTCGAGCTGCCGATGCTCTACGCCGGCATCGGCCGCGACGAGCGCCGCGAGCGCGCGCTCGCCGCCCTCGAACTGGTCGGTCTCTCACCGCGTGCGAAACACCGGCCGAATGAGCTCTCGGGCGGTCAGCGCCAGCGTGTCGCCGTGGCCCGGGCTCTGGTGAACAAGCCGACCCTCATCCTGGCCGACGAGCCGACCGGCAACCTCGACACCAAGACCGGCTCCGAGATCATCTCCATCTTCGAGGATCTCGCCTTGCATGGTGAGACCATCATCCTCGTCACGCACGATCCGGTCATCGCCGATCGCACCCACCGCCGCATCCGGATCGTCGACGGTCTGATCGTCCAGGGCCACGAGGCGGAGGGATGAGATCAGGTAGCGGTCCGGCTGGAACGGACAACTGACATCTCCCGGAAAACCATGATCATCCTTCAATCGATCGTCGACGGGATCCTCGACATCAAGGATCACTTCGGCCGCACGCTGTTGCAGCTGGTGGGGATCATTCTCGGTGCCGCGTCGATCGTGGCTACATTTTCGCTCTCGGTGGCCGGGAAGGCCGCGGCCATGGAGTACTACCGCGTCAGCGGCGGCATCCAGAAGATCTGGGTGTCGAACAAGCCGACCGGGAAGGTGACACTCAACGCGAAGGCCCTGGCATCGCAGGGTCTGACTTATCGCGATTCGCTGGCCATCCAGCGCGACGCCAAAGAGATCGATCTGGTCTCGCCGGTGGCCACCAACGACATGACCATCCGCTACCGCGCGATCGAGAAGAGCCGGCCGGTGATGGGGATCGCCCCGGCTTATGCTCCGATGAACGACTTCCACGCAGGCGCCGGCCGTTTCATCACCGATCGCGATCTGGCCTCGGCCGCCCGCGTCGTGGTTCTCGGATCAGAGCGGGCCCAGGAACTGTTCGGCTCCGAGAACCCGATGGGGAAGACCATCACCATGAACGGCACCGGCTACCAGGTGGTGGGCGTGATGCGGGAGAAGTACTTCAGCTTCGACCATAAGCACAACGCCCTGCGCTGGATGAATCGCCAGATCTACATTCCGATCACCACGCTCGTCACCCGGCAGGGACAAGCCCTCGAGAACGGCAAGGTCACCTTCATGCACACGCGGATGCGCGACGTGAAGAAGGCTGACGAGGCCGTCGACGAGATCAAGAAGATCCTCCTGCGAGAACACGGCGTGGCTGACTACGAGGTCTTCTCACGGGTGGCCAATCTCAAACGGAACGAGCAGAACAACAAGATGTACGACATCACCTTCATGATCTGCGGCATCATCTCGCTGCTGGTCGGCGGGATCGTGGTCATGAATATCCAGCTGGCCTCATTCAACGAGCGGGTGCGGGAGGTCGGGACGCGGAAGGCCATCGGCGCAACCGGCCTTCAGATCTTCAGCCAGTTCATGGCCGAGTCGATCCTCGTGGCCACTCTCGGCGGATTTCTCGGGCTGTTCGTCGGGCGCCTGTTCACCGAAGGGATCTCCCGGCTGACCCGGAACCCGGCCATCATCACGGTCGATACCATCATCTGGGCCCTGGTCTTTGCCGCAGGCACCGGCCTGATTTTCGGCATCTATCCCGCCGTCCGAGCGTCGCGGTTGAACCCCATCGAAGCGCTGAGAACCGAATGAGCGTCGTGGATCGAATCCGAGCGGACGCCTGAAGCCATGTACATCAACGAATCGATTCGCACCAGCTTCGAAGAGGTCAAGGGGCATCCGCTGCGCTCCTTCTTCACACTGATCGGCGTGATTCTCGGCACCATGGCCCTGGTGGTCGTCCTCTCGGTCCTGGACGGGGTGAGGGCGGCCGTCACCGAAGGGCTGAACGACCTCGGGCTGGACGGAGTTCTGGTCGCCACCCAGAAGACGCCGACCAATCCGATGGAGCGCTCCAAGCTTCATATTTCACGCGGCCTGCGCGTCGAGGACGGCAGCTTCTTCACCGGCAATGACCTCATCGAGGCGATCTCGCCGGTAGGGGAGACGCGGGGCGTGATCACGGCCGGAAAGTTGACTCGCCGCGTGCCGGTCTACGGCGTCACTCCCGAGTTTGCGGCCATTAAGAACCGCCGGACCACCGCCGGCCGCTTCATTACCGACCGCGACTACAACGGAAATGCGCCGGTCTGCGTTCTCGGATTCAAGCTCAAGGAGCAGCTCTTCGGCGCCGCCGACCCGATCGGGCAGCGCGTCAACCTGGGGGGCCGGCGGATGACCGTGGTCGGGGTGGGGACGAAGTTCAACATGGAGTTCGTCAACGACGACGACATGCGGAAGGAGACCGGCGGTCTCTACATCCCCTTCTCGCTCTATCGGGATATGTTCGGCAAGGCCCATGCGATCTCGTACGTGCTGGCAAAGGCCGCGGCGCCGGAAAAGAGCATCGAGGCCGAGGACGAGGCGTCGAGGCTGTACGCAGAGGCCCATCACGGGATTCACGACGTGGGGATCGAGAACGTTGGAAAGGAGATTCTCAGAGAGCGCGGCAAGGTCGTGGTGGTGCTGCGGAACTGGAAGATCGTCTTCTTTTCGATCGCCGGAATCTCGCTCCTCATCGGCGGTGTGGGGATCTTCTCCGTTCTCAAAATCTCGATCTCCGAGCGTCTCTTCGAGATCGGCCTCCGGAAGTCGCTCGGTGCCAGCGATGCGGAGATCTTCGTTCAGTTCCTCATCGAGTCGATCACGCTATCCACCGTTGGGGCAGCGATCGGCGGCGGGCTGGGCTGCCTCCTGGTACGTCTCGTGGCGACGAAATTTCCGGCCGGCTTGCCTGTGTCGATGTCCGGCCTCATCACAGCGACAACTTTCGCCGTGGCCATAGGCCTCTTCGCCGGCCTCTACCCCTCGACCGTCGCCTCGCGTCTCTCACCAGTCGAAGCGCTGCGGGCATAGGGACGACGCTCGATCCTGCGGACGCGCGAACGTGTGGAGGGGCGCCCGCTCTCGGGCGCCCACGCGCTGAACCGGGCCAGCCACCCGCCCTCGGCGGCCGAAGCGACCGCCGCTCCACTTGCCGCCGCGGAAGCTGGTCAGGGTTTCCATAGTTCGTTCGGCTTGCCGCTTTCCCACGGCCGATAGTGAAGCGCGAATTCGACACGGCGGCCGAGGGGCGGGTGACTGTAGATCCACCACTCGATGAAGCGGCTCGGATAAGGGTCCTGCTTTGAGTCTTCGGCGAACTTGATGAACGCTGTCGCAGAAGGTTCGTTGAGGCGGGTCAACTCCAATCCGAATTGATCGGCCTGATGCTCCTCCCATCGCGAAAAGCCGGAAATGACCGGCGAGAGAAGGAACGTGATGATGGAGAGTATGAGGAGGAGCCACGGCAGAGCGGCCGGATCGGCGGCACTGCTGCATCCCCACCGGGGGCCGAAACGGACGATGCCCCGTTCGGCAATGGGCTGTCCGATCAGAAACACGGCGAAGGAGACGGCCAGGCTGAAGGCGAAACCCTTCCACAGATGGTGAAGCACGTAGTGCCCCATCTCATGCCCCATCACGGCCAGGATCTCGTCGTGCGTCATCTTGCTCAGTAGCGTGTCCCAGAGGACGATGCGCTTCGAGGGGCCGAGGCCGGTGACGTAGGCGTTCATCTCCTTCGTCTGCCTTGACTTGTCGACCTGATAGACGCGGCTGCCTGCGATGCCGGCACGCCCCGCTTCCTCGAGAAGCTTTCCGCGCAGAACCGGATCCCGCAGTGGAACGAATCGGTTGAATAGCGGATCGACGAAGAGCGGCCAGATGACGATGCCGATGAGGATGAGCGGTACCGAGCCGAGCCACAGCACGAGCCACCATCGCTGGAACCGTCGAATGGCGAAGAGGGCGAGCGCGGCCACCGGCGCGCCGAGAGCGATCCCCACTCCCAGGCCCTTCGCGGCATCGGTCAGCCAGCCGCCGAAGGACTGCGAAGTCAGATCGAACTGATGAGGGACGATGAAGCCGGCGTAGTAGTCGAGAGGGAACGACAGGACGGTGGTGGTGACGGCGAAGAGCGCAAAGTAGAGCGCGGCGCCCAGCAGCGGCCAGCGGGCGATGCGCGCCGCGAGATCGCGCAGCCGGCGGGAAATGCCGGTGGCGAGCAGCAATAGGAGGACAGCGGCGCCGTAGAGCTGACCGACGAAGTAAAGCGTCTCCTCGATCCGGCTGTGACGTCTCATTTCGGGCGTGACCTTGATCCGAAGGCGGTCCGACGCAGGAGCCTTCCGCAGCGCGGGCTGCTCGCTCGCTCGATCGCGCGGCGTCCGCGCAGCGGCAGATTGGATCGAGTGCGGCGCAGCAGGAGCCGCGGTTGGCGAAACGCCTTTCGAAAAACCTCTCGAAATGCCCCCGCCGGCATCGATGCTCACGAGCACCGCCAGAGAAGCAGAAATCAATAAGAGCCGCTTCATCGGTCTACTTCGCAGTACCCTATGCGTTTGGCGCTATCCAATCTAACCATGCGCTCCTCGGGTCGATGACAAACATCTTTCCGAAACTCGCATCAAATAGAGGAGAACCGAAAAGTGGCCGACTACGACAAGACGAAGGTCGTCGCGTTACTGAATCACATCCTGGAGGCGGAGCTGGCCGGG
>JADGNX010000426.1 GCA_017883265.1 Thermoanaerobaculia bacterium
GGCACCGAAGAGAGGAATCCCCTCTCCTATGAGCACCGGGACGCGAGTGATCACGAGACGTTGAATGAGGCCCGCCTGCAGAAACCTCTGAATCGTGATTCCACCGTCGACATAGAGGTGTTGGGCACCGCTGGCAGCGAGTTGCGCCACGATCTCGGCGGGAGGCCCGGCCATCTGTTCAACCACGCCTCCCTTTGCCCCGGACAAGTCGACTGGTCGACTACTGAGGACTACCACCCGCTTGTCAGCATAGGGCCAGGCGTTGAACGTCAGAGCTTTCTCGAACGTCTTGCGACCGATCACCAGCGCATCGACGCTGGCTATGAACTCGTCGTAGCCGTGGGGCTCGCCGCCACCGGCGGGCAGCCAGTCGAGATCGTCGTTCGATCTGGCGATGAACCCGTCGAGGCTGGTGCCAACGAACACGGATACTGTCATCGCAGGCTCCTCACCGGAGGCCGCCACGGAGCGGAAGCGAGCCGCTTACACGCCCTCATCCGCTGTGCCCCGCCCCTTCGTAAGTCTTCTCTCCCGCTTCGATCCGGAGCGGCAGGCGATTCTGCGGCGGAGGGAGCGGGCAGGTGGCGAAGTGCGTGAAGGCGCATGGTGGATTGTAGGCCCGGTTGAAATCGATGATGACCTTGCCATCCGCGCCCGGCGGATGCGCGTAAAGGTATCGCGCCGCGGGATAGGTCTCCTTGCCGCTGGTCTGGTCGCGGATGATGAGGAAGAGATCCTGCTCCCCTGTCTCGAGAATCGGATCGATGCGGTACTCGCGGCCCTCGAGCTTGAAGATCAGAGAACCGGGGGCGGTTTCATCGCTTTCCATGCCGAGGACGTTGGCGATGCGAATCGATTTCGGCGGATTGTAGGGCTGGAAGTGCGCTTCGACGCGCCACTTCGGATCGATCGGGAAATAGTCCAGTCCTCGAAAGCCGGTCCGCGCCGGACTCTGGCTGTCCTTGATCCGTAAGCCAAAGCGCTCTCCGCGCTGAACGACGAAAAACGAGAGCGTACCGAGCTTCAGCAGGGTCGGCTTCGCCGCCCCATCGGCATCGGAAAGGAGCGTCGTCTTCGCAGCCGGCCTGCCATCGACCGTGAGGCCCGATCCGGCGAGCGGCTCGAGAATCAGCCTCCCGTGAGCCAGGCGGATGATGCCGATGTGCGGCGGCGTCTTGTCGCCCGGAAGAACGAGGTCGCTTTTCGGGTCTGAGCCGAGCGTGTTCGCGCCATCTTTGAGCCAGTCGAGGCCGACCAGAGTCAGCCAGCCGTCGTCGGCCGTCAATCGCGCCAGCCGATCCTTCTGCCATGCCACGACTGACTGCTGGAACGCGGCAGGGTCCGGCGCAGTCTGCGTGATCTTCGCGGGCGAGGCAGGTTCTTTCGCGCAGGAAAGGAGGAGAAGAGCAGCCACCAATCCCCACTTCGCTCGACCGGATTCCGGAAATCTCATCGACGCCTCCAATTCTGCTTCGACAGCCGTCAACAGCAAACGGCGACCGGCGAATCCCACTCGTCGCTTCACTCTTAGATTCTTGCAGCCGAAGCTTTCGAGAGATGTCGAGCGCACCGGCGCTCTCGGTAGCGGAAGCTCGGGCTCGGGTGTAGAAGCCATTTAGGAATTCCTCCCCCCTCGTTCATCGCCGGATTCACGCTGCCATAAGCCTTCCCGGGCCCGAGCCCGAGCCCGCGCCCGTTTTTGACTCCAAACTTCAAGTATGTTTGGGTAGACTTTCGCTTCGTCGCTTCACCCTTCACTCCGCATTTGGTTGCACAATAATGGTCTCCGGTGTCTAAGTCATCGTGACCGGCCCCGATCATCCGGCGTCTGCGATCGCTGTGGACGCGGGCGATCGAATCGAATTTGAGCACCATCTGCTGACCCGGATCCGTCAGGGCGATCGGACCGCCGCGGAGGATCTCGTGGAGCATACGTATGCCGGAGTCTTCGCCGCGCTCTCGCGGCTCTCGGGCGACGCCGATCTGGCGGCGGATCTGACGCAGGAAACCTATCGGAAGGCCTGGAGCTCGCTCGGCGGTTTCGACGGCCGTGCGCAGCTCTCGACCTGGCTATACAGGATCGCCTACACGACGTTTCTCAATCACGTACGGCGTCCCTCCCGCACCACCTCGATCGACGACGAGAGGTCATCCCAGCTGCGCGACCGCGGAAAAGGTGCAGACGAGCTGCTCAGCGAAAACGAGGAAGCGGCACGTCTGCGATTGGCCGTCCTGGCGTTGCCCGTCGCCCTTCAGTTCGTGGTGACGGCCCACTTCTGGGCCGGGGTCTCGGTCACCGATCTGGCAGAGGCGGAAGGAGTGTCGGGGGTGGCCATCCGGAAGCGACTGCACCGGGCCTTCCATCTCATCGAGCGGGAGCTGGAACGGAGGACGAGGCGATGAACGGACGACGCCAGCTCGAAGAACGTCTCGGCGCCCTCAGCGCTCCTCCCCCACCGCCGGGCCTCGTGCAGCGCATCAAGGGAGAAATCCCGAAGGACCTCGCTTCGGCAGTGGAAGGCGACCGAATACGGCTCCGGCGCGGAGTCAACTTGAGCCTGCGGATCGCAATCGCCATCGTCACGCTGCTCCTCCTGATCTGGCTGGCCTTCGCCGTTCTCGATATCCGCGAGCATGAACAACGGCCGCACAATCCGCCGGGACAGGGGAAGGCGAGGATCGGGAGTCCGTCGTCGGTAGATTCTTCCGTGTCCATCGGTCCTCTCCGATCGTTTCTTTCCTGGCAGAAAGATGATCGTGCGGAGGACCGAGATATTCAATCCCGCCAATCCTCTTCAAGTTTCCCGCACGGCGTCCGCGAATCTTTCCCGGGCCCGCGCCCGGTTTTTGATTCCCCAATTTCAGTTC
>JADGNX010000129.1 GCA_017883265.1 Thermoanaerobaculia bacterium
ATCGACGGCATAGATACGGCTCTCAACGCTGATGTTCCGGAAGCCGCTCTGGTCGGATCCACTGCAATCCGATCCCTGCTTACAGGCGTTGAAGAGCACTTGTCCGAGGCCGCTCTGCAGTCCGAGTGCCACCGGGAAAAAGTCGATGATCTCGTGCCGCTCATTGGGAGCGAGGGTGATGGATGGGAAGTTATTCTGCGGTGGTAGCGGCGGCGTGACATTATTCGCTCCCTGCATGAGCGCGAACGTGACAGTCACCGAATCGCTCGAGAGATTCGAGATGTTCACGTCGGTCTTGAAGTTGGCCACCTTGCCGGCCACCGGCAGATACACCTGATCGGCGACGCGGAAGTTACTCGCCATTGCACCAGCCGCGACCAACAGGCCCACGACAGTAATCCCAAACTGTTTGAACTTCGGCATAGATCTCCCCTTAGTTGATTTTTACGTCACGTGCGTCATTGCGAAAACGTTGCCGCATTCTAATCGAACTGTGCGGATCGCTTCGAATTTCCGCCTTTCGGCTGATACGGCTCTCACTGGCAAAGCGTCGGCTGCTCTCTCGAGGAAAAATCACTTGTTATCACAGCATAATCGACCCCTCAGACCGGCCTATTCCGAACGCTCGAGATTTCCACTCGCTCTTGTAACGGCCCGGTGACATCACGAGACTGTGTGATCGATGACCGTGTCTGCGATTCCGGTCACGCATCGAACCAGGTGCAGGCGAAGCACACGAGCTCCTGTGGCGAAACGACTCCGCCACGTTGCCGATTGGGGACGATTTGACCCATAAAGAAGGCGACCACAACCGGAGCCGGGCCCTGCATCCCCGGCGGAATCGTGCGGCTGCCGTAGAATCGTCCTGTGGATCGCCTGTCGACACTCGTTACGCCTGAAGCCGATGGGGTCCGCCTCGACCGCGCGCTGGCCGAGCTGATGCCGGAGCGCAGCCGAAGCGCCTACGCGCGCCTCATCGGTGAAGGTCGCGTGCTCATCGAGGGGCGGGCGGCGTTACGGGCGTCGGAGACGGTGGCGACCGGCCAGAGGCTCGAAGTCGACCTCCCCGACCCGCTCCCGTCGACGGTCGAGTCGCAGGACCTCCCTCTGCAGATCCTCTTCGAAGACAATGACATCGTCGTTCTCGACAAGCGCGCCGGGATCGTCGTTCATCCTTCGGCCGGACATGCCGATCAGACCCTGGTCAACGCCCTGCTGTTCCATGTCCGCGATCTGAGCGGAATCGGCGGGAAGGTCCGTCCCGGCATCGTTCACCGGCTGGACCGCGACACGAGCGGGGTGATGATCATCGCCAAGAACGATGAGGCTCACCGGGCCCTGACCGCCGAGTGGGGAACGGACCGCGTGCGGAAGGAGTACACGGCTCTGGTCTATGGGAAACCCAATCCGGACCATGGCTCGATCGATGCGCCACTGGGGCGCGATCCGCACGACCGCAAGCGGATGGCCGTCGTCGCGGGCGGACGGCGCGCCGTCACCGACTTCGAGACCATCGAATCGCTGCGTTATGTAGCCCTTCTCCGTTGCCGGTTGCGAACGGGGCGAACCCATCAGATCCGCGTGCACCTCAAGTCGATCGGGCATCCCATCGTCGGCGATCCGCTTTACTCCGGCCCGCAGTGGCGCGGCATCCCCGACAAGCAGCTGCAGAAGGCGCTCAAGTCCTTCGACCGGCAGGCGCTCCACGCCTCCCTCATCCGCTTTCCGCATCCCCGCACCGGCGCGATGATGACCATCGAGGCGCCCCTGCCGGACGACTTCGCAGCGCTGCTCGCCCTGCTGCGGCTGGTGCCGTAGAAATGGAAAACCTAAGAAGTGGAGCGGCGGTCGCTTCGGCCACCGCCGGGCGGGCGGCTGGCTGGCCAAGGTCAGCGCGCGGGCGCCCGAGAGCGGGCGCCCCTCCACTCCGCCGCCCTCCCGCGTAGCGTACCTACAGCAGCATGCCGGCGATCGTCGCTGTCAGAAAATTTGCCAGGGTCCCGGCGATCATGGCCCGGAGGCCGAGGCGGGCCAGATCGCCACGCCGGCTGGGAGCGAGGGAGCCAATGCCTCCGATCTGCATGGCGATCGACGAAAAGTTTGCGAAGCCGCAGAGGGCATACGTGGTGATGATGAAGCTGCGGTGCGAGATGGTGGGGGCCAGCGGTCCGAGGTTCACGAAGGCCACGAACTCATTCAGAACCATACGCGTACCGAGGAGGTTTCCCACCGTGAGACTGTCCTTCCAGGAAACGCCCATCGACCATGCGATCGGCCGGAAGATCAACCCGAGCAGCACGTCGAGACTCTTCGGAAACCACGCCGCGAGGGTCGCCAGACCGGCCTGAACCATCGAATCGTGTACCCAGCCGAAGACACCGTTGACCAGGGCCACCAGGGCGATGAAGGCGATCAGCATGCCGGCCACGTTCAGCGAAAGATGCAGACCCTCGATCGCCCCGCGCCCCGCGGCGTCGATCACGTTGACGTCCTGCTTCGGCACGACGACCTCGACGTCCTTTCCCGTCTTCGGCTCGTCGGTCTCCGGCACGATGATCTTGGACATCATGATCGCGCCTGGCGCCGTCATGATCACGGCCGTGAGCAGATGGATGACGTCGACCTTGGCCACCAGCACATAGGCCGCCATGATTGCGCCCGAGATGTGCGCCATCCCGGCGGTCATCACAGTCATGAGCTCCGATCGGGTCATCTCCGGAAGGAACGGACGGATCGTCAACGGAGCCTCGGTCTGCCCCATGAAGATCGACGCAGCCACCGATGTCGCTTCGGCGCCCGAGACGCCCATGAAGCGCGTCATGACCTTGGCGAAGAGCCTGACAACCAGCGGCATCAGGCCGATGTAGTAAAGGACCGCGAAGACCGAAGCGATGAAGATGATGGTCGGAAGAACCTGGAAGGCGAATATGAATCCGGGTACCTTCGACAGCGGATCGCCCAGAGGACCGAAGACGAACTTCGATCCCTCCACAGTGAAGGCCATCAGATTGACGACCACATCCTTCAGTCGCTGGAAGCAGTACGCCAGCAGATTGAATCGAAGAAAGAGGACCAGAGCCAGAACGCCGAACGCTCCCCATGCGACGCGCGAGGACTGCGGGGGAAGCCTCCGAGCAATCAGGATGACCAGAACGAGAGCGATCACGAAGATCAGAATGCCGGTGTTACGGCTCACACCCGGAGCGATGAATGAGAGCCTGTCGGCGATGAGCACTCCCTTGAGAACGCCGATCGCGGTGACGATCTGCAGAACGAGGCCCCAGAAGACGATGCGCCCTTTGATGGCCCGGCGGTTTGTCGACAAGGCGAAGGCAATCCCGAGGATCACCACGAACCCGATGAGGGCTGAATAACGCTCCATCCCAGCTCCTTCGGCGCCACCGGCACCGGCTTTCTTTCTTGTTGGGTTTGAGACCGCGCTCTAGGAAAACAGAGGGAGACGAGAGAGTCAACCTGTAGCACAGACACTTCGGTCTGTGCGAGGGTGGATCGAGTCCGGCACGTGGCACACAGACAAGAGTGTCTGTGCTACACAGACAAGAGTGTCTGTGCTACAGCGACCCGGCGAGTCTTTCAATGGGCGAATTATCAGCCGACAGGCTTCTCGCCGAACCTCTTCAAGACTCCCAGGACCAGCGCAGTGAATTCCTTCTGCACCCTCCGGGTCGTCTCGATCACCTCGGCATGCGCGAGCTTCTGCGGGAGAATGCCGGCCGCCATGTTGGTGATGCAGGAGATCCCGAGGACCGGGATGCCCATGTGCGACATGGCGATGACTTCAGGCACCGTAGACATGCCGACGGCATCCGCGCCGAGAACCCGGAACGCGTGGATCTCGGCGGGGGTCTCGTACGACGGACCGGAGAGCGCCAGATAGACGCCTTCCTGAACCTTGATCCCGACGTCCTCTGCCACCAGGAGTGCGATATCGCGCAGCTCCTGAGGGTAAGCGGCGCTCATGTCGGGAAAGCGCGTGCCCAGCTCGTCGATGTTCGGACCGCGCAGCGGATTGAGGCCGAGGAAGTTGATGTGATCGGAGATGAGCATCAGATCGCCGGCGGAGTAACCCTTGTTGACTCCGCCTGCGGCATTCGTCACCACCAGCCGCGTGATCCCCAGACGGCCGATGACGCGCGCGAGGAACATTACCTCGTCCATCGAATAGCCTTCGTAGAAATGGGTTCGTCCCTGCATGACCACGACGGGGACTGCGCCGGCCCGGCCCAGAACCAGCTTGCCGGAGTGCCCGACGACCGAAGAGGCTCGCGCCCCCGGGATGTCGCCGTAAGGAATCACGACATCGGCCTCGATGGCATCGACGACATCGCCGAGTCCCGATCCGAGAATGACTCCGACGAGCGGCTGGAGCGACGATTTCGAGCGGATGAATGACACTGCTTCTTCGATCTTCTTGAACATGGCGGGAAAGTATAACGGGATGAAGCGGCGCGCGGGCGCGCCGCACCAGTCCTGCAAAGTCTCTTGAAACCGGGAGCCCGACACCGCAGACTTGGAGGCCATGAACCGATTCCTCGCCGTCGGCGCAGGCGGCTTCCTGGGCGCCATAGCCCGATACGCCATCACCATCGCCGTATCCGGGTGGTGGCGGCGTGATTTCCCGCTGGCCACGCTGCTCATCAACGTCAGCGGCTCGTTCATCCTCGGCTTCTTTCTCACGCTGGCCGCAGGTCGCATCTCTTCCGACCCGTACTGGCGTCTCTTCGTTGCTACCGGCTTCGTCGGCGCCTACACCACGTTCTCCACCTTCGAGTACGAGACGCAGCGCCTGACCGAGGTCGGCTCCCTCGGGTGGGCCGCGGCGAACGTCGTGACCTCTGTGCTGGCCGGCTACATCGCAGTCCAATGCGGCGTACTCCTGGCCCGTCGATAGCGACCTCCGCTCGGACCATTCGCCGCCCTGGGAGGTGTTGGCGGAGTGGAGGAGTACCCGCTTTCGGGCGCCCGCGCGGAGGCGTGGCCAGCCGCCCGCCCCACGGCGGCCGAGGCGGCCGCCGCTCCACTCGAGGCGCTTCGCCAAGAGGGCAGGCGGAACGGAGGGCCGCCGCTCCGGGCCTCGGGGCTTGCAACGCCGGGCTCGAACCGGGACACTAGCTGACAGTGATTCACTTTTATCACGTCACGAAGAAGTTCGATCGCTACTCCTCTGCGCTTCTCGACGTGACGTTTCACATCGAGAAGGGGGAGTTCGTCTTTCTCACCGGACCCAGCGGAGCCGGCAAGTCCACCCTTCTGAAGATGATTCTCCGGCAGATGACGCCGAGCGACGGGCAGATCGTGGTCAACGGCCGGAACCTCGCCGCGATGCGCCGCTCGCAGCTTCCGTTTTTCCGCCGCGAGATCGGGATGGTCTTTCAGGATTTCAAGCTGATCGAGCGGATGACCGTCTTCGACAACCTGTCGTTCATCCTCACCGTCCTCGGCGTCGCCCCCAGGGAGCACAAGAAGAAGGCCTATACGGCATTGCGCGCCGTCAACCTGCATCACAGGATGAACGCCTTTCCGCTGCAGCTCTCCGGCGGCGAACAGCAGCGGGTGGCCATCGCCCGGGCTCTCATCAACGACCCTCTGGTCCTCATCGCCGACGAGCCGACCGGCAATCTCGATCCCGAGCTGTCCCTGGAGATCGTGCAGATCTTTGCCGAGGCCAACCTTCGCGGGTCGACGCTCCTCTTGGCCACGCATGACCGCGAGCTGATCCGCAGCAGTGGCCGCCGCGTCCTGACGCTCGAGAAGGGCCACCTTCTCGACGAGCATGCCGCCCCGGCCGAGCCTCACGCCGCACGCGGAGGGGGCGGCTTCGTGAACTGGAGCTGAGGAGAGGCCAATCCCAAAACGCAGATGCCATCGTCGATGAACCGCGACACCGTCGTGGCTCGCAAGGAGCCGGCTCAGCCTCCGAGCGCGTTCCATTACTTCCTTCGCGAAGCACTCCGCCGGATGTGGATCTCCAAGCGGACCAGTTTCGTGGCCGTGGCCATGATCGCCATCTCCCTCCTCATCCTCGGAGCCTTCCTGCTCCTTTCGGAGAACCTGCAGCGTGCCATCACGCGCTGGCAGGGAACCTCCCGCGTCAACATCTATATGGAGCCGGAGGCGACGGCGGCACAGATCGAAGGCGTGCGGTCGTATCTGGGATCGAGCCCGTCGCTGGCTCATTACACTTTCATCACGCGCGCGGCGGCGCTGCAGCGGTTCAAGAGCTACTTCACCAATCTCGACGAAGTCGTCGGACAGCTCGATGAGAATCCCTTCCCGGCCTCCTTCGAATGCCAGGTGACGCCGCGGGCCATTCAGTCGGCAACATTCGAGCGCGATATCGGTGCGATCCGCAGGACGCCGGGCGTCGAGCAGGTCCAGTTCGATTGGGAATGGGTGAATCGCCTCAAGCGGCTCGTCAACATCGTCAACGCCGTCGGCTTCATCGCCGGAGGAATCCTGGCCATCGCCGCCGCTTTCACCATCGCCAACGTCATCCGGCTGACCATGCTTCTCTATCGCGAAGAGATCGAGATCATGCGCCTGGTCGGGGCGACCGAGCAGATCATCCGCGGGCCGTTTCTGATCGAAGGGCTCATTCAGGGAACGATCGGTGGAGCCGCCGCCGTCGGACTGCTGTACCTCTTCTTCGAGCTCAGCCGCAGACTTCTCGCCCCTTCCAATGCGATGCTATGGAGTTTCCTCTTCGTCGGATTCCTCCCCTGGCCGAAGATCGCCGGGCTCGTCGCTGGTGGGACTGCCGCCGGCTACTTCGGCAGCTGGCTCTCTGTCCGCGAGCAACGGAACGAGAGCGGAAGACCGTAACTCCGGCGCCCTGTAGCACAGACACTTCTGTCTATGCCGCACAGATACTTCTGTCTGTGTGCCTTGCATCTCCCTGTAGCACTGACAGAAGTGTCTGTGCTACAGCGATCGGAGCAGCTGGCCCGCGAGGATCTCCAGGAACAGCCGTGCGGCGAGCTTCGCGGTCATGGCCTGAACATCCCACGGGGGTGAGAGCTCGGAGAGATCGGCGCCGATCAGCTTCGGGGAGAGTGCGAATTCTCGGACAAAGGCGATGGCCTCGCGGCTTCGCAAGCCACCGGGCGCCGCCGCCGAGCTTCCGGGAGCCTCGCCTGAGGTCACAGCGTCGATGTCGATCGAGAGAAAGAGAGCGTCCGATGTCTCTTCGAGCCGCCGGCGAACTTCTGCTGCGATCTCCCGAGCCCCTCGCCGGTCGAACTCGTCGACCGGCACCGTCGTGACGCCCATGGTGCGGACGTAACGATCGTAATGCGCCGAGTTGGCGAAATCGCGCGTGCCGACGATGGTCAGCCGCGAGCCTTGGCAGATGCCGGTCTCCAGTGCGCGACGGTACGGAGTGCCGCTGGAGAGCGACTCTTCGTCATCGTATTCACGCACGTCGTAATGGGCGTCGATGACGCACAGACCGAGGCGCAGGCCGGGCCTGGCTGCGGCCAGACCGCGGATTAGCGCTCCGGTCAAGCCGTTATCGCCGCCGATGAAGAATGGGAACGCTCCGATGGTGAAGATCTCCCGCGATGCTTCCTCCACTCGCTGGTGCGCGCGTTGGACCGAGGTGGACGGCAGATCGAGATCGCCGAGGTCGATGCAGCTGGCGGGCCGGAGGTCGATGCCGCGACCGAACGTCGTCAGCGACGGGAGTGCCTCGCGAAACGCGCGCGGCCCCATCCGCGCTCCGGGGCGCGAGGGAATCGAGCTGTCGAACGGAAGCCCCAGGAGTACTGCAGCTCCTGCTGACGGCCTCTCCCCTGCGATGAGGATCGACGAAGCGCGGGGATCGCGTCGGTCTGCGGGCTTCCCCTTGAAAATACTCATGGCGCGAGTCTGGCCGTTCGAGCGGCGCGTTTCAAGAGCCTTCGCTCCGCCCGTATAATGCCCGCCGGTATGGGAAAAAACTCAGAGAGCTATTTCGCACGCGCGCAGAAGGTCATTCCGGGCGGAGTGAACTCGCCGGTGCGGGCATTCCGCGCCGTGGGTGGAACGCCGCTTTTCATCGAACTGGCTCAAGGCTCGCGCATCTTCGACGTGGACAATCTGCAGTACATCGACTGCGTCGGTTCCTGGGGCCCGATGATCCTCGGGCACGGCCACCGTCACGTGGTGGAAGCGGTCAAGAAGGCGGCCACGCGGGGATTCTCGTACGGTGCGCCGACGCTGGCCGAGGTGGAGCTGGCGGAGATGATCATCGCGGCGGTGCCGTCGATCGAGATGATCCGCCTCGTCAATTCGGGCACTGAAGCGACGATGAGTGCCCTCCGTCTGGCGCGCGGCGCGACAGGGCGCAAGAAGATTCTCAAGTTCAACGGCGGCTACCACGGACACGTCGATTCCATGCTGGTGAAAGCCGGATCCGGAGCAGCGACATTCGGCGCTCCCGACTCCGCCGGCGTGCCCGAAGAATTCTCGCGGCTCACCATCAGCGTCGAGTACAACAGCCTCGCTGAAGTGAAGGAAGCCTTCGCCAACAACAGAGGGGAGATCGCCGCGATCATCGTGGAGCCGGTGGCCGGAAACATGGGCGTGGTGCCGCCTGCGGAAGGTTTTCTCAGCGGTCTGCGCGAGATCTGCGACGCCGAAGGCACTCTCCTCATCTTCGACGAAGTAATGACCGGGTTCCGCGTCGCCTACGGCGGGGCACAGTCTCTCTACGATGTCCGGCCGGACATCACCACTCTCGGCAAAGTCATCGGCGGCGGGATGCCCATCGGAGCGTACGGCGCGTCGCGAAAGATCATGGAGCTCATCTCCCCCGTCGGGTCGGTTTACCAGGCCGGCACTCTCTCAGGCAATCCGGTCGCGGTGGCCGCGGGTAAGTCGACGCTCAGCGTCCTGAAGAACTCCGCCCACTACAGAGATCTCGAGCAGCGCGGAGCCGAGTTCGAAGCGGGAGTCGTGGCCTCCGCGGAGAAGCACTCCTTTCCGCTGGTCGTGAACCGCGTGGGCTCGATGTGGACGATCTTCTTCACCGACCAGCCGGTCACGAATCTGACCACAGCCAACGCCGCTCATCGGGAGGTCTTCACCCGCTTCTTCCACCTCATGCTCGGTGAAGGGGTCTACCTCCCTCCGTCACAACTCGAGGCCGCCTTCTTTTCGGCCGCACACGCCAAGAAGGACATCAGCCAGATCATCGAGCGCGTCGACCGCGTCATCAAGAAACTGGCCTGGGAGTTCGAGAACTAGAAGCGCGCTTCGCCCCCGCGGATCGGTTTGTCATCCCGAGCGATAGCGAGGGATCTGGAGGGCGGTGGCGCGTAGCGTTACATTTTCGCACCGCCCATCCGCCAGATCCCTCGCTATCGCGCTTCCAAGAAACTCCCAGATTTTATACGGGCTCAGCGATCGCCCATGCGATCGGTTCTCGAACTTCTCGACGCCTGCGAGCCGCGGAGCGGCGGCCG
>JADGNX010000130.1 GCA_017883265.1 Thermoanaerobaculia bacterium
TCGGCCTCTTCGCCGTAATGACCCGCGCGCGCTACGAAATCGAGTTTCAGGGAAGCGCCGACGGGAGGAGCTGGAGGCCCTACCCGTTTCGATACAAGCCGCAGGACGTTCACGAGGCTCCCGGGATCTACGCCCCTTACCAGCCCCGGTTCGATTGGAACCTCTGGTTCGCTTCCCTGGGGACGATCGATCAGAGCCGCTGGGTCCTGAATACGGAGGTCAGGCTGCTGGAGAATCAAGCCGCGGTCCTCAGACTTTTTCGCCACAACCCGTTCGCCAGTCAGGCACCGCGAGCGGTTAGAGCCGTTCTCTGGCAGTACCGGTTCACGACAGAAGACGAGAAGCGGCGGACCGGCGACTGGTGGGTCAGACAATGGCGGGGACTCTGGGCGCTGGCTGCGATCCGCCAGCCGGATGGAAGCATTGCCTTCGGCCCGTGATCGCCGTTTTCGACGCGGGCCTGGTTCAGACACGCTGAGGTGGCTATTTGATGGCCACGCGGAAACGCTGCGTGCCCGACTGCGCTACGGTGGCACCTTCGCGCATCGCGGTCACTTCCCAGAAGATGGTCTTGCCCGGAACGCACTGCGCCACGACGGCCGCGGGAAGCGCGAGCTGCGGCTCCGGGGAGCTTCCCCACCAGAGAATCGTGTGATCGGCTTCGAGAACCGTGACTTGATAGGATGTGGCGCCCTCTACCGCTGCCCAGCGAAGCTCCTTCGGTGCTTTGGCCAGCTCGCCCGTCGGAAGCATCGACACGATTTGCGAGGATCGGTAGGAATCGCGGCTGCTGAGGGCACCATCGATGGCCGGCTCGCGATTCTGAACGACATATCCGCCCATCGCCAGTGCGACTGCGAGGGTTGCCGCTGCCGCCAGAGTCCTGCTCGGGACGGCCTTCCGTCGCGACGACAGCGAGACCACGCTGGACGATTCCGCGGTGGCAGGATTCCGGAATTGTGAGGAGATCCAGCGAACCGCCTCAACTTCATCCGGTGCGATCTCTTCCGCGCGGAACTCTTCCAGCAACGCGAGCTCAGCCCTGCAGCGCGTGCAGTGTTCGGTGTGAACGCGCTCGCGCAGACTCAGGTCGCCCCCTAGACGGGCGATCGACGGGCATTCGCTGCTCTCGCGCAGCTCCTTCTTCCAGTTCATGCCGGCGATGCCGCTCAGAAACATCTCACTGCCGTATTCTAGAGTAAGCACGATCGCTCCGTTCGCCATTTTGTGACCTGCGTCACGCTATTGGGCATTTAGTGTGTGAGACACGTCACGTTCCCATTAGGGAATAGAAATCTTTGAACTATTTTGCAGCCCACGGTAACTGCCTTACCGTCAGTAATTTAGAGTCAGTAATTCCGGCTTCCACATTCATTTAGTCTCGGTTCGAATCAGTGCTGCATCCCCAGCGTCTCTTCCCACTGAGCCGCCGGCAGCGGCTTTCCCAGGAAGAAGCCCTGCATGTCGACACAGCGACGGTCGAGGAGATGCGCCAGCTGCTCTTTCGATTCAACGCCCTCGGCAACAATCCGCAGGTCCAGCCCGCGGGCCATGGTGATCATGGCCTGCACGATGGCGGCGTCGTCGTGCCGGCTGGTGACGTTCTGCACGAAGGCGGGCGCGATTTTCAGCGTATCGATCGGCATCCGTTTGAGATCGATCATGGAGGAGTGGCCGGTGCCGAAGTCGTCGATGGCCAGCCGCACGCCGAGATTGTGCAGTGACTGAAAGATCTGAATCGAGTTGTCCGAGTTCTCGAGTGAAAGCTCGGAAATCTCCAGTTCCAGCGATCCCGGGTCGATCCCGGCTGCCAGGACGCAACGTTCCAGCGTCCGCTCGAGACCGCGCGAGTGGAACTGCCGGGTCGATAGATTGATGGCCACGCGCATGTCGCGCATTCCGGCGTCCTGCCAGGCCCGCGCCTGGCGACAGGCTTCGCCGATCACCCATTCGCTGATTGGTTCGCTGAGGTTCCCCTCTTCCGCCGCGGGAAGGAAATCGGCGGCGTTGACCAGCCCGAGGTCGGGGTGGCGCCAGCGGAGAAGAGCCTCGATGCATTCGATCCGGCCGCTCTGAACGTTGACTTCCGGCTGGTAGTGGAGCTCCAGCTCATTGCTGAGGAGGGCGCGGCGGAGGCCGGCCACAAGCGATGCCCGCTCCAGAGCGCGCGCGCTGGCCTGCGGCTGGTGAAATTCGAATGTGTTCCGGGCCTGCTCCTTGGCATGGAACATGGCGTCTGCGGCAGCCTTCACCAGGTCCTCGGCCTCAGTCCCGTCTTCCGGGAAGCTGGAGATACCGATCGTGCCCGAGATCGACACTTCGTGGCCGTCGAGAATGAAGGGAAGCGCGAGGGTCTGCAGGAGCCGATGGGCCAGCGCCGCAACCTCATTCTCGCTGGCGCGCTCGGTTATCATGATGATGAACTCGTCGCTGCCGTAGCGAGCCAGGGAATCCTCTTCACGAACGCAGTCATTGAGCCGGTCGGCTATCTGCCTGAGCAGCCGATCCGAGAAGGCCTGACCGAACGTGGCGTTCATCAGCTCGAAACGATCGAGATCGAGGAGCATCACGTACAGCGGAGTCCCTCGGCGCCTGGCGATGGAGAGGGCCACCCCGAGGCGGTCGACGAAGAGCATCCGATTGGGCAGAAGCGTCAGCGTGTCGTGGTACGCCTGGTATTCCAAACGCTGGGTGCCGCTGCGCTGTTCGGTCACGTCGAACATGACGCCGCGGATGGAGCCGGGATGAACATCGTCCGCGGGCTCCAGTGTCATGGTCTGGAGAACCCAGGCTGGCGTGCCGTTCCGACGCCGCAGGGAGATCTCGAGATTGGAGATGCTGCCGAGGTCTGCCAGCGCCGCGACGATCGTTTCGAAGTCCGTGGGGTTGAAATGATCGAAGGAACCGACGCTCAAAAGCTCATCGCGGGAGTCGTAGCCGAGCATGCGGGCGCAGGCGTCGTTGCAGTCGATGAGACGACCGTCGAGGGCCTGCTCATAGACACCCACAAGACTCGAACCAAACAGATCGTAATTTAACATGATCCTCACCGGACGCAGCTGGCCTCGATGCACACAGTAAGCACGAATTCAATCGGTGAATATCTATCAATGGTTCTTTTCTCTATACCGAAAGGTATACCGGGCGGAGAAAGGCCAGGGTGAAGGATGAAATGAAGGCTTGAACGGCGCCCTTTTCACCTTTCACCCTTCACTCTTTCTCTTCTTCACTCTTTCGTTCAGACGATTCCGCGTTCCTGGGCGTAGAGCGTCAGTTCGACCCGGCCGTGGACGCTCAGCTTCTCGTAGATGGAGTGCAGATGCGACTTGACAGTCCCCTCCCCGATGAAGAGGCGTGAGGCGATCTCCTTGTTGCGAAGGCCAACGGCAACCATCCGGACGATCTCGGTCTCCCGCGGCGAGAGAACCTGGGCCACCTCGCGCATGGCCTGCTGGCGCCTCATGATCTTGTCCAGAGCGCGGCCCACCGTGGTGGGGTCGAGCAGCCGCTCCCCACGCGCTACGGTTCGTACGCATTGAACCAGTGAGGTGGCAGCCGATTCCTTGAGCACCAGACCCCATACGCCATGCTGCAGGGCTTCGAGAACCTGGTCTTCTTCCAGGCTGGCGGTGAGGAGCACCACACGGGTCTGGAGCGTTTCGTCCTCGTGTATCTTCTTCAGGACGCTGAGGCCGCCGAGTCGGGGCATCTGCACATCGAGGACGAGCACGTCGGGCCGGTGAAGCTGCACCGCGGCGAGCGCCTCCTCGCCGTTGGTACAGGTGGCCAGCACCTGGAAATCGCGCTCCCGCCGGAAGAGTTGCTCGAGGCCTTCCAGGATGATTCGGTGGTCGTCGGCCAGGACGATGCGGACGCTCATCTACTCTCCGGTCCATCCGAGCGGCAGGGTGATCTCGACCGTGGCGCCGTCATCGCGCGACTCGACTGACAGTTCCCCATTCAGCGAGGCCACCCGCTCGCCAAGAATCGACGGTCCGGAACCGGTTTGACGAAGCTCCTCGAAGGAGCGTTTTCCCTGAAATGGAAAGCCGCTGCCGTTGTCGGCTACCACGATTCGCAGCTGCCCCTGACCGGTGCGCAACTGCACATGGATGTGGGTCGCCGAGCCGTGCTTCGCTGAATTCGTCACGGCTTCCATGATCATGCGAAAGGTTTCCTGTCCCAGATACTTTGCGATCAGCGGGTCCATGTCGACGTCGAACTCCACCTCGACGCCCCACTGCGTGGCAAAGCGGTCGTGGAGCTCCTCGAGGCGGGCATTGAAGTCGAACGAGTTTTCTCCTCGGTCCAGCCGTGGCCGGAGCTGTTCGACATACGTGCGCAGCTCGCGCTGATCGGCCATGATCGTGCCCTCCACTTCGGTGATCATCCGGCGGGCTTCATCCGGCTGATCAGCGAGCATGTTGTGGATGGTGTCGAGCCGCAGGACCACTCCGGTGAACGACTGGAGGAGACCGTCGTGAAGATCGCGGGCAACGCGGTTCCGCTCGTCGGAGACCGCCTCGCGCAAGGCGTTCCGGAGAGCAGCAACCGATTCGAGGCGGCTGACGACGAACGAACCGATGACCTGCGTGAGCGGCAGCAGTGAGGACGGTGGATCGTCGTCTGTCACGACGAAGATCCGCCCACGGATGGAATCGCCGTTCAATGGAAACGAAAGGACGGATTCTCCGTCGATGAGGCCGAGGATACGGCCATTGATGGCTGGCGTGCAGAGGCCGAGCGAGTCTTCTCCCGATCCCACCAGGAGCCTTTCCTCCTCGGCATAGCGAACGAAGAAACTGAGCGTGCTGAGCCCGTCGTGGACGAGCGGGGTGAAGCCATCGGCTGCTTCTTCCGTCCACGTAGCCACCCCCTCGGCCAGGCGTCCCACGACCATCCACGGCTCCTCGGCATCCTCCCATACGATGAGCGCGGATCTGGCGTCGAACATCGCGGCACAGCCGATGAGGGCATCTTCGGCGGTCTTCCGCAGGTCGGAGACCAGCCCCTTCGGCCATGACTCGAGTCGTGCGCATATCTCCTCGGATGAGATCACCAATCCCCCTTTCGGCTAACCCGTACCGCCCTGCGATGGTAGCTCCGGAACTGTTCCTCTACCAGCGTGTCGACCGTTTCGAAGCTCGGATGCGTAGGCCATTACCTCCGGAAAGAAGCTTTCAAACCACTCTCGAAGAGGGGCGTGCTGCTCGACCAGCAGCGAAGTGGCTGCCGCAAGATCAGGCCGCCGGCTCAACCGATTCGACGTATGGGCCAGAGCCATATGGATTCCTTCCAGCGTGGCGTACGAGCGGAACCACGAGCCGTCGCGCATGCGCGGATAGACCCGCTGCAGTCCCTCGGGCATGACCACTACATGGCCATCGAGAAGGGCGAATGAGCGCTCCAGGAAGTCCTCCAGTGACTCGGACACATAGGCGTCCCACGACACGGCCAGGAAGTGGTCGAAGAAGATGTCGGCGATGATCCTCGAGTAGTGACCGAAACGAACCGCGATGATGCGCCGGCTCTCCCCCACTGCCGCATGAGTGTCGGTGAAAGCGTCGATCCGGCGATGCATGACGATTCCGGCGCGAACCTCAGGCGTGAATCGCTCCCGCAAAGGACCGTGAACGAAATCGCCGGCCAGATTCCCGATGAGAAGCTCCGGCTGCGGACCGCCGAGAAGGAGGTGAGCGAGATGATTCACGAGCCGCAGTGTGGCATGAAGCAGTGAATCCTGAAGGCGTAGACAAGTGCCCCTCCCGGCCGGCGCTCGATGTCGATCGATTGCCTCGTCACTCCAGGCGTTAGAATCGCGCTCATGGAAAGCGTTCAGGAACGATATGCACCGAGCAACCGATGCTTCGGATGCGGGCCGTCCAACGAGAAGGGTCTGCGAATCAGGAGCATGGTCCGTGGCGATGACCTCGTCTGCGAGTGGAGGCCGGAGCCGCATCATCTGGCCTTCGACGGCATCCTCAACGGCGGCATCTGCGGGACTCTGCTGGACTGCCACAGCAACTGGGCGGCGACGATCCATCTGATGAAGAGAACGGGCTCCGACACCCCTCCCTGCACGGTCACATCCGACTTCCATGTCCAGCTCAAGCGGCCGACCCCGATGGACGCGCTCCTTCACCTCAGCGCGCACGTCGTGGAAGCATCCGACGATCGGGCGGTGGTGGAGGCCACGATCGAGGCGAACGGCAAAGTAACGGCGACCTGCCGCGGTACTTTCGTCGCCGTAAAGGAAGGGCATCCGGCTTATCACCGCTGGTAAGCGCGATGAGCAGGAAAGAGATCGCCGAGCGGGTCCGGCTGAGCGGCGATCACCACGCCGAGGCACGCTGGCGGAAATGGGGACCCTATCTCTCGGACCGCGCCTGGGGAACCGTGCGCGAGGATTACAGCGAGAACGGCGACGCCTGGAGGTATCTCCCCCACGATCTGGCACGATCCAAAGCGTTCCGATGGGGAGAGGATGGCATCGCCGGATTCTGCGATCGCTACCAGACGCTCTGCTGGTCGCTGGCCGTCTGGAATGAGCGCGATCCGATTCTCAAGGAGCGGTTCTTCGGCCTCGACGCATGGCAGGGCAATCATGGGGAGGACGTGAAGGAGTCCTACTTCTACACCGATGCTCTGCCGACGCACGCGTATCAGCGAATGCTTTACAAGTATCCGCAACGACCCTTTCCTTACGACGAGCTGATCGCGGGGAACCGCCGCTCGTCCGCCGAGCCCGAGCTCGAGCTGATCGACACCGGCATCTTCGACGACAACCGCTATTTCGACATCGACATCGAGATCGCCAAAGACGACCCCGAGACGGTGCTTTTCCGGATCACCGTGTCGAATCGCGGTCCCCAGCCCGCCGTCATTCATCTGCTTCCTCAGCTCTGGTACCGGAACACATGGTCCTGGGGATCGCCGTCGGATGCGGCCGTGACCGCGCCGATCATCCGTCCTTTCGGCCAGCGCGCCGGGCTCCTCGGCCTGCTGGCCGACGACTCACAATCGCCACCCCTGGCCGGCCTTCTGGCAGACAGCCGCCTGGGACCGCGCCTCCTCGACATCTGCGGCCAGGGAGAGCTCCTCTTCACCGACAACGAGACCAACGGACCGCGCGTCTTCGGACCGGGAGCAACCTCGCGCAGCCGTTTCACCAAAGACGCCTTTCACCGGCGCATCGTGGCCGGTGAGGTGGAGGCCACCAATCCCTCCAACGAGGGAACCAGGGCCTGCGCGCGTCTGCGTTACGAGGTTCCGCCCGGCGAAGCCGTCGTTCTCCGGATGCGCCTGGCTCCGTGGCCCTCCCCCCAGGGCGGCGGCGCCGCTGATGCGGGGCTCGCGAATCACATCGACGCCATCGTCCTTCAGCGGCATGCCGAGGCTGACGAGTTCTACGACAGCATCCATCCGGCCCGCGCATCGAACGATGAGCGCGCCGTACAGCGGCAGGCCTTCGCCGGCATGCTGTGGAACAAGCAGAGCTATCTGTTCGACGTCGATGTCTGGCTCGATGGCGACAACCCCTCCAATCCGCCCCCTGCCGCGAGACAGCAGGGACGCAATCGGCACTGGCGGCATCTCAACTCGATGCGCGTCCTGTCGATGCCCGACAAGTGGGAGTATCCCTGGTTCGCCGCCTGGGATCTCGCGTTCCACACAGTCACCCTCGCCCTGATCGACGCCCGTTTCGCCAAGGAGCAGCTCTGGCTGATGCTCTTCGAGCAGTTTCAGCATCCGAACGGGCAGATCCCGGCCTATGAATGGGAGTTCTCCGATCTCAATCCGCCCGTCCACGCCTGGGCCGTCTGGCGCGTTTACAACATGGACCGAATCCGCTCCGGCAGCGCCGACCGCGAGTTCCTCGAGAAGTGCTTCCACAAGCTTCTCCTGAATTTCACCTGGTGGGTGAACAAGGTCGACGGCGATGGAAACAACGTCTTCGAGGGCGGCTTCCTGGGACTCGACAACATCGCAGTCTTCGATCGCAGCGATACCCTGCCCGATGGAGCGTCACTCGAGCAGAGCGACGCCACCGGCTGGATGGGGATGTTCAGCCAGGTGATGATGCGGATAGCGCTGGAACTGGCAAAGGACAACCCGGCGTACGAGGGTCTGGCCACCAAGTTCTTCGAGCACTACGTCTACATCGGGGCAGCCATGAAGATGATCCGCGGCGGCCGCACGCTATGGGACGAGGAAGACGGCTTCTTCTACGACCTGCTGCGCCTTCCGAACGGAGACTCGCTGCCGTTCCGCGTACGATCCCTGGTCGGTCTGATCCCCCTCTATGCCATCGAGCGGCTGGAGTCGGCCTGGATCGAGCCCTTTCGCGTCTTCACCGAGAACCTGCACTGGTTCCTCAAGCACCGCAAGGACATCGTGGAGCGCTGTATCACCACGGTGCAAGGCGAGGGGACGAACGTGACGTATGTCCTGGCCGTCGCCGACCGGGAGCAGCTCCAGCGAATCCTCGGCCGGATCATCGACCCGGCCGAATTTCTCTCACCCCATGGCATCCGCAGCCTCAGCCGGATCCACGCCACGGAGCCATTCCGCTTCGGCAATGCCGAGGTCCGTTACGAGCCGGGAGACGCCGTCGAACGGGTCAAGGGTGGTAACAGCAACTGGCGCGGTCCGGTCTGGATGCCGACCAATTTCCTGCTCATCGAGACGCTGCGAAAACTGGAGAAGGCTTTCGGCGGTCAGATCCACGTGCTGATCGAGCCAACCGAAGGGATCGTCCATGGCCACGAATCAGAATTGACCGACACCCGGATGCAGGAGGGCTTCGGCGCCGGCGCTACGCGCTCGGTCGATTCCGCCCCTCCCGGTGGAGCGGACTCCAGGGTGTTGGTCACGTTATCGGGTCTGGCCGGCCAGCTCGCGGATCGCCTGATCGGCATCTTCACGCCGAACGGCAACGGCTATCGCCCTCTCTACGGACCGCCAGGTACGCGAAAGAGCGAGCTCTTCGCCCACGACCCGCATTGGAAAGACCTCATCCTCTTTCACGAGTTCTTTAACGGCGACACGGCGGAGGGGCTCGGGGCCAGTCACCAGACCGGCTGGACCGGTCTGGTCGCCAGCCTCATCGATGAGTGGCGAGCGTGAAGACGATGGATCCTGTAGCACAGACACTTCTGTCTATGCCTGGACGAGGCGCCGCCAGGCGCCTCGTTTCGTGTATGCGGGACGCGATGGATGCGGAAAGTGGAGCGGTGGTCGCCTCGGCCACCGACCGCTCGGCGTCGAGCCGAGCGGCATCCCGCAAAAATACCGCCCCGACGGTGAAGGCGTGCGAGACCCGTTCGATGAGCAAGTCTCCGGGCTTACTTCCGAAACACGATACGAAGATCCTGGCCGCCATACAGTCGCTCGTTGAGAGCGTCCACGAGGTTGTGAAGCGATGCGGGATCGTCATCGGACGC
>JADGNX010000427.1 GCA_017883265.1 Thermoanaerobaculia bacterium
TGTCGGGATCTCCGCCTGGTCGATCCATTCACGGAAGAACCATCGCCAGCTTCCTGATGTGTCTTTCGCCACCTCGCGCTCGAAGTCGGCCGTGCTGGCAGCCTTGCCATCGTAGTCGTTCGCGAAATCGTGAAGGATTTTGACGAAGAGCTCGTCGTCACCGCTGCGGTTGCGCATCATCATCCGCAACATGTGCAGAACCATGGGACCCTTGTAGTACGTCTGGGTCTGGTACCCGGCAGGAATCTCGCGCGTGCCAGCCCGATAGCCGACTCCGATGGGCCCGAGGCGATTGCGATAGCTGGAGTTCATCTCGATCAGATACGGACGGTTGAACTTGCTGAACAACCCATTGAGCGATCCGGTGAGAATGCTGGTGTATACATCGAGGATCTCCTTGAAGTACTTAGCTCCTCCTGGCACTGTTGCCTGCACGAAGAGCATCGCCGAGTACTCGGCGAACGATTCGCTGAGCCACTGGTCGCGATAGCTCTTCCACCCGACCTTGTGTCCCCACCACTCGTGCGCCACTTCGTGGGCCCTGAAAAGCTCGGAGGCACCGGGATGCTCGCCGGTGAAGGTCCCCTCGCCGAGGTGGAGGAATCCGTCGAAGGCCTGGCCGTGGCCCGCGGCGATGGAGGTGACGTAGAAGGACTGGCCGGGAATCTTCGTCCCGAAGATGGTCTGGAAGAAATTCATACTGTTGGCGACATCGACCGCCACGTTGCGCGTCTTGGCGGAGGCGCTGAACTGGTAGGCCGGCTCGAAGGCGATGACTCTGGGTATCCCGGCGATAGCGATCTCCTGCTCCTCGACCCGATCGGCCGTGGAGAAAGTCATCATGGCCACCGGCCGATCGATGACGTAGAGCGAGGTCGAGCCCGCGTCGCTCTCCTGCTTGTTCTTGAGAAGGCCGACCGCGCGCACTTCGTGCTTCCGTCCGACGGTCAGCTCCATGCTTCCGGTGTAGCGGTCATTGAGCGAATCAGAGAGAGTCGGATACCAGGCGTCACCGAATCCGTAGTTGGCGGTTTCCAGGGAGTAGGCGAAGCGGAGGTGGATCTTCTTCCCCTTCTCGAGCGCGTCGGGAAAGACGACGGTCAACTGCGAGTCCCAGATCTTGTTGTCGAGGTGAGCGGAACGTGCGCCGATATGATCGCGGATCAGCGGCAGGTCTGTTCCCTCGCGGCTCACCTTCACATCTTTCGCCGTGGGATCGATCTCGAACGTCAGCACGCGACGCCCCTCCACCATGGCGATCTCCTCATCGACGACATAACGGCCGTCGATGGTGCGCTGGTGGTTGATCCCGACCTCTCCCATCCGGCCGTTGTGAGTCAGATCGGCCTTGACGTCGATCTGCTCGATGTCGGCGATGACGCTCGGCCTCTCGCCAGGACGGCCGTCAGGCTGGCGATCCTCCGGCCTGTCGAGACTCAGCCAGACCTCGGGCAAAATGTCCGCCCATTTGATCAGCCTCTCTTCCTCCTGGCGTGTGGCGTCGTAGTCCCAGGTCAGCCAGTCGAGCTCACGGGTCTTGATGTCGGCGGTGGTAACGACGTCTTCCGGATTGAGGAGGGCCCGGATGATGCGTGCGTCGGTGTCGTTGCCGTAGTCGATGAGCCAGTGCTCGTGACGTTTCTGGGCCAGCGGGTCGCTGCTGTAGCTCGACGGGGACCCAGCGGGGAAATGAGAACGGATCCGATCGTCCGTCGTCCGAAGGACCATCTGCGAGAACTCGGCGTCGATCCGATCGATCGGCTGCCGGGCGAAACGGCGAAGCTGGGCCCGTTCCACAGGGTCCTTCACCTCGACAGCGAAGCGACCCTTTCCTTCGAAAACCAGACCGGTGACCGCTCCGCCCGGGAGCGGCTGCATCAGGCGAACCGTTCCCGACTCGAGGGTCCACGTAGCATCGGCCTCCGTCCAGGTCAGACCGCCGGGTGGCAGGGTCACGGGGGAGGAGAACTGCCACTTCTGAAGTTGCGCCCAATCGGCGAGGGGGTCGGAGAAGCTCAGAGCGGGAAACGAAAGGAGGATGAGCATCGCCAGGCGGATGGGCACCAAGGGTATTTTGCGCATGGGCCGGATCGTATCGTGATCGAGCCGCACCGACGGAAAGAATTACGACGCCCGCGGGTCTTGTCATCCGAGCCGTGCGACATGGCTCCCTCGAAAACATCAGGCATGCCGTAGAACGATCTCTTCCAGCGTGGCGCCCGGCATCTGGAGTGTCTCGCGCAGTCCCTGCAGCGTTCCGTCCGCCACGAGCCGCCCCTCGCGCAGGAGGATGAAGCGAGCGGCCAGAGTCATCACGAAGTCGAGCTGGTGGGTCGAGAGGAGAGCGGTTCGCGGCCCCGACGGCGAGCGAAGGTAATCCCGAAGGGCAGCCACACGATGAGGATCGAGCGCGTTGGAGGGTTCGTCGAGCAGCAGAACGGGCGGGTTATGCATCGTGGCAGCGACGAGGGTTACGAGGCGCCGCTGGCCCTGGGAGAGCGCGCCACAGGGGGTGTTCAGCAGATCGCTGATGCCGAATCTGGCGATCGCTGCGTCCCTGTCTCCGTCGGCCACTCCACGCGCTACGGCTACGAGGTCCAGCAGCTCACTCGGGCGCATTTTCGGATGAAGATCGGGATATTCCGGTTGATAGCCGAGCAGCCGCTTCACTTCGACCGGCTGGCGAGAAAGATCGTGCTCGCCGACCGAAACACTTCCCGAGCTGGCCTTCCAGATTCCCGAGAGGATGCGTAGAAGCGTCGTCTTCCCCGCCCCGTTGCGACCGATGAGGGCGACGATGCCATGGCCGATGTCGAACGAGACTTCGTCAAGGAGCCGCTTCGATCCGATCCT
>JADGNX010000131.1 GCA_017883265.1 Thermoanaerobaculia bacterium
ACGGATATTGCCGGCCGCCTCCACATTCATTTCGCGCGACTCTCCAGCTCCGCGGCTATGGAGCTCCACTCCAGCTCCTGATCGACGAGGAGTACGGATAGATGAAAGAGAAGGTCGGCGATCTCCGACGTGAGCCGCCAGCCGCTTTCTCCCTTCGCCGCGATGATGACCTCGGCGGACTCTTCGCCCACTTTCTTGAGAATCTTGTCGGTGCCGCTGTTGAAGAGGTACGACGAATACGATCCTTCCGGCCGCTTCACCTTCCGATCGCGCAACACCGACATGAGAGGCGACAGATCGAGCCTCTCGCTCCTGTCGTCACCGAAGCACGACACGCTGCCGGTGTGACAGGCCGGCCCTTCCGGCTCGACATCGATGAGAAGCGTGTCCCGGTCGCAGTCCGCGGATATTGCCACGACCTCTTGCCTGTTTCCCGACGTCGCTCCCTTGTGCCAGAGCTCATTACGACTCCGGCTCCAGAACCACGACTCGCCGCTCTCGAGCGTTCGTCGTAGAGCCTCTTCATTCATGTAGGCGAGCATCAGGATCGTGCCGTGACGCACATCGCGCACGATCGCCGGGACCAGTCCCTTACTGAAGTCGATGCTCTCGATGTCAATCATTGCCATTGTCGATCTTCCTTCTCGAAACCAGCGGCGGCGCCGCGTTTGCCACATCGACTCTCTGGCTGCGCCTCGGCGCACTCTTTGCCCTTGATTAGCCGCGCCCTCACATCAACATCCTTCGCGTCGGTATGCCACATTCCTCGAGATAGTCCTTCACTTCGCCGAGGGTCAGCTTGCGATCGTGAAAGAGAGAGGCTGCCAGCACCGCGGCCGCGCCGCCCGACTCGATTGCATCGCGAAAGTGTCGCAGCTCTCCGGCGCCGCCCGAAGCGATCACACCGATGGTCAGAGATGCCGTTACGGCGCGGAGCAGCTCGATGTCGAATCCTTCCGCGGTCCCGTCGCGATCGACGGACGTCAGCAGAATCTCACCGGCGCCGAGCTCCGCGGCGTGCCGGCACCAGGCCACCGCGTCCACTTCGGTTTCTTCTCTCCCGCCCCGAATGGTAGCGCGGAAGGAGGCCCCCGACCGCTTCGCGTCGCAGGAAAGAACGACTGCCTGGACGCCAAACTCCTCCGCGCATTCGGCGATCAACTCCGGGCGGATGATGGCTGCCGTGTTGATGGCGACGCGATCGGCTCCGGCCCGCAGAAGTGCCCGGAAGTCGTTCACCGTTCTGACGCCTCCGCCGACCGTGAGCGGGATGAAGAGCGCCTCAGCGACATTCCGAACCGTCTCCAGCGCCGTCCGGCGTCCCCGATCGGTCGCCGAGATGTCGAGGATCACCAGTTCGTCGGCCCCCTCAGCCTCATAACGTTTTGCGCACTCCACCGGATCTCCGGCATCGCGGATGTTCTCGAACTGCACTCCCTTCACGACGCGGCCGTCGCGCACATCGAGACAGGGAATGACACGCTCGGGAATGCTCTGCTCGGCAGAGGCGCGCGCCACCGCGCCCGCGAAGCTGATTCGCCCGTCGAGCAGCGATCTGCCGATCACGGTGCCCGAAAGATTGGGAAGCCGGACCAGTGATGTCACGTCGCTGAGCGTGGTGATCCCGCCCGAGGCGATCACCGGAATCGACGTGAGGGAGGCCAGCCGCCGGTAAAGATCGAACGATGGTCCGCCCAGCATCCCGTCCCGCGCGACATCGGTAGCCAGGATCGAGCGGACCCCGGCGTCCTCGAGCGTCTCGAGCACATCTTCAATCGAACGCGACGATGCCCTCTCCCAGCCCGAGACGCGAACGACGTCGCCGCGGACATCGAGAGCCGCAACGATGCGCTCGGAGCCGATCGAATCGCCAATCTTCCGGAACATCACAGGGTCTTCTGCGGCGATCGTCCCGATCACAAGGCGGTCTGCGCCGCAGTCGATCCACTGGCGGGCATCAATGATCGTTCGAACGCCGCCGCCGATCTGCAACCTGTATCCGAGCGAGGCCAGTCGTTCGACGGCGTCGAGGGCGGTCGGCCTTCCGCTCCGCGATCCCTCGAGATCGACGATGTGCAGTCGCGCACCGGGAGGGATGTGCAGCGACGCCAGCACCGGCTCCGGCCGGCCGTAGATTTCCGCCGTGGCAAAGTCGCCGCGTTGCAGGCGTACCACGTTGCCGTCGAGGAGGTCGAGCGAAGGAATGACCTCGAAAGGGATCGCTCTACGGCCGGCCGGCATCATCCAGCCCGCTCGACGAAGTTGCGCAGGACCGTCAGCCCGGCGCGCGACGACTTCTCGGGATGAAACTGGAGCCCCGCCACCGTGCCGCGCGCTACCGCCGCTGTGAACGATGACCCGTACGAGGCGCGCGCGACTTCGTCCTCCACGGTCATCGCGGCGTAGGAGTTGACGAAGTAGAAGGCGGTCTCCTCCGGCAGGCCAGCGAAAAGAGGCGTAGGGTGCGTGACGGTCACGCGATTCCAGCCGATCTGCGGCACGGCGATGTCGCCGGTCAGCTTCCGGACCGTCCCCTCGAGAATCCCGAGCCCGTCGATCCCTGGCGCCTCCTCCGAGGTTTGGAAGAGGACCTGATGCCCGACGCAGATGCCGAGAAGGGCGGCGCCGTCATCGACCGCCGTTCTCAGCGCCTCCGCGACGCCGCTGCTCCGCAGCCAGGCCATGGCCGCGCCGAACGAACCGACTCCCGGAAGCACGAGCGTGCGGCTCCTGGCGATGACATCAGGATTGGCCGTGGTCATCAGTTCCGCGCCTACGGCCGACAGGGCCCTCCCGATGTTCGCCAGATTGGCAACGGGCGACTCGACGAGAGTCACAAACATTCAAATGACTCCTTTGGTGCTGGGAATGCCTCCGCCCACGAATTCCTTCGCCACGCGCAGCGCTACGGCGAACGACTTGAAGATGGCTTCCGCAGCGTGATGTCCGTTGCGGCCACGAATGAGATCGATGTGGAGATTGCAGGGAACCTTGTTCGCCAGCGACTTGAAGAACTCCTCGACCAGAGCGAAAGGGAAATCCTTGTGGATGAGCAGCATCTCGCGATCGATGGGCGCTTCGAAGACCATGAACGGCCGGCCCGAGAAGTCGATGACCGTGCGCGCCAGAGCTTCGTCCAGCGGGACATAGGCCGATCCGAAGCGGCGGATGCCCGACTTGTCGCCGAGAGCCTTGCCGATGCATTCACCGACCACCAGCCCGACGTCTTCGACTGTGTGGTGATAGTCGATGTGCGTGTCGCCAGTGGCTTTGACGTCGAGGTCGATCTGCGCGTGCCTGGCGATGGCGTCCAGCATGTGGGAGAGAAAGCCGATCGGAGTCTCGATGTTCGCCGAGCCGCTGCCGTCGAGGTCGACAGCGGCCAGAACATTCGTCTCCTTCGTCTTCCTCTCGATCGTGGCCGTGCGGCGGTTTCGTTCTGTGTCGGTCATCATGAGGCTCCTGTGATGCGTCGAAGCGATTGGAGGAATCGATCGTTCTGATCGCGCGAGCCGACCGACACCCGCAGCGAATTGGCCAGCCGTGGGTAGGCGGAGACGTCGCGAATGAGGAGACCATCGGAGCAGAGGCCTTCGAAGACGACCTTGCTATCCATCTGCGGGCGGAAGGTGACGAAGTTCGCGGCCGACGGAAAGGTGACGATGTCCTTCATCGCGCTCATGGCTGCGGCAAGTCGCGAGCGCTCGGCGACGATGGATGCGACATTGGCGGCGCGGTAGGCGTCATTTTCCAGAGCGACCACAGCCGTCTCCTCGCTGATGGCGTTGAGGCTGTAGGGGAGCTTCACCTTCCGCATCTCCCGGCTGTTGAGCGCGCTCGATGCCACCCAGCCCAGCCGGAGCGAGGCCAGCCCCCAGGCCTTCGAGAACGTCGAGAAGACCACGAGATTCTCGTGCATCGCCGGATACGGGTCCGTGTGAAAGTCGCCGTAGGCGCGGTCGAAGAGGACGAAGGCGCCAGAGTCGAGAAGAGAGTGGAGCCCGTTTGGCGGGAGCACACTGCCTGTCGGATTGTTGGGTGAGCAGACGATCACGACGGCATTTCGCCGCTTCTCGATTTCGCTGAGAAGCTGCTCCAGCGGAAGCTCCCCGCCGGCCGGATCGAATTCGATCGGCACCGGCGTGCCGCCCGCAACCAGCACGAGCTTCTCGTAAAGTGTGAAGGTGGGCGACGGGAAGATGACCGAGACGCCCGGCTCGACGAAGGTGGCGATGGCCACGCTCAGCAGTTCGTTCGAGCCGTTGCCGACCAGGATGCCATCGGCCGGAATGCCGTACGACTCGGCGATGGCCGTCCGGAGGCGCAGCGACTCGAATTCCGGATAGATGTTCCACGGGCGCTGACCGGCGCGCCGCAGCACCTCACTCTTCAGCTCCGCCGGAAAATCGTACGGGCTCTCGTTCTGATTGAGCTTCACCTCAGCGGTTCAGAGTGCCAGCGTGTATGCGGTCATCTCCTGCACCACCCGCCGGGCGCGATCGAGCTTAGCCTCCATCACGGATTCCTTCCTGCCCCCGGGGCGCGTTGCCGGAGCGACTCAGCATGGAAGGGGAGCCCTTCGAACCGCGCGATGGCCTCACCGGCCGGCGCCAGGAGAGCCATCCCGCTCCCCGTCACCCGCGCCAGGTTCGACCGTTTCACGAAATCGTAAACGCCGAGAGGGGAGCAGAAGCGGGCGGTGCCTCCTGTGGGCAGCACGTGATTCGGTCCGATGATGTAGTCGCCGCCGGCCACCGGTGTCGTGGCGTTCTCGAAGATCGCGCCGCAGTTCTCCAGCTGTCCCGCGTACGACTCTCCATCCGCAGAGTGAAGCGACAGATGCTCGGGGGCGATCCGATTGGCCAACTCGATGGCCGCTTCGCGGTCGCCGATCACGATGAGTCCGTTTCCGGCGATGCAGGCTGGGGCCGAGGAGCCGGCGACTGCCGAGGTCAGTTGGCCGGTCACTTCGCGATCGATTGCTGACGCCAGCTCCCTCGTTGCTGCGACGCAGACGACCGAGGAGTTTTCGCCGTGCTCGGCCTGCGCCAGCAGATCGGCGGCGACCAGCAGAGGATCGGCCGAGCCATCGGCGATCAGGACCAGTTCGGTCGGTCCCGCGAGCATGTCGATACCGACCTCCGACACCAGCAACTGTTTGGCCGCGCTCACGTATTGGTTGCCCGGGCCGACGATCTTGTCGACTCTTTCAAGCGTCTCGGTTCCGAGCGCGAGCGCCGCGACGCCGCCGGCGCCTCCGCATCGATAGATCGCAGAGACCCCGAGTCGGGCAGCGGCGAACTGCAGCTCCGGCGTTGCGGCAGCTGCGGGCGTGGTGGCCACGACCAGTTGCGTCACGCCTGCGATGCGCGCCGGGACCGCACACATGATGAGGGTCGAGAGGTAGACCGCTCGCCCCCCCGGGACGTAAATGCCGACGCGCCGCAGCGGTCGGACGCGGTGGGTCACCGACGTTCCGCTGTCGTCTGTCCAGGTGTAGCCGGCAGGCGCCTGCTGCCGATGAAAACGCTCGACGCGATCGATGGCCATCTCGATTGCCTCTGCCAGCGAAGCATCGATCTCGACGGAGCGGGGCGCGACTCGAATCGCGTCAGGGGCGATCGACACCTTGTCGAGACGCTCCAGAAGCGCGCTCACCGCGCGATCGCCATCTCGCCGTACCTCGGCGATGATCTTCCGCGCCACGCGCTCGGCGCTCGCACCGGTCTGGCGCCGTCGCCTCTCCAGCCGCCGGATGGCCGCTTCCGCGGCTCGGGTGCCAGCCTTGACGATCTTCATCGCGAAGCCGCCTCCCTGGCGGCGCTCTCCTCGAGACGGGCGATCAACGTGCGGATTCGCGAGGACTCGGTACGGTAGACGTTGCGGCCGATGATGAGACGCGGAGCGATCTCGGCGATCGTCTCCTGGAGCTCGAGGTGATGCACCCGAGCCGTCTCGCCGGTCTCGACCAGATCGATGACGTGGGAGGTGAGATGCAGCACCGCCGCCAGCTCCACCGACCCGCCGAGCGTCACCACCTCGGTGCGCAGACCGCGCGCGTCGAGATAGTTGCGGCTGACCCGCGGATACTTGCTGGCAACTTTCGCGGCGCTGTCGATGGAGCCGGCGCCCGGCGCTGCGATGACCATCAGCCTGCAGTGCCCGAAGGGAAAGGTGATCGGCTGATAGGCCGTCGATTCGTGCTCCAGGATCTGATCCAGCCCGGCAACCCCGAGGTCGGCCGCACCATGTTCTACGTAGACCGGAACGTCGCAGTCCTTGACGAAGATCCACTCGACGTCGGGACGCGAGAAGACCAGACGCCGTGTCTGGAGGTCCGCCGCCGTTGGAGGTTCGAGGCCGGCGCTGGCCAGCGCTCGCAGTGCGGGTTCCTGGAGCCGCCCCTTCGGAATGGCTACGCGCAGGACGCTCATGGTTGCCGCTCCCGGGACGATCGCGGGTCGCTTCGCTCCGCGTCGAGATGATCTACGGTCAGGGTGAAGCCGGTCGCAGGTGTGTCCGTGCCGAAGCGCCGGTAGAGGCCGTCATAGCGGCCGCCCTGTGCCACCAGAACGCGGGACTGTGGCGTGAAGAGGCGGAAGCGGAGTCCGCTGTAATAGCCGCCGGCCTCGTCGATGTCATCGGGCGTTGCCAGAAACTCCGCCTCCTCGCACGACCGCAATGCACGCTCGATGGCTCGGAGCCGCTCGCCTACTTCCGCGGTGGGAGGATAGGTGGCGAAATCGTCGAGCGTTGCCGTGCCGGTTGCGGTTCGGTGCAGCAGGTCGGCTGTCGCTGAGCCGGCGGCCGCTGTGATGCGAAGGTCGGAGGGGCGGCGGTCGGAGAGGGCGGAGCGGACGGCGCGCCGCTCCTCGTCGTCGCTCGTTGCGGATTCGATGAGGCGCTCGGCAATCCGCACGTCGCTGAAGGTGACCACGGGGCGGACGCCGGCCGTGGCCAGAAGGCGCGCGGCAAGCGTCAGGATCTCGACGTCGCTCTCGAGCGAGTCGAGGCCGATCAGCTCCGCTCCGATCTGGAAGAGCTCGCGCGTCGCCCCCAGCCGAGTCGCTTCGGCGCGGATGACGTCGCCGCGATAGAAGAGCCTCATCGGAAGATCTTCGGGGCGGAGCGAGGGAGCGATGGCCCGGGCGATCATCGGCGTGAAGTCCGAGCGGACCGAGACCAGGTCTCCCTCGCGGTCGGTGAAGCGGTAGCTGCGGCGCTGTACGTCGCGAGCCAGCACCTCCTCGTACGGCTCGACGAAGTCGATGATCGGCAAGATGATCTCGCGGAAGGAATGCTTCTCGAGCTCCTCGACGATGCGCGACTCGATCGACCGCCGGCGCGCCGCCTCATCCGCCAGAATCGGCCGGACGCCGAGGGGATAAGTCCGTTGTCGCGATTCAGTCATGCAGCATCTCTCCCTCGGACGCCGAGGGCGTCATAGAGGGTAGCCGGTGGTCACCGCAGCGACCACCGGAACAGGTCTTCCCGTGACGCCCGCCGTTGTCGAGCACGCCGAGAGGCGTGCCGTAGATTAGCCGGTGGCAAGCGCCGAAGGCGCGCCGCCACCGGAAACTTCCACGATCGAAATCTGACCCCGGAAGGGGTCGCATCCGCGCTCGATTTACCATCATTGGCATTGCTCCGGCACCCCTGCCGGGGTGCGAATTGTGGTTGTCGTCGAACCGGTGGCAGCGCGCCTTCGGCGCTTGCCACCGGCTAATCTACGTGACGCCTCCGGCGTCGGGCTGGGTGGCTGACCGGGGGTCCGGCCTGGCTCGGCCCACTCCACTTTACCGGAAGACCACCCGCCCGAAGCGGCGCTTGCCGACCTTGATGAGGTACGCGCGGCCGGCGGTGGCCTCGACCGTCGCTTTGGGGTCGTCGATCCGGGCGTCGTCGATCGAGACGCCTCCCTGGGTCAGGGTCCGCCTCGCTTCGTTGTTGGTCGGAGCCAGACCGGCGGCGACGATCATCTTGATTACGGGAAGCGGCTCAGCCGCGGCATCGAGGATCGTTTCCTCGATCTCGGTCGGCATCTGCCGGTCGCTGAAGACGCGGCGGAACTCGTCGTCGGCCTTCTCGGCATCGCCGGCCGAATGAAAGTCGGCGATGATCCGCCTGGCCAGCTCCCGCTTGGCCTCCATCGGATGGAGCGCTCCCGCAACCACCTGGCCCCGCTTCGTCTCGATCTCGGCCGCGGTCAGGTCGGTGCTGAGGAGGTAGTACTTCCACATGAGGTCGTCGGAGATCGACATCACCTTGCCGAAGATCGACTCGGCCGGCTCGTCGATGCCGATGTAGTTGCCGAGGGACTTCGACATCTTCTCGACGCCGTCGAGCCCTTCGAGGAGCGGCAGGGTGATCACGACCTGAGGCTCGAGGCCGTACTCGCGCATGAGGTCACGCCCGACCAGGAGATTGAACAGCTGATCGGTGCCTCCCATCTCCACATCGGCCTGCAAGGCTACCGAATCGTAGGCCTGGGCCAGCGGATAGAGGAGCTCGTGCAGGGCGATCGGCTGATGGGCGTCGAAGCGCTTGCGGAAGTCGTCGCGCTCGAGGATGCGGGCCAGGGTGTATTTCGCAGCCAGCCGGATCATCCCCTCCGATCCCAGCGCCCCGAGCCATTCGGCATTGAACCGTACCTCGGTCTTCTCCCGGTCCAGGAGCTTGTAGATCTGCTTGCGGTACGTCTCGGCGTTCGTCTCGATCTCTTCGCGACTCAGCGCCGGGCGGGTCGTTTTTTTTCCGGTCGGATCGCCGATCATTCCGGTGAAGTCGCCGATGAGGAAGATGACGCGGTGTCCGAGGAGCTGGAAGTGCCGCATCTTCCGGATGACCACGGTGTGGCCGAGGTGAATGTCGGGTGCGGTCGGATCGAATCCGACCTTGACGGTCAGCGGCTTGCCGCTCGAGGCCGACCGCGCCAGCTTCTTGCGCAGATCGTCGCGATCGAAGAGATCGACCGTCCCCTTGGCCAGGTAGTCGAGCTGTTCGTCGAGGGATGCTGCGGTCAGAGGGAGCTCCGGAGGCATGGTGGCGAATGATACCAGCCCGTTCGCTGAGTGAGCCGCCACTGGAGCGGCGGCCGCCTCGGTCGCCGAGGGGAGGGCGGCTGGCGGCGTTCCCGCGCGAGCGTTGGGATGTGAGTCGGATCCGAAGGGCGTGTTCCAGCCGCGGAGCGGCGACATCTCCGCAGCCCAACGCGTGAGGGCCTGTTGCCCAACGCCGGTTTGACTGGTATCACGCCTACGCGCCCGCACAACGAGCACGCTGAAGCCTTCTGAGGTGTTTAGTCAAGCATCAGCGGCGAGGCGTGCTGAGAGAGGCGACCCTCGGCGACAGAGCGCGGCGAGGTAGGCAGCCTCGTCGTAGCGGATGTGGCCCTTCCAGATTCGGAAGATGACTCTGATCCACTGAAAGGCGACA
>JADGNX010000428.1 GCA_017883265.1 Thermoanaerobaculia bacterium
CTTTACGAAGGACTTGTTCCAGAAGCTGTGGGACGTCCACAACGAGTGGACGTACGCCTTTTTCGCCGAGCTGGACCGGCGGGGCGACCCGGGCCGTTTCGACCGTGCCAAGTCGGCGGTGATCATGGAGCTGCTGAAGCGGCAGCTCCTTTCGCCCCGCTACATCCAGCACAGCGCCCGCGTCCTCTTCATCGTGGGACAGACGGGCGAGCGGGAGCGCGCGCAGATTCTGGACGCGATCTTCGACCTCTCGCGCGAGGAGATCGTCGGGCGCGTTGCCGCGGGTACGCTGAGCCAGGTCGCGCTGGCCGCGCACGACTATGTCTACGACATTTTTCCTGTCGTCGAAAGGGAGCAGCGGCCCGACGCGAGGTGAGCGTGACAAGCGACCCGGTCTGGAGTCCGCTCAGAAGATCGTTGCTCGTGCGATCGAAATGGTGAAAAACGACTTCAAACGGCCTATCTGTGTCTCAGTTTCCGATGAGCCCGTATTTCTGCTCGCCTTCGGCCGCAAAAGGATCAGTCCATCGCGAAAGAACGGTTAGGTTCATGGGTTTAGCGAGCCCATAGGAGCGCTCTTACGCTGGACTTCTTTGCGGCACGGGGCATAATTCATCTAGCTCATCGTCATGGCGTCGCCCCCGATCCATCCTGATCGGAAATAACAACCGTAGCCGACGGAGGTTCGATGTTTCACCAGAACTACGACCCGATGGGGAGCGCTTTTCTCTCGACGATCGTGGCGGCGTTGCCGATCCTCGTCCTGCTCTACTTCATCGCGATCCATCCGAATCGCGACAAACAGGGCATCAGGCACCTCGGCATCTCCGCTCCGTTTGCCGCGTTCTACGGCGTCCTGGCGGCCTTCCTCGTCTCGTGCCTCGCGTTTGGAATGCCGCTCCCGTCGGCCGTTTCCGCCTTCGCGCTGGGCTCCCTTTCGGGCTTCCTCGGGATCATCTGGATCGTGCTCGCGGCCATGTTCCTCTACACCATGACGGTCATCACCGGCCAGTTCGAGGTCGTAAAGGAATCGATCATCCACATCTCGTTCGATCGCCGCCTCCAGGTCCTCCTCATCGCCTTCTCCTTCGGGGCGATCATCGAGGGGACCTCGGGTTTCGGAACTCCGGTGGCGATCGCCGGGGCCGTCATGGTGGGCCTCGGATTCCGGCCGTTCCAGTCCGCCGTCCTGAACCTTCTCGCCAACACGGCGCCCGTCGCGTGGGGCGCGATCGGGACGCCGATCGTCACGCTTGCGGCCGTGAGCGGCCTCGACGAGCTCACGCTTTCCAAGATGGCCGGCCACCAGCTTCCGTTCGTGTCGATTCTCGTGCCCTTCTGGCTCATCGCCACGTTCGTGAAGATGGAAGGCGGCACCTGGAAAGAGGCCTTCGAGGTTTGGCCGGGAGCGCTCTGTTCGGGCCTTTCGTTCGCCGTGATGCAGTGGTTCGCCTCGGGCTATGGGCCGACCCACCTGATGACGGACGTTGTCTCCGGAGTCTTCTCCGTCATCTGCACCGCGCTCTTCCTCAGATTCGTATGGCATCCGAAGACACGCTTCCTGTTGAAGTCCGAACGCGAGGCGGCCAAGGCGAACGCGGCGACGGTCGGAGCCGCGCCTCCGGAGACATGGAAGTACAAGTACACGGTAGGCCAGACAGCGTACGCGTGGCTGCCCTGGATGATCCTGATCCTCTGCTGCGGCATCTGGGGGATGCCCAAGTGGAAGACGACCCTGAACAACGTCTTCTCGAACGTCCCGGTCAAGACGACGCTCCTCGGCTCACCGTTCACGGGCACGCTTTCTCTGCCTGGCTGGGACATGCCGGCCCTGCACAATCAGGTTCAGCGCATGCCGCCCGTGGTCAAGGCCGGCGCGAAGCCGGAAGGCGCGCGATTCGCGATTAACTGGCTTTCGGCCGCGGGCACGGGCGTATTCGTGGCGGCCCTTCTTTCGGGGCTTGCCCTGCGTTTGAGTGCGGCTCAGTGGAAAGAAGCCTTCTCCCGAACGGCGCGCCGGATGAAGGTCCCGGTGCTCGTCATCGGGCAGGTGCTCGGGCTCGGGTTCCTCACGCGCTATTCCGGCACGGACGCGGTGCTGGGCCTCGCGTTCACCGGGGCCGGGGCCGGCTATCCGTTCTTCGCGGCCTATCTCGGCTGGCTGGGCGTTTTCCTCACCGGTTCGGACACGGCCTCGAACGCCCTCTTCGGCAGCTTGCAGCGCATCACCGCTCAGCAGCTCCACCTGAACGAGGTGCTCATCGTCGCGACCAACTCGACTGGCGGGGTCATGGGGAAAATGATCGACGCGCAGTCGATCATGGTCGCG
Source organism: Thermoanaerobaculia bacterium (assembly GCA_017883265.1). Taxonomy (GTDB): domain Bacteria; phylum Acidobacteriota; class Thermoanaerobaculia; order Gp7-AA8; family Gp7-AA8; genus JADGNX01. The sequence continues at coordinate 2,330 of JADGNX010000428.1, forward strand.
TGCGCCGCATGCTACGAGGACCCGAAGGAGAGATCGCACGCCCTCGGGCCGATCTTCCGAACGGTGTGGTGGCATTCGGTCGCCGGCGCCGCAGTGATCGGAATCATCGCGCTCCTTCAGGCTTACGTCTTTCAAGGTGCCATCCCCGCTCTCCCCATCGGAAAATGAAACAGGAGGACTCCATGCAGCCTTTGTATCGCCGTCTGTCGGCAGCGTTCGCCATCCTCGCGGCGTTCGCCTTCTTCGCCGCCCCTGCGCGAGCGCAGGCGCTCGTCAAGGTCAACGACGACGTGTTCTTCAGACTGGGCATCCAGGCCCAGATGTGGGGCGACTGGCAGCAGGACACGACGCCGGCCGCGGGGTATGCCCAGAACCTGTACCTGCGCCGCATCCGGTTCATTCTCGCGGGACAGGTCGCGAAGGACGTGTCGTTCTTCTTCCAGACCGACAATCCGAACATCGGGAAATCCACCCAGACGGTCGCGGGCGGCGCGGGCGCAAAGGCCCTCGGGGCCGGCTT
>JADGNX010000132.1 GCA_017883265.1 Thermoanaerobaculia bacterium
TCGATCTGCCCGTGAGGAGAGCAACGGATGCCTGAGCCGATTCGTCTCGTCGTTGCCGACGACGAGCCTGCCGCGCGCGAGCACCTGGCGACGGTTCTCGATTCGCTGGGTGCCGAGGTGGTCGCGGCGTGCGGCGATGGACGGGAGCTGTGTGAGGCGGCGGCACGACTCGCCCCTGACGCTCTTTTCGTCGACATCGAGATGCCGGAGCTCGACGGCGTCAGCGCGATCGCGGCGCTCCCGCTGGCGCGGCGGCCTGTCGTCGTCTTCGTGACTGCTCACGACGAGCTCGCCGTACGCGCATTCGACCTCGAGGCGGCCGACTACGTCCTGAAACCCTTCCGGAAAGAGCGGATCGCACGCGCGCTCGAGCGGGTGCAGCGCTGCCTCGCGGCGACGCCTGCTTCGCCAAAGCCCGGCGGAGCACGCGGCGAGCGATTCGTCGTGATGAGTCCGGGGAAGATGACCGTCATCGACGAAAGCGAGATCGACTACGTCGAGGCCGAAAGAAATTACGTGAGGCTTCACACCGCCGATCGGCATCCGCTCGTGCGGGAAACGCTGCGCGCCGTTGAGCAGAGGCTCGATCACGAGCAGTTCGTGCGCACGCACCGGTCGTTTCTCGTGCGTGCGTCGAAAATTCGAAAGCTGGTCCAGAGAGGAGGAGAGTATGTCGCTGCCCTTGACGACGGGCGCGAAGTTCCCGTCAGCCGCCACTACCGCGACGAGGTCCTCGCGCGGTTCGGGGTCGCTCGGTAGGCCGAGCATCGCCAGAACGCGTCGCCCGGGCGGCCTGTCGCGATGGAACCTGATCTCGCGGATCGTCTTTCTGCTTCTCACCCCGTTGCTGTTTCGCGCGCTGAACTTCGCCTTCATCTGGCACGCCATCTACTTTGGAGCGATCACGCTCGCTGTCCTCATCTGGGGTCTGATGATCCTGGTCTCTCCGCTCCTGGGGCGCGTCGGCTGCGGATGGCTTTGTTTCATGGGCACGATTCAGGACATCGCCAGCGAGCACGCATTCTTCCACATTCGATGGCGTGAGCCTCTTTACTGGATGCGGCTCGCCTGTGCGGCCGCGTTCTTTGCGAGCAGCCTCACATTCTTCTTCATGCGACTGAACGCAGGCAGGATCCACGGAGTCACATTCCGCCCGATGCTGTTGAGCATGGACTTCAGCGGTCACTACAGAATCGTATGGATCTGCGACACGCTCGCGGCGGTTCTCTTCGGACTTCTCCTCGAGCGCAGGTGGGGCTGCCGGAACACGTGCTTCATGGGTCTGCTCTGTGCGGCGGGCGCGTCGCTCTCGCGCCTGATTCCGGTCGTCGATCCCGAGCGCTGCAACCTCTGCGGAATCTGCGAAGAGGTTTGTCCGGTGCGGATCCCGATCCGCGAGTATGTCGCGAACCGCAACGGTCTGGTCACGAACGCCGAGTGCCTGATCTGCGGCAAGTGCTCGGCAGGCTGCCGCAAGGATGCGATTCGGATTCGCTTCGTCTGGAATCGGAAGAAGCTCGCGGCTTCGAACGCATCGAGGGGGCTGGCATGATCCGAACAGCGTTCATCGTCATTGCCGTGAGCGTTTCAGCGCATATCGCAGCACAGCTTCCTTCGCCGCTACCCGAAGTTGCGGCCGCGGTGGTGACCGCGGATCACTACCCGGCACACGACGTCACGTTCGCAAACGGCGTGCGAAGCATGCCCGCCATCATCTATTGGGAGCCGCTTGGGTATCGGCCGCTCACGCTCGATCTCTATCTCCCGCCGAGGTCCGTGGAGCGGCCAGCGGCCGGCTTCCCGGTGGTCATCTTCATCCACGGCGGTGGCTGGATGGTCGGCGATGGGCATCGCAACGGGCCTTTCGTCGATTTTCCCGCCGTGCTCGCTTCGCTGTCGGCGAAGGGTTACGTGGTCGCGTCCATCGAATACCGCTTGAGCGCTGAAGCGAAGTTTCCAGCGCAAGCACAAGATGTGAAAGCCGCGATCCGTTGGCTGCGTCTCAACGCCACGAAGTATGGCATCGATGCGGCCCGCGCGTTGACCTGGGGCGTCTCAGCGGGCGGACATCTCGCCGCGCTTGCCGCCGTGAGTTGCAACGTGCCTGCGCTCGAGCCGGCGCAGCCTGTCACGTGGCGTATACCCGGCACAAAACCCGACCCGATCACTTCCACAGACGTTTCCGACTGCGTGCAGGGAGGCGTCGCATGGTACGGCGTGTTCGATATGGCGACGATTGCCGATCAGGCGCGACAGGAAAGAGCGATGCCGCGTGACTTTCGCGTCGCACCGGAGTGGCAGTTGCTTGGCTGCTTCGCAAGCGAGTGCACACCGGCACTGATCGCTGCCGCGAGCGTTGTCACCTACGTCGACCGTGACGATCCTCCGATGCTGCTGATGGTGGGAACGGAAGACACGACGGTGCCGCATCAGCAGACCCTGGAAATGGCGGCAACGCTCGAGTCGGCTGGCGTGAAGCACGAGCTGATCGAACTGCCCGGCATCAACCACAGCTTCATCGGAAAGACTCCGGAGGCGACCCGCGATGCGAACCTGAAGGCGTTGGCAGCAACATTCGCGTTCATCGACAGAACGATCGGCGCCGCCCGCCCTGGAACGTCCTCAGGCGGATCAGTGCGTCCGTGATCGATTGTGGTTTTGGCGGCGCCGGTCCGGACATCCTCGCCCGGCGACACATCGATGACCGTCGGCTCGAGCTCCGCACTCCCCGGCCGGTCACATCTCCAACGATGGAGAGACATGAGGTCAGAGCGTTTCAGAGCTTCTCCTGTCTGTCCTCCGGACCCCGGGCAACGGTACGAGGCTAGGCAACCCGCGCCACGCCCGGGAGGGCCGGCGGATTCCGCTTTCGCAGGATCGCCGCCGACACCAGCGTCACGATCAGTCCGACGGGGAACGGCTCGATGAACGTGACCGCAGCGTTGATCAACGGGTTGTTGTACATCGCCTTCATCTTCTCCATCTCTTTCTTCTTCGCCGCAATGGCGATCTCGGTCGCTCCCTTCTCGCGCATCGCGTCGATCGTGCGCGCGGCGTACTTATCGCCGAAGTCAGGCATCAGCTTGAAGTAAATGATCTCCCACGACGCAACATAGAACGCGCACGAGATCAGCGTGATCAGCAGGCCGACCGCCGTCGCGCGGCTGAAGGAGATCGCGCCGCCGGCGTTCTGGCGATACGAACGGATACCGAAGAAGACGAGGAGGAACGAGAGGAAGATCGCGGTGTAGCCGATGATCTCGCCGTTCTTGTTGTTGATCGCTCCGCTTTTGATGAAGGGTAGCGTGAGGAACATCATGGCCGAGGAGATGGCGCCGGAGATCAGACCGAAGACGAGGACGATCTTCTTCATTTTGGTTTTTCCTTTCGCGGCGCAACGTAGGGCCCCAACCGCTATCGTGTCGGCCTACTTTCGGGTGATTTGCGGGTCAACGAAAGTATGAATCACGGGATCAGCCTGAGCTCCTTCCCCTTCTGCACTGCCTGGAGGCGCCGGTTGACCTGCATTTTCTCGAACAGGCGCGACGAGTGCGTCTTGACCGTGTTCTCGGAGACGAAAAGCCTCGCGCCGATCTCGCGGTTGCTCAGGCCCTGGGCGATGAGGCCGAGGATCTCGTGCTCCCGCGCGGTGAGGCGGACCTCTTTCAGTTTCTCGGCGTCCAGGACGAACGGCCCGTCCATCCGCAGCGGCACTTCGCGGATGACCACGACTTCCTTCGCCCCCGTCCATTTCAGCCCGAGGTAGATGCCGATCGCGGTGAAGATGAGGGCGACCAGAGCGCCGTACATCTCGGAGGGATACTCGCGGACGAAATGCTTGTACTCGATCAGCTTCAGGAGCGCGATGAGGATGCCGTCGATCGCTCCGTAGAGCGCGACCTGTTTGAACATGGAAAGAGAAGTCTACAATCGGGCGGCCCTTGACCCGAAATGTCTTCTCAACGGCGATGAAGGCCAATCGTCGCGTAGTCTCGCGCATGTGTGAGAGCCGTGAATCCGAGACGAAATGGGAGTACGCTGGACGCGACCACGAATTGTCGGTCCGCGTTCAGTTGGGTTTCCAGACCAGATCTCAACTTATCGCGCGCTTTTTCGAGAAAGGTTCCGGACGCTGAAATTTGACTAAGTGTCCGGATATTGAACACCTTGTTCAGCGGTGGTTTTCGCTAAGTTGTTTAACATGAAGCATTTGCCTGGTATCCATAGGTGGCTGTCACCTTGCAGTAGCTCACTGCGCATGGAGAGTCCAATGACACATTCGTTGAGCGCGACGAACGGGCTGATCTCGCACGATCCAACCAATTCTGAATCTGGTTGTCGTGCTGCCCGCGCTTCTGCCTTCCTGGGCCTCATCGCCGGTTTCGCATGCCTCCTCGCGGCCACGCCGGCAATGGCCGCCAATGCGGAAGCGCAGATGTCGGTCTCGGCGCGCGTTCTCGCACGTGCGGTCGTTACCCTCGAGAATGCACCGAGCTCCATCAGCGTCACCGCGGAGGACATCGCGCGCGGCTTCATCGACATCGCGGCCCCGATCACAGTTCGTGTCAGGACCAACAGCCGCGCCGGATATCTTCTTACCGTCAGCCGCCTGGACGATTCGTTCTCTGCGGTCAAGCTCTCCTTCGGAAACGCGGAGATGCATGTGGCAGCATCGGAAGGCTGGATCGCACGCCCATACGTCGCCAGCGGTGACATACTCTCAGTCAATGCCCGATTGACGCTGGCACCCGGAACGACACCTGGCCTGCACTCGGCTCCATTCGCTTTCTCAGCCTCGCCGATTTAAGATTCAGCCACTTGACTCCGCAATCCCCCTTCGCGAAGGCAGACTGCCGTTGACCGTACGGCGAGCGGCCGCCGCTTCGGATGTGGTGTTCCGATCCTCCCCCGTCTCCGCGGTCCTGCTCGCGGCCGACTATCGGATTCTCGACGCGAACGACACCTTCCTCAGTCAGTTCGGCTACAAGCGCGCGAAACTGAAGAGCCTCGAATTCTTCGAAGTCGTGGAATCGAGAGAGCGCGTCAATGTGCGGCATCAGCTGGACCAGCTGCAGTCAGGTGGCGGAATAAGCTCGCACCTGCGATTGACACTTGCAGGCGGAGACGCCATCGAGGTGATGGCCGTGTTCCATCGAGTAGCGAAGTCGGAAGACGTCACCATCATCGGACAGTTCGTGGTTGGCGTTCAGGCGTTCGTGGATGGTGAGAAGGAGCGTCTGCTGGATGTGATCGAGAGGGCCGCTGCGGAGTGGCGGACCACGTTCGATGCCGTCGAGACCCCCATCGTCATCGTGAGCGGCAGCGACGTCATCCGGATCAACCGCGCTGCGCGCATGCTGGCAGGAAAGCAATTCGCTGAGATCATCGGTCAGCCGCTGCGCACGTTGGGCGACGAGGAGCCCTGGTCGTCGATTGCTGAGCTCACGGTCGACGTGAAAGAGAAGGGATCGCCTTCGGCGCGCCAGGTTCGAGACTCGTCCGGACGAACGCTCGACCTGCTGGCGATGCCATTCCCGGCATCCGAGGATGTTCATCCGCGGGTGATCATTACCGCGTGGGACGTCACGGCCCTCGTCGAGTTGCAGGCCCGGCTCGAACAGGAACGGACAATGGCCACCATGGGCGCACTTGTCGCTGGTGTCGCCCATGAGGTTCGGAATCCTCTGTTCGCCATCTCAGCAACGGTCGATGCCATGGAGCAGATCGCCCCTTCCGGCCTGGAGGAGTACTTTGCCGTTCTTCGCGAGGAGATCGATCGCATGACCTCGCTCATGCAGGATCTGCTGGCATACGGCCGACGCTCGACGACACCGTTCCAGACCATGTCCATCGCCACGGTCATCGAGGGGGCGGTGCGTAGCTGTACTGCCCTGGCCACGCAGAAGAAGGTGACGGTTCACCCGCACATCGTGAGCGGTAACATCGCCGGCGATCGCGAACGGCTGACGCGAGCGATACAGAACGTCATCAACAACGCCATCCAGCACTCGCGCGAGGGCGAAACGGTCGAGGTGGCGTCGCGTCTCCAGAAGCTGGATCGGCGCTATGTCGAGATCGTCGTTCGCGACAGCGGCCCGGGTTTCAACCTCAACGATCTCCCGCGCGTCTTCGAGCCGTTCTTCTCCAAGCGCAAAGGGGGGACCGGTCTGGGGCTCTCGCTGGTGCAGCAGATCGTAACCGAACATGGCGGCGAGGTCACGGCGCGCAATGCCGACGGCGGTGGGGGAGAGGTCGTCATCGTGCTGCCGCTGAGTTAGAGGCAAGGGACAGTTGACAATGGACAGCGGATTGAGCCCATCGCTGTTTCCGTGGCAGTGACCTCGCGTCGCGGCCGTCCTCGGCCTGCGGTAGGAAGAAATCAGCTGGTCGCGGTGTCGGCGTCGGTGGTGCTTCCGATCAGGCGAAGCGCCACATCCGCTACATCCGACAGGCGCAACGGTTTCCCGAGCAGCGAGCTGACCCCGACGGACCTGGCGCGCAATTCCACTTCAGCCGTGCTGAGCGCCGTCAGGATGATGACAGGAGTCGCTGAGCATTCAGTCCGCATCCAGGCGGCGAGGTCGAGCCCGTCGGACGAATCGGTGACGCCGAGGTTGAGGTCGAGGATGGCTAGATGATAGTCGTTGTGATGGAGAAGAGATCGCGCCTCTGCGCTGTCGGAGGCGGAATCGACGACATACCCGTATCGTCCAAAGTAGCGATCGATCGCGAAGCGGATGCTTTTCTCGTCATCGACGATGAGGATTCGTGGCGTCACGGGCCATGCCTTCGCAAGCACCGGGCCACGCTCCCGAGGCAGCCTGACGGGCGTAAGTGACTGAAAATGCAGGAAAGTCATTCCCGGGCAGGGCGATTCCCGTCTGAGAACAGGATATGGATTGTCTACGATCTGGACACTGCAAGGTCCCATTTCTTGATTTTCTGATAGAGAGAGCTTCGCGGGATTCCGAGACGTCTGGACGCTGCTTCTACCCGTCCGTTCTCCTCGCGCAGGACGTGCTCGACGTACCAGCGCTCTACCTCGTCGAGTGTCATGTTCGGGGGGAACCCGGGCGGTGGGCTGCTGCCCCCCTCACTTTCGAAGCGGAGATCGCGCACGGTCAGATGCTTCCGATCGCCGAGCAGCACACCCCGCTCGATGACGTTCTTCAGTTCGCGAACGTTGCCCGGCCAGTGGTACTCCTGGAGCGCCTTGATTGCCATCGTCTCGATCTCGATGTGCGCGGCCGCCTTCTCGGCGCCAAACTGATCGACAAAAAATTGAGCGATCGCCGGGATATCCGAGGGACGGTCGCGCAATGACGGAATGGCCAGCGGCAGGGTATTGATCCGATAGTAAAGATCGCTGCGGAACCGCTTCTCCCTGATTGCGACGCTCAGATCCTGATGAGTCGCAGCGATCAGCTGCACGTCGACGACGCGGTCCCGAACGTCGCCCATCCGGCGGAATCGCTTTTCCTCGAGCACTTTCAGCAGCTTCGGCTGAACCTGAATGTCCACGTCACCAATCTCATCGAGAAACAGGACGCCTCGATGGGCCACTTCGAGAAGGCCGGTCTTGGCGGCGACTGCGCCGGTGAACGCCCCTTTTTCATGACCGAAGAGCTCGGTCTCCACAAACTCCTTCGCCAGGCCGGCACAGTTGAGGTCGACGAACGCCTCGTTGGAGCGTGGCCCGTTCCGATGGAGCCAGCTGGCCAGAACACTCTTGCCGGTCCCGGTCTCGCCCAGGATGAGAACGGGACGATCGGCACCCACGATGCGCTCTACCTCCGCCTGAAACCGGCGGATGGTGTCGCTGCCGCCGATGAACGGGTTGACGGCGCCCGTGCGCGCCTGCACGGATTCGGAGGAAGTGCGCGCCTGGTCGCGCTGGCGGACCCGCTGGTTGTCGAGAAGCCGCTCGATGATGACCAGCAGAGTCTGCATCTGAACAGGCTTGGTCAGAAACTGCTCGGCGCCCTCTTTGATCGCCCGGACCGCCAGGTCGATCGAACCATGTCCCGTCAGAATGATTACCGGAATCGACGGATCGCTGGCCTTGAGCCTCGGAAGGATGTCGAGGGCGTTGCCGTCCGGCAGGGAGTAATCGAGGAGCGCGATGTCGGGTCGCTGCAGCCGAAACGCCTCTTCGCCGTCCTTGAGATTCTCGGCCTCGATCACGTCGTAATCGCGACCGATCAGGAAGTTCCGGATGCCAAAGCGAACGCTGCGTTCGTCTTCGACCAGGAGGACCTTGTTACGCGCCATGCCCGCTGTGCCCGTTTTGAGTATACAGGCGCGCGGCGCCGCGGACGGCTCCGCGCTTCCGAGATCGCCTGCTTCTCCGACCGAAGCCGTCAGCCGGTGTCCAGAGTCTGGAAATCAGACTTTCAACCATCCTAGACTCAGAAAGTGACGTGTACAAATTACCGACGCGCGACTCATTTTGAATGAGTGTTCAAGCTATATCTCGCTCCTGTTCAATCGTTTAGCTGAGTCAGATGCGTGATCAATGCGATGCGGTCCAACGACTGCAATTAGGACAGCCGTACAGGAAACGGACAAACCGAAAAACACGAACAGACAACCCTTTAACCACTCATCAGGAGACGCTCAAATGAAACGCTCAGTCATTCTCGCAACTGCAACTCTCGCCGTCTCGCTCTTCGCGCTCCCGATGTTCGCAACGACCGTTCCGAGCGTCAACGGCAGCAACATCACCACCACCGTGGTCGGCAGCTGCAAATGGATCACCCCGCTCACGATGGCGTTCGGCAACTACGATCCGTTCGCCGGTGCGGCCACGACCCAGACGACCAGCCTCAACTTCAAGTGCGTCAAGCTGACCGCGGCCGGCAACACGTACAAGGTGTGGTTCAGCAAGACCAGCGGCAATATGCTCAACGGCGCTCTCACTCTGCCCTACACGCTCACCGATGCCGGTAACCTGGCTCTTCCGACGACGGCTGGCTCAGCTGCGACGGTCGCCGGCGTGGCCGGTCTCGCAGGTGCTGGTTACAGTTACACCGTCAAGGGTTCTATCGCCCCGGGCCTGGACGTTACGGTCGGCGCGTACACGGACACTGTGGTTTCGAACATCGAGTACTGATCCGGCGGACCACAACCTCTCCACGACAAGCCACGCAAGTCGGTAGATCGACGGATGATCGCGCAGTGACGGAATGGCAAGCGATCTTTTGTTGATCCGAACGCAAGAGTCACTCCGGAACGGCCCTTACTCGGGCGACTTCAGCATCTTCGGCTGGACTCAAATCGTCGAGGACTTCGCGACAACTCCCTGGCAAAGCTGCAGCTCCTATTGCAGATCAACTCTGGCGAGCGTTGTCCCGAGTCGCGCGTATAAGAGGCCGCCCCGCTCGAGACGGGCTCCTCGCTCTCCCATACG
>JADGNX010000429.1 GCA_017883265.1 Thermoanaerobaculia bacterium
GATCGCCTCGGCCTCGCGGGTCGTGGCGAAAATCGGCTCCCTCGCGGTGACTCCGCGTCCACCACGTGTGAAGAAGCTCGAAGGGGAACCGGTGCGCTGGCGGATTCGCGTAGGCGACTGGCGCGTCATCTACTCGATCGATGACCTCTAAAGCCTACGAGTCGTAATGAGCGGCCGGCGTCACTCTCTTTTCCTCCCGGCATCCCCACCCTCATGCCCTTCGTGAGGTGGGCAATCAGCAGCCCGGCCGCGTCGCAGTCGAAGTGATGGAGTCTCGTTAGGGTGTCGCCCAGGCAACCCGACAGATGGGGCAGCAAGGGTGAGGAAGACGAGAAGAACGTTGGTGCGCCCAGCATGATTCGAACATGCGACCTACAGCTTCGGAGGCTGTTGCTCTATCCAGCTGAGCTATGGGCGCCTCGAACGGGGGCGAATTGTACACTGCAAACCCTCGGCCGCCAGAAGAACTGAAGGTACCGACGAGCGATCCGAACTTTGAGCTAGTTCTTTCGCACGACGCTCTTGCTGTTGATGTCCGGGGTGCCTGCCGGAGCCGGCGTCGTCGGCTCGGCGCCGCCCGTTGTACTTTGCGCCGGGCGGGGTGGTGTAAGGACGCCACCTGACGTTCCGATCGCACCGGGATTCGGGCCGGTGGCCACCGGCGTCGTCGCGGGAGGCGTTCGCGCGCCGCCGTAGGTGCCGCTGGTGTCGGTCGTGGCGCTCTGCGAGGCGCTGCTGTTTACCGTCGAACTTGTGTCGCTGGTGCTGTTTGTCCCGGTCACGCTCTTGTGGCCGTGACAGCCGGAAACGAGAATCAGCATCAAGGCGAATGCGGAGAGCAGCGGGAATGACTTTGGAACGCGGTGTGGCAATCTCTTCTCGATCACGCGTCCTGGTGCAGCAAACCTTGCGCCTGCTCAACGACGGTTGAAGAGCGACCCGTAAGGAATGCGATGGACACGACGCGGCTTCCCCTTCATTCCACAACGTTTACAATGCGCTCTGCATGACGGACCCTGCCAAGCCCCCGTTGTTGTCGGTCGTGATTCCCTGCTACAACGAAAGGGCGACCGTAGCCGAGCTTCTCCGTCGGGTGCGCGAGGTTCCGATCGACAAGGAGATCATCGTCATCGACGACTGCTCGACCGACGGCTCGCGCGATCTGGTGGCCCGCCTGGCCACCGAATGGCACGAGATCCGGCACCTCTTCCAGGCGGTCAACCAGGGGAAGGGAGCGGCCATCCGCCGGGGCATCGCCGAGGCAATCGGCGACATCGTCATCATTCAGGACGCCGACCTGGAGTACGACCCGGAGGAGTATCCGAAGCTCATCCAGCCGATCGTGAGTGGGGATGCCGACGTCGTCTTCGGCTCGCGCTTCGAAGGCTACCCGCGACGGGTCATGCTCTACTGGCATCGGATGGGGAACACGTTTCTGACCTTCCTCTCGAACGTCCTCACCAATCTCGATCTGACCGACATGGAGACCTGCTACAAGGTTTTCCGCCGCGAGGTGATCCAGTCTATCCGGCTCAAGTCGAATCGCTTCGGCATCGAGCCGGAGATCACGGCGAAGGTGGCGCGACGGGGCTACCGGATCTACGAGGTGCCGATCTCCTACTACGGCCGCGATTACTGGGAAGGAAAGAAGATCAGCTGGAAGGACGGTTTCAGCGCCATCTGGACGATCTTGAAGTACGGTCTGTTCGACGATGCGGAGAGCGAGCCGCAGAACTATCGGACCCTCCGGCGCCTCGACAGCCTCAAGCGCTACAACCGCTGGATCTGGGAGCGGCTGCAACCGTTCATCGGACAACGCGTTCTGGAGATCGGGTCAGGCTCCGGCACCATGACCCGCTTCCTCTACGGGCGCGAGCTGATCGTCGCTTCGGACAAGGAGAGGCCGTACCTGGACCGCCTTCGGAATGCCTTTCGCCGGCGTCCTGGCATCGCCGTGGAGCGCGTCGATCTGGACGACGTCGTCACCGACTCGCTGTCGGGCTATGCCTTCGACACCGTCCTGGCGATCAATGTCCTCGAGCACACGGCTGATGACGCTGCCGCCCTCCGCCGTGTCCACGAACTTCTGGCGCCCGGCGGGCGCGTCGTGATCTACGTGCCTGCCGGCTCCGATCTCTTCGGCCCGCTGGACAGCGCAGTCGGCCATCAGCGCCGCTACGACCGGGAGCAGCTAGTCAACAAGTTGACTACGGCCGGGTTCCGGGTCGAGCATACCCGCTACCACAATCAGATAGGACGTCTGGGATGGTGGCTGAACTCGCGGATTCTGCACCGGCGCGAGCTCCCCTATGCACAATCGCGCCTCTTCGACTCCCTGGTGCCGCTGTTTCGGGCCCTGGAGCCTGAGGATCCGGTCAGCGGTCTGAGTCTTCTGGCGGTCGGAAGAAAGGCTGAGGCAGCCGCGCCCAACCCGGAGGTTGCCGCCGAGGCGGATGCGGTGGCCATAGCGTGACCCAGAACCGTGCCGCTCTGGTCGTCGCCGGTGGCGCAGGAACCCGCCTCTGGCCCCTCAGCACCGACGACAGTCCGAAGCAGTTCCTTCAGATATTCGGGGGGCGGTCGCTCCTTGAGGCTACCTGGGACCGGCTCGTGGGAATGGTCGAGCCGCATTCGATCTACATCTCCACCAATGAGCGCTACCGCTCCCGATGTCTGGAGCAGCTTCCTCTGCTGCAGCCGGCGAATGTCCTGACCGAGCCCTCTCGCCGCAACACAGCGCCGGCCATCGCCGTTTCCTGCTACGAGATCGAGCGACGATTGGGAAGCATGGTGACGATCGGCTCCTTTCACTCCGATCAATACATCGCTCATGA
>JADGNX010000430.1 GCA_017883265.1 Thermoanaerobaculia bacterium
AGAGGAACGGCTGAGTGTGCAAAACGGTACAGCCGAGCTTGGGCTCGACCGCCTATCATGACCATGTATGACGTGTTGTGCTTATTGCGGGCGGCGAGCCACGACCAAGATCGTGTCGAACCCTGAAGACGTCTGCTTCGAGCACGCCTTGGAGTTCTGGACCGGACTCCTGACCTACGCCAGAGACCGGTCAGACTCCTCCGTGAAGCACGAGGGGTCGTGCGCTTTCCGGTCGGGCGAGGAACTGAACGCGTCCGAGCGTTTCCCGATGCGCCTCGCCTCGTAGTCACCGATGATGCGTTCGCCACGCGAGCAGCGCACCATTCGGTCCTCGACTATCACACTGAAACCTTCGACCAGACCGTAACGCTCTGAGCTCAGGGCCGTTCAAGAGATCGGTTCGCGGACTGTTCTGTACTGGATGGACCAGAGTACACGGTCGTGCTATAATGGGGTGGGTTTATTCTCATGAGAGTCGCAAAAGCCTCCGCAGGGCCGAAAACTCGGGCCGCCTTCGATGTGGCGGCGTATCTCGAGTCGGCGGGCAGGGCCCGAAAGGTCGTCAAGTATCGTGGCGGAGACGTGGTCTTCTCACAAGGCGACCTCGGCAACGACATCCGGTACATTCAGAGCGGCACGATCAAGCTCTCGGTGCTCTCTCGTCTCGGCAAAGAGGCAGTGGTTGCGATGCTGGGTCCCGGCGACTTTTTCGGCGAGGGTGCGCTGGCCGGCCAGACGATTCGTATCGGCACGGCGACCGCGGTGGCGCCGACCAGCGTGCTGATCATCACCAAGGAGGCCATGATCCGGCTGCTCCACCAGGAGCCCGCCTTCTCGGACCGCTTCATCTCCTACATGCTGGCGCGCAACATCCGCATCGAGGCGGACCTGGTCGATCAGCTCTTCAACTCCAGCGAAAAGCGGCTCGCGCGGACGCTGCTGCTGCTGGCGCGCTACGGCCAGGTCAATCCCCAGCGAACGCTGCCGAAGATCTCTCAGGAGACGCTCGCGGAAATGATCGGCGCGACGCGCTCGCGCGTGAACTTCTTCATGAACAAGTTCAGGAAGCTCGGGCTCATCGAGTACGACGGCGCTGGCCTCAAGATCAACAGTTCCCTGCTGAGCGTCGTCCTGCACGACTGACCTGTCGCATTCAGAACATCTCTGGGGCAGCCCAGTCGCGTACTCTGAGTCGACATGACGAACGATCACACCCCGCCAGAGCAGAACCGCCAGCAGGCCGAGAGCGTGCGTGAGAAGGCTGAGGACGGCCGTCAGGACGCCGAGCACGACCGCGGGTCCACCGAAGGACACCGCAATTCAGCCGAGTCTGCCAGAAATGAGGCGGAAGAGTTCCGGCGGCTGGCAGAGGAAGCGCGGGAGGTCCACGACCAGCATCGTGAGGCGCTCGAGACCGTCCGGCAGGAGCGCGAGCACGTGCGGGAAGCCGGGGAGACGGCTCGGGCCGCCGGTGAGGAGGCACGAATCGCAGCCGAGGCTGCCCGTCACGCGGCGATCGAGGCCGTGCACGCAACCACCGATACGTTACAAGCGACGCTCGAGAGCATGAAGGTCGTCGAGGAGATGCGGCGCACCCTCCGCGACATACGGGACGTCAACAAGCTCGACTCCAACTAGCGGCCGACGTCAACCGCGCCGCAAGTCAAGACCTCTTAGAGGCCAACCTGCGACCCGGTCTGCGACAGTCGCCGGCGGATCGTAATGGCGCCGGCCAATGCGAGGAGCAGCGACAGCGCGATCATCGCCCACTCGGGGAGCGTGGGAACGCCAGCGCCGGAAACGCTACAGCCTCCGATCGTGTTGCCACCAGCGCCCGCCATCGTCACCGCACCGGTTGCGCCAGTTCCGGCCAGCGCGCTGCCTTCCAGATTGGCACTGGACCCCACCGTGATGCTTGCGTTCGCGATCACGATTCCCCGGAAGTTGACGCCATTGAGCGTCGCGGATGAGCCGACCCGCCAGTAGATGTTGCACGGGTTCGCGGTGCCAGCCACAACCGAATTGACGTTCGCCGTCAGCGAGCTCGCGACGTTGAATACGAAGACCCCAGCTCCGTTGAGCGTCAGAGTCGCGCCGGCCGGCAAGTCGGGTGCACCCACAGTAAAAGAGTAGATGCCCGGGGTGAGTACTCCGACCGTCGCCAGATTGTCGGCGATCACAGTACCCGGCCCCTGGATCAGGAGCGCATTGTAGGCAGCGATCTCGTCAACTCGAGCCTGCTGCACGACTCCATCATTCGAGAAATGAACGGTAAAGGGGGTGGCCGTTCTCGATGGAGGAAAGTTAGAGATGGTGGGTGTGGGGGACGAACCCACCTCTCCGCTGACGACGACGCCGCTGCCAGTCGCGCCCGTGACGGCCGAGTTAGCGAGGACCCCGAACGCCGCCGCAGTGCCCAGGGGCGGGGCCACCTGGGCCCATGTAGCGGAGGGGACGCAAAGAAGGGCGAATCCCACACCCAGCAGTACATGTGCGTAGCGGCACGCTCGGACACGTCGCATCGTCTTTGTCATGATTCGGAAGCCTCCACGGCTACGTCTGGCGAGTATAGCGACGGCCAAACATGGTCGTCAGTCTATCATCCGTCTTCTGCGGATGGTGAAAAAACCGCACAGACACAAGAGCGCAGCCAACCCGATCATGGCCCCCTCTGAGAGCGTGGGAACCGGGGAAATGACGGCTGAAATGACCAACGTCTCAACGGAGTGCGTATCATTATTTCTCTCCATCGGCCGTGTTTTGAGCGTATTCTAGATTGGCTGTCGAGCTGGGGTATTAACTGTGCTGAATTGCACAGTCCGTTTTCCG
>JADGNX010000431.1 GCA_017883265.1 Thermoanaerobaculia bacterium
GGCCGCTCCAGTGACGACATGGAGGACAATGACCGGCGTGAATGACTGACAAACGCACTGCGTGGGGACTCTTCCTGCTGGTCTGGGGGAGCTGCGCCTTCTTTTTTGGAGGAAGCGGATTCAATCAGAATTCGACCTTTGACCAGACCCGGGCCATCGTCGAGCGCGGGACTCTGGCGATCGATGCGTTCGCCGCCAACACCTACGACGTCGCCACATGGGGCGGCCACGTCTATCCGAATAAGGCTCCGGGCCTTTCTCTGATCGCTGTTCCCTTCTACGCACCGCTCTACTTCGTCGAACAGCGTTCAGGAGCGGCAGTGGGCCAGTTTCCCGTCCTCACTCTGAACCTCTACCTGATGACCGTCGTTCTCTGCGCCACGTCCGGGGCGGCCATCGCAGTCATGCTCTTCTTTGAGAGCCTCCGCCGCGGCGCATCGCGGCGCTGGGCCCTCGGCATCGCCCTCCTCGTCGTCCTCGGCTCGCCGCTCTTCGCCTACTCCACGATGCTCTTTCTCCACGTCCCGAGCGCGGCGCTCCTCCTCGCATCGGTGATGCTGGCTGAGCGCCAGCGATCTCTTGCGGCGGGAGTGGCCATGGGGGCAGCAGGCTTCGTGAACTACCTCTGCATTCCCGCTGCACTGGTCGTCGGACTCATGCTCGTCGTTTCGCCGGAGCGAAGATGGCGTGCCGTGCTTCTTTTCAGCGCCGGGGGCGCGCCATTCGCAGTTCTTCTCGCTGCTTACCAGCTCATCGTCTTCGGCGGACTGACCACGACGCCGATCGCCCGGGAGAATTCGGCCTTCGTCACGCCGGGAGCGGTCTACGGCATTCTCCACGCCCCGTCGCTCGATGCGCTCTGGGGTTTGACCTTCTCTCCGTATCGCGGCCTCTTCTTCATCGCCCCCATTCTCGTGCTGGCGACGATCGGCCTGACGCGACTGCCGCGTTCCCTGGCATCGGCGACCGCTGCGATCGCGCTCTACTTTCTCCTCTTCAACATCTGCTTCAATGGATGGCACGGAGGGTACGCCATCGGCCCGCGGTATCTCCTGCCGGTGGTGCCGCTCCTGGCCCTCGGACTGAACGGCTTCACCAACCGCTGGCGCGTGTTGCTGCTGATCGTCGGGATCGCCGGCGTGCTGTTGAACCTCGCCGTCACCGCCGTCGATGCCCAACCGCCCGATTCGGTGCGCAATCCGATCGGCGATTACGTACTTCCTCTCCTGATCAACGGCGAGGTATCGCCCTCGCATCCGATTCCCCAGTGGCTGCGCGACCTCTACACCGGGCATGTCGCCGTCAACCGTGTGGCGGCGGACGAAGCAGTGCCCTACAAGCTGCACCCTCCGGGATCGCCGGCCAATGAATGGGCCAGCTTCAATCTGGGCGAGACCCTCTTTGGAGTGGGAGAGCTGACCTCCCTCATTCCGGTGATTCTCTGGCTGATCGCCGGAGCGTCGTGGCTGACCTTCTCATCCCGGAAGATCGGTGGGCCGCCGCCTCCTGACGCCCGAGATGACCCCTGGCGGGTGCGCGCGGCTCACACTATGTAGGCCACGGCGAAGCCGACCTGCGCGGCCATCATCATGAGGTACATGTGACGCCATGACGGATGGTTCTCGGTTGCAGTGAGCTCGTCGGGATTGCGGACGATGAGCCAGACCGTGTAAGCGCCCCAGATGGCCAGACCGATTCCCAGCAGCGTGAGCGCGGTCTGGTTGCCGGTCAGGATCGCGTGCGCCCGGGCGCCCGGGAGCGGGCGCCCATCCACCTGGATCGCATGATGCGAAAGGGTGTCCGACGCCGGTCCGGACATCGGATCCGTCATGCGCGCTCCGAGAGGGATGAGCAGCCAGGGGAAGATGAAGAACGGTGCGATCATCCACGCCGCTTTCCTCACGCCGTAACGGATCGGCAGCGTCCTGCAGCCACCGGCGCGATCGCCCGCGATATCCGAGAAATCCTTCGTCGACGCGGCGCCGAGGAGGAAGAGCATGAAGATCGAGCCGATGAACCACGGCTCGATCGACGAGACGTGGGCCACCATCGACCATCCCGCCACCTTGAGCAGGCAGCCTCGCGGAATGGCGATCGTGATGTTCGCCCCGAACGTCCGCTGCTTGGTCCGCCCGAAGGCGGGAACCGAATAGATGAACGTGGAGAGGAATGCGGCCAGGTAGATGAAGAGGCATTCGTGATACGGCAGCGGAGCGAGCAGCTTCTGCGACCAGCTGTTGAAGGGATAGACGACGACCAGCCAGGTCGGAAAGATCCCGAGCCCATACCAGATCCAGGTAGCGATCCAACCCTGGCGGAGCGAGAGCTCTCCGGTCACCAGCGGGCGACCTGGTTTATTGATCCGGTCGATCTCGAGATCGTAGATCTGATTCAGAGCATTGTTGGCGGCATTGAGAAACGACGCGCAGAGCGAGCCGAGGACGATGGTCAGAATGACCGGAAGGGTCACGGCACGCGACGGGTCAGGATTGTGGATGCTCCCCCAGGCGCAGATGGCGCCGGAGATGATGCCGAGGAGCGGCGGGAGAAGCGTGAAGGGGCGCGCGAGGTGGATGTACTTTTTCAAGCCCCGCTAGTTTAGTTTAGGAGAGGGGGCGGCAAGTGGAGCGGCGGTCGCTTCGGCCACCGGGGGGCACGCAGATGGCCATGAGTTGCGCGCCGGTGCCCGAGGGCGGGCACCCCTCCACTCCACCACCCGTCCGCCTATTTCGTCGTCGTCGCCGGATTCTTTACTGCCGTGTGCACCAGCTCGACGATGGCCGGCACCACCTGAGGCGCGAGCATGAGGCTGGGATCGCTGTAGGAGG
>JADGNX010000432.1 GCA_017883265.1 Thermoanaerobaculia bacterium
GGCCGCGACGTTCTGTCACGCATCATCTGGGGATCGCGCGTCTCGCTGCGCGTCGGATTCAGCGTCGTCATTCTGGCTTCGCTCATCGGTGTCTCTCTCGGTGCGATCTCGGGATACTTCGGCGGCGCAATCGACACCCTCGTCATGCGCGTGTCCGACATTCTGCTGGCCTTCCCGGGCATTCTGCTGGCCATCGCCATGGTCGCGGTGCTCGGCCCGAGTCTGAACAACGTCATCCTGGCGCTGGCCACCATCGGCTGGGTGGGATACGCCAGGCTCGTTCGGGGCCAGGTTCTGAAGGTGCGGGAGATGGAGTATGTGACCGCAGCACGCGCCCTCGGAGCGCGATCGTTTCGCGTCATCCTCCACCACGTCCTCCCGAATGTGATCAACCCCGTCATCGTCATGGCCACTCTCGGCCTGGCAGGAGCCATCCTGGCCGAAGCGGCGCTATCGTTTCTCGGCCTCGGCGTCCAGCCTCCAACGCCCTCCTGGGGAGCGATGCTGACGGCCGGCCGCCGCTACCTCGGCATGGCCAACCACCTGGCCATCTACCCCGGCATCGCCATCATGCTCGCAGTCATGGGCCTCAACTTCCTCGGCGACGGACTGATCGACGCCCTCGATCCGAAATATCGCAAGATGATGGAGTGATCGCTCCGACTGGCCGGCCGGGTCCAGCGCTCATACATCTACCCAGACATACTTGAAATTTGAGAGTCAAAAACCGGGCGCAGGCTCGGGTTCGGGCCCGGGAAAGACTCGCGGACGCTGTGGTCTCGACCACGAGAAACCCGCTTGAAATGGAGCGGGTCGAATGTTAGTTTCGGCCACTTGCTCCAACGGGTGGCCACAATCAATGACCGAGATGACTGAGAAGCGCGACTACAAGAAGACGCTGAACCTTCCGCAGACCACCTTCTCCATGAAGGCCAACCTGCTGCAGAACGAGCCGAAGCGGCTTGCGCAGTGGGAAGAGATGGGCCTGTACGGGCTCATCCGCCAGAAGTCGGAAGGCAAACCGAAGTTCGTCCTTCATGACGGTCCTCCATATGCCAATGGCAGGATTCACATCGGCCACGCTCTGAACAAAGTCCTCAAGGACCTGGTCGTCAAGTCGCGCACCATGCTCGGGTATGACTCGCCCTATGTGCCGGGCTGGGACTGCCACGGCCTCCCCATCGAGCATGCGGTCGACAAGGAGCTCGGCTCGAAGAAGAAGGAGATGTCCTCGGCCGACTTCCGCCGCGCATGCCGGCAGTTCGCCACGAAATATGTCGACATCCAGCGTGACGACTTCAAGCGTTTGGCGATCTTCGGCGACTGGGATCATCCGTATCTGACGATGTCGTTCGAGTACGAGTCGGCCATCGCCGATGCGCTCGGACGATTCTTCCAGACCGGGATGGTCTACAAGGGTCTCAAGCCGGTGCATTGGTGTACGCACTGCCAGACTGCGCTGGCCGAGGCTGAGGTCGAATACGAAGACCATACGTCGCCCTCGGTGTACGTCCGTTTCCGCCTGACCGACGATTCTGTCGAGAGCCTCGGTCTGCCGATCGAGAAGCCGCTTTATGCCGTGATCTGGACGACGACGCCGTGGACGCTTCCGGCCAATCTGGCCATTGCCGTCCGCGCCGACTTCGACTACACGATCGTCGAACACAATGGTGAGAACCACATCCTGGCCAGTGAGTTAGTCGGTGCGGTGACCAGTAAATTCGGCTGGGATGAGTACAAAGTCGGTAAGATATTCAAGGGCTCTCAGTTCGAGCACTTGCGCTATCGCCATGCCTTCTATCCGCGCGAGGGAGTCTTCGTCGTCGGCGATCACGTCACGGTCGAGGCGGGCACCGGCCTGGTGCACACGGCCCCCGGTCATGGCGCCGACGACTTCCAGATGGGGCGCAAGTACGGCCTCGAGATCCTGACGCCGGTCAATCACCGCGGCGCCTTCACCGCCGAGGCTGCGCCGTGGGAAGGGATCCACGTCTTCAAGGCCAATCCCGACATCATCGATCTTCTGCGACAGCGCGGTGCGCTGCTGGCTCAGGAGAACATCACGCATTCCTATCCGCACTGCTGGCGTTGCAAGAACCCAATCATCTTCCGGGCTACGGAGCAGTGGTTCATCAGCATGGACGAGAAAGGGCTGCGCAGTGGCGCGCTCGCGGAGATCGAGAAGGTGGAGTGGCTGCCGCCCTGGGGCAAGGAACGGATGACCGGCATGGTGGCCAACCGGCCCGACTGGTGTATCTCCCGTCAGCGCCTGTGGGGCGTTCCCATCACAGTCCTCTACTGCGAGCAATGCAACGCGGTGATCTCCTCGCCTGAATTCTTCGGGCGGGTGAGCGACCTCTTTGCACACGAAGGAGCCGATGCGTGGTACGAGCACCCGGCGACCGACTTCCTCGCCGCGGGAGAGAGCTGCAAGTGTGGCGGCACAAGCTTTCGGAAAGAGCTGGACATCCTCGATGTCTGGTTCGATTCCGGCTGCTCGAACGTGGCTGTCCTCAAGACGCGACCGGAGCTGACGTGGCCGGCTGCCGTTTATCTCGAGGGCCATGACCAGCATCGTGGATGGTTCCAGTCATCGCTCCTCGTCGGCAGCGGGATCGAGAGCGGCGCTCCATTCGAGCGGGTCATCACCTGCGGCTTCGTCATGGACGAGAAGGGCCGCAAGATGTCGAAGTCGATTGGCAACGTCGTGTCACCGCAGGACGTCATCAAGCAGAACGGCGCCGACATCCTCCGCCTTTGGGTGGCCACGATCGATTATCGCGACGACATGGCGATCGGCAAGGAGATCATGACGCGGATC
>JADGNX010000133.1 GCA_017883265.1 Thermoanaerobaculia bacterium
AATATTGAAATTTGAGAGTCGAAAACCGGGCGCGGGCTCGGGCTCGGGCTCGGGCCGGGAAAGACATCAAGCCCTGCTCGAACGCATCGCACCGATGCTCACGAAACTCATCAAGTCCCGACGCCCCACGGAATGAACCGGGAGCCCGAGCCCGATCCCGAGCCCGGCTTTTGTCGTTAAAGTCTGAGAGAGAAATCCGACGATCCGCCGCTTGTCATCCCGACTGAATAAGGAGGGATCCGGGCGTAGGGGGGCGCGCAGACTGCGGCCAGACCACGGCCTGTGGCGCTCGCCATTCGCGAACCCTCAGTTCGTCTGCAGCCGGTCGTATTGAACTATGGACAATCTCGTCGTTGCCACCAGTCTACCCCTGCATGCATATAATGCCGCCCACACCAGAACTGAAAACGTTGGGATCTTCGCGTTGTCAGCGCGAGTGACCGAGGCCATCGAATGGCGTTTCCCTGCATCCGCTGCAAATCGGAGATCGATCCGAAGTACAAGGCCTGCCCGTTCTGCGGCGAGCCCATCACCGATTTTCTCCGCCGCTATCTGAACGAGCCCATCGACGGCAAGTATCAGATCCTCTCCAGCCTCGGTACCGGCGGGATGGGAGAGGTCTACAAGGTTCTGCACGTGCACCTCAACGCCACGCGCGTGATCAAAGTGATGCGCTCGAAAATTGCCAACGATCCGGGCGCCCACGCCCGCTTCCTCCGCGAAGCCCGCCTGGCCACTCGAATTCACCACCCCAACGTGGCCACACTCTTCGATTTCTCCACCCTCGAGGACGGGTCGCGCTATATGGTCTGGGAGTACATCGAGGGTAAGAACCTCCACCAGTTGATCGAGCAGAGTGGACCGCTCTCCCCGCGTCACGCCGCGAAGCTGGCGGTCGAAGTGCTGCACGGGCTGGATGCCATTCACCGGGCCGGCATCGTCCATCGCGACATCAGCCCCGAGAACATCATGATCTCGCGGGACGAGGACGGCGAGCGTGTCAAGCTCATCGACCTCGGCATCGCCAAACAGGGGAGTGACGAAGGGGCCGACAAGACCAAGACGGGGCTGTTCGTCGGCAAATGGAAGTACTGCTCACCGGAGCATCTCGGCATGCTGGGCAAAGGCGAGCAAATCGACGGCCGGGCCGACCTCTACTCCTTCGGCATCGTTCTCTACGAGATGCTCACAGGCCTGGCGCCGTTTCAGGCTACGACGCCGCACGGTTTCCTGCTCCTTCATTCTTCAGAGCGGCCGCAGGCGCTGCGCGAAGTCAATCCGACCGTCACGGCGTCCCCGGAGCTGGAACGAATCATCTTCCATGCGCTGGAGAAAAACCGCGCGAACCGCTTCGCGACCGCACGCGATTTCGCGAGCGCCATCCAGCCGCTGATTCCGCTGCTCGACGACAAGCCGGGCGCGGCACCTGCGCCGGTCGTGATCGAGCTGACCGAAGATCTGACGCGACCCTCCGGTGACCTCAAGACCCTGCGTTACGACCCTGGGGCCACGGTCAGAACGCTGGAGCCGGAATGGCCTCCGACGGCCGGCACGTCCGATACCGTTCCGACGGTTGCCGAGTCGTTGGAAAGCAGGCCGACATTCGTCGAGGGGCCCTCTTCCGGCGCGCCGACTCTGGTGACGGGGCAGCCGGGCTCCACGCCGGCGCTGGATACCGTCGAGATCCGGCCCGCCCGTTCCGCGCACCCTGCCGCCGAGACGGAGATCGACCATTCGATGCGCTCGTCGCGCTCGCGGCGCTGGAACATGACGGTAGCGGCGGCCGCGGCCCTCGTGATCATCGCCACCAGTGTCGTCCTCTACTCGAAAGCTGCCCCGGCCCCTGATGTCCTTCGCCCGGCTAACGGCCCGGTCGCAGTGCGCGCATCCGCTCATCTCGGAATCAATGCTTTTCCGTGGGGCGAGGTGCGAAGCATTCGCAACCTGGCCAGCGGGAAGATGATCGAGCTCAAACGACCGCTGGTCACTCCCGCTCCGATCGATCTCGAACCGGGGAAGTACGAGATCACGCTATCCAATCCCGCGTTTCAGAATGCGATTCTCAGGACGGTCGAGCTTCGGCCCGGCCAGCAGCAGTTCGTCACTGTCCAGTTTGAGGATGCCGCGAAGGCATCCCTTCCGCGGCTGGAAGACGACCGGCCATGAAACGATTGCTGCTGCTTGCGTCGCTCATCCTGAGTACCGCGGCGCTGGCGATCGCTCCGGTTGCTGCGTCTTCGGAGAAATGGTGGGACGCTTACAACCAGGGCGTGGCCTCGGTGAAGAGCAAGAACTACGACGCAGCCGTTCAGGCACTGCAGCGAGCCCTTGCCGAGATGCCGAACGAGAATGCCGCGGCGCGACCGCGAAACGACGTCATCGTCTATGTTCCGCACTACTGGCTGGGCATCGCCCGTTTCAACCTCGGCGACATCGACGCTGCTCTACGGGAGTGGAAGCAGTCGGAAGATCAGGGGGTCATTCAGAACACGCGCCTCTATGCAGAGCTGCGGGAGTGGGTGGCGCGTGCGCAATCGGAGAAGCAGCGCAGCTCGGAAACCGCGGCCGTGGACGGCAAACGAGAGGCTAACGCGGCGGTGGACCGCGCCGTGTCGGCGAAGGCCGCGGCGATGGTTGCAGGGGGCGATGATCGAAGCGAGATGTATCGCGCCGCGCAGAGGAAACTGCAGGAAGCTCTCTTTGTCGTGAATCACGCCGGCACGCAAATCCGCGAGTATCGCCGCGGTGCGGAGATCGCGGCACAAGCGCGCGATCTCTTCTCCCGCTCTGAGGAAGAGGCTCGCAAGCAGCGAGTGTCCAGGCCCGCGCTGGCGCAGAAGCCGCCGGCCAGCACTCCAGCCCAGGCAAAACCTCCGCCGGCACAGATGCCCGCGGAAGCGGTGAAGGCGAAGACGCTGGAGCCGGTCGTGGTAGCACAAGCCCCCCCGCCGGCGCGGCCTTCGGAGCAGCAGCAAACGCCCGCTGCGCATTCAGACGCCGTCACGGAGGACATCACGACACCGATGGCTGAGGCCAAGGCGGCCATGGTGGAGTACGGACGGCATCTGGCTGAGGCCACCACCGCTTACAAGCACGACACTCAGTTCCGCGATTACGCTCGCCAGGCTTCGCGTGACAACGAACGGATGCAGGCAGATCTCAGCGGTAAGACAGACGTACAAACCATCCGCCGCATCGCCAGTGCTGTGTCGAAAAAGGAGCGAGAGCTTTCGCTCCGAGTGGCCAGAATCAGCAGCGTCCCCACGAATTCGATGCTGACTGTGACACCGCCTCAGGAGAACTTGCGCCCCGATCTCGAGTCAGCCTACCGCGCCCTGGCTGTTGGCGATCTCCAGCGGTCCGAAGAGATGCTCACTAAGATTCTCTCCGCCCAGGCCTCAGACAAGGCGTATCTGCTCCGCGGTTGCGGCCGCTACACGCAGGCCATCCTGTCGCGCCAGCCGGACCCCCTGCTCGCTGCCGCGACCGCCGACTTCCGCGCAGCGCTGAAGCTGAATCGAGGCCTTCACCTCGATCCTGCTGCGTTCTCTCCGAAGCTGGTCGCGTTTTTTGATCAGGTGAAGAAGGGGCAATGACAGAGAGAACGCGTCGCAAATCTCACTCGAAAAGCTCAGACCACGGATACCAAACTCGAGAGGATATAATCCTATCCACTTTCCATGATCCGACGATCGATGCTTCTCCTGCTGGCATTCGCCGGCGCTCGCGCCGCATTCGCTCAGCAGCTCGTTTGTCCAACCAGCCCGTCGGTGTCGGGAAAGGCCTGCGAGACATTTCACTTCCACGTGCAGATGTACCGTCCCGACACGCGGGTCTTCGAGACGTATTACGGGATCAATCAGTTCGCATCGCAGACGGCGTGTGATCAGGCGCGCGACGCACAGATGAAGGGGAACGCCGCGATCGTCGACTTTTACAGGAAGGTCCAGAACAACCAGCAGGTTCAGGTGGATCGATTCGGCCCCTGCCATTGCGACATGTCGACGGAGCGCTCGAACTCGTACTTCCTGACCGACTTGCAGAGAGCAACGCAAATCCGTATGGCCGAGGAGATCCGCCGGCGGGTCCGGGAGCGGCTGCTCGACGCGAAGCTGAGCAGCGACTCCGAGCTGGTCCGCGGGATTTACCCGCTCGCGCCGGTGAATCCCGTTTTGAATGGACCCCGCCTCACGCGAGTGCCTGCGCCGGCGCCCGCGGCGTCGATCAGCAATGCTTCGAGCGACCTCCGTGCCAGACGCCTTGTGCAGACCGCTCAGTCCTCGAGCTCATCATTCGACTTGCCCCTCGCGCAGATCGGCGTCAGCGGAGTTGCGGCTGGCGGCAACTCGACGGCTGATGCGTCGCCTGTCATGACCGCGACCACTACGGCGGCACCCGCCGCGGCACAGCAGCAGCCGGCCGCCGCAACATCGACCGTCGCGCCAGCCGTCCAGCAGCCGGTCGCGGCAACATCGACCGTGGTGCCAGCCGTCCAGCAGCCGGCCGCGGCAACATCGACCGTCGCGGCACCGCCGGCAGCTGTGACTGCCTCGAATTCCGCGGACTCGATCCCCATCGTCCCGTCTCCATCGGGATCGGAGGCCAATGATCCCGATGCCTTCATCGTCTTCGAAACGCAGCGGATTCAGGGCGTGCTCAAGGCCGGCAGCGCAACGACCGACGACTCGACACGCTCGAAGATTCTGGACGCCTGCATCCAACGCCTCCAGGTGCTCTCGAATCTAAGGTCTTTGATTCAGGGCTCGGGTGCGCGAAGCCGCGTGGCATTGGCGGCGATCAGCGCGCGCGATGAGAGCGGCCGTATTACCCTGGTCACGAAGCTGTTCGGCAGCGATGTGGCATCGCATTGGGCGACGAAGGAAGCGGCTGGGGTGGTGATGGCGCCGAACCCGGATCTCGACAATGAGCCGGAGAAGATCCTGCGCGACTCGAGCCAGCAGTTTTCCGAAGCTCAGAGAAAGCGAGCGCTCTTCATATTCCTCGAGCGCGGGCCGGCCACAGAAGACCAGCAGCTATGGCTGATCCCGATGATCGAGCAATTCGTCCAATGACTCAGTCAGCTCAATACTCGCAACGCCTGATCGGCCTGCTCTTCAGCGCTGCTCTCTTCGCACCGCTCTTGATGACGAAGAGTGCGCGAGGGCAGGAGCAGCCGGCACCCACACCCCCGCCGGCGGTCACCACTCCGGCGGCTGCACCGAACGCCGACGAGTTCGGGAAGGCAGTCTACTTCGGTCAGAAATTCTACGAGCTCAACGACTACGCTAGCGCTTATCAGAAGTTCGTTACGGCGGACTCCATTCAGCCTGATCAACCGGGTGTGCTCTACAACATGGCTCTGCTTCTGGCGAGAACGGGCCGCTACTCGGAGGCGCAGGTTCGCATCGATCGGTATTTGCAGCTCTATCCGGCCGGCGCCGAGCGGGCGCTGGCCAACAAGCTGCAGCTCGAGCTGGAGTTTCAGCGTGAGTTGCAGAAGAAGCGACAGACCGATCAGGAATACGACGATTTGTTCACGCGAGGGACCTTCCTCTACGCCAAAAACGACCTCGATGCGGCCCTCAAGCTCTTCGAAGAGGCGGAGCAGAGGCGGCCGAATGATTCCGTCGCGGTTTTCGACGAAGCCACGGTTCTGGAAAAAATGGGCGATCTTCCCAAAGCGGCGGAGCGCTTCCGTCGTTATCTGGCAATGGAAACCGAGGCCGATCTGAAATCGGGAGTGGACCAGCATGTCCTGGGCGTGGAGAGCGAGATCCAGGAAATGAAAACCAGAATCGTCTGCGCGTTCTGCGGGTTTCGCCTGCCCCTCGGCGCAACGTGGTGCCCGCACTGCTGGCATGGTCCGTATCTGACCTCGTCCGCCGTCTGGAACACGCGGCCCTGCGTCGAGGGCGCTTCGGCCACACGGGCCACGTTCTTCTCCAATGATCGCTTCAACAAGAACGACATTCTTCCGTGTCTCTGGAACGGCACGATGCTCGAGGCTCTGCGTTATACGGCAGCGAAGCAGAAAGCGATTCAGGAGACGCGCAAATCGGAGGGTTGGACCTACAACGGCGACATCATCGAGGGCTGGCGCGACAAGGATGGGAGCGAAGTCCGCTACGAGCAGGGCCCCAGCTATCTGGAAAAGATCGTCTCGGCGGCCGGAGGCGAAATTCTCATCTATAACGCGCACAAGGCCGGCGATATCTGGCTCCTCGATCGCGAGGACGTTTTCATCGAGGGGCAGAAGTACACATCGCACTACACCTTCGATGCCAGCAACCGAATCGCACAACAGCAGGTCGACTACCTGAATGCGGCGGGTTGCAACCACGCCATCTCCGTGACAGCGGATTACTCCTACCAGAACGACGACCTTACCGGTGTCAAAGTCCGGGGAGGCTACGACGGTTTTGTGGTGGAGGGATCGCCGCACGTCGAATGGCAGGTGATGGTAACCAACAGCTTTGACGCCGTGGGGCGCGTGACGAAGGAGGATCTGACTCTCAGTTCCTTTTCGAAGACCTACACCGCAAAGCCCTACGGCGCAGAGCGAGGAGAGATCGACGCCCTCTATCCCACGATGCGCGTGAGGCGTCCGATCGAAGATCTCGCGCGCAGGGGCGACCGTTGCGCGATGTCCGGCAGCCTCTACCTCGGAAATCCGATCGATCTCCGACCGTTCTACGCAATCTCGCCCGACCTCGCCATCGCGCTCGATTACGGCGTCACACGCGCTACGGTAAGCCTGTCGTACCCCGACTCGTTCAAGCCGCGTTAGGCCAATGATCGGGGAGCCGCGGCGCCCGCCAGCGTGCGGCCAGGAGGGGCGGCGACTCCCAGTCTTCAACCCGGTTCCACGAGCTAGCGTCGTTTGGGGACGAACGTGGCACCCGCCCGGCCACCAGGGACGTTTTGGGATGACAAACGGTCGGACGGCATACAATTCGCACGCTTGTGAACATGGCAAAAAAATCGAGCACCAATTCGAGTTTCTTCCAGACCGGCGGACGCGTGGCCGGATCGCATGAAGTCAAGGCCCACGTCGACGACGACAAGCCGCTCAGGAATCACCCGCACGACGTGAAGATGCAAGGGAAGGAAGGGCAGCAGAACTTCATCCCGGGCGAAGCGCTGGTCGGACAGACGGGTCGAACCAAGCCGACGAAGAAGAAGTAACGTCGTGACGAGGCTCCCGGGCGCTTGATGATCTCGATCGGCGCCTCCAGTAGCCGCGGAGCGGCGAGCGTCTCCGTAGCGGAGAAGCGTACGTAAATGAGATGCCGCCGCTCCGCGGCTGGACGTCAATTGAGATCGCCGGATTCATGGATCCCGACGCCCTCACGCGTTGGCTACGGAGATGCCGCCGCTCCGCGGCTTGGCCACGGCTTGGGATGAGAGGGTTCGCGCATACAATCAGAGGAGGAGGACGCCATGAAACGCCTGCCCCTCATCGTCGCGCTTCCCTTCGTGCTCTTCTCTGTAGCCGCTCCTCTTCTGGCCGAGCTCCCGCCGCTGATTCCGCGCGAGGTGCTGTTCGGCAATCCGCAGCGGACGAGCCCACGGCTCTCTCCTGACGGGACTCGCCTGGCCTGGATCGCGCCGGATGCGAAGAATGTTCTGCAGGTCTGGGTCAAGACGATCGGGAAGGAGGATGCGGCGGCTGTCACTGCCGATAAGAAGCGCGGGATCCGCCGCTATTTCTGGGCCGGCGATAACAGGACGATCCTCTATCTTCAGGACAACGACGGCGACGAGAATTTTCATATGTACGGCGTCGATCTGGAGGCGAAGACGGTGCGCGATTACACCGCCTTCCAGGGGGTGCGCGCCGATATCGATGCGGTCGATCCGAAGTTTCCGGATACGGTTCTGGTGACGCTCAATGCCCGTGACCGATCGGTCTTCGACGAGTATCGCCTGACCCTGTCGACCGGCGCGCTCGTTCTCGACACGAAGAACCCCGGCGACGTTCAGGGCTTCGTCTCCGACGCCGACCTTCACGTGCGCGCGGCGCAGGTGGGAACGGCCGACGGAGGAACGGAGATCCGCGTCCGCGAAACGGTCGCCTCTCCCTGGAAGACGCTCACCAAGGTCGGCCCGGACGAGATCCTCGGCGCTGCCGGCGATTTCTCGCCCGACGGTAAGTCGATCATCCTCCTCTCTTCGGTTGGCTCCGACACCGCGCGCGTGGTGGAGAAGAACCTCTCGACCGGCGCCGAGCGGGTCATCGCATCGTCTCCGGACGTCGATGCCGAAGAGGTCATCACGAATCCGAACACGCATCGGGTGGAGGCAGTCGGCTTTCAACCCGACCGTCTCCATTACACGATCGTCGATCCGTCGGTAAAGAGCGATTTCGACGCTCTCGCCAAGCTGGCCGACGGAGACTTTGCGATCGTCAGCAGGAACCACGCGGATGACGTCTGGCTCGTCGGCTTCACCTCCGATCGCGGGCCGGCGAAGTACTACACCTGGGACCGCAAGGCGAAGAAGGGGACGTTCCTTTTCACCAATCAGCCGAAGCTCGAAGGAGCCACGCTCGCGGAGATGAAGCCGGTCACGATTCCGAGCCGCGACGGGCTGAGTCTCCACTCCTATCTCACGCTGCCTGCCGGCGTCGCTCCCACGAATCTGCCGATGGTGCTGTTCGTCCATGGCGGTCCGTGGGGACGCGATCGCTGGGGTTATTCGTCGTATCCGCAGTGGCTGGCGAACCGCGGTTACGCCGTGCTCCAGGTGAATTTTCGCGCTTCGACCGGATACGGAAAACGGTTCCTGTATGCCGGGAACAAGCAGTGGGGCCTCAAGATGCACGACGACCTGGTCGATGCGGTGAACTGGGCGGTGAAGCAGGGAGTGGCCGATCCGAAGCGCATCGCCATCATGGGCGGCTCGTATGGCGGCTATGCCACTCTGGCTGGATTGACCGTTACGCCGGAGCTCTTCTCATGCGGCGTCGACATCGTCGGACCGTCGAATCTGGCGACTCTTCTGCACTCGATCCCGCCGTACTGGAAGACGATTCGAACGATGTTCGATGCGCGAATGGGCAATGTCGACGATCCCAGGGACGCCGAGCTCATTCGCAGCGCCTCGCCACTCTTCAAGGCCGATCGCATCGTCCGTCCGCTGCTCATCGGACAGGGGGCCAACGATCCCCGCGTCAACATCGCCGAATCGGAGCAGATCGTCAGCGCCATCGAGAAGAATCACGGTGCGGTCACCTACGTGGTCTACTCCGATGAGGGGCACGGCTTCGCACGCCCGGAGAATTCGATCGACTTCAACGCACGGGCCGAGGAGTTCTTGTCGCACTGCCTGGGAGGAAGGGTCGAGCCGATGGC
>JADGNX010000433.1 GCA_017883265.1 Thermoanaerobaculia bacterium
GTTAGCGAGGGATCTGGTGGGGTGGGCGGCGCGAAGCTCGAACCATCGGGCGGTCCAACTCGCATAGGTCTCAACAACACCGCTTTTCTCGCCACGCAAGCGTTCTGGATCGCCGCGGAGCGCCTCCCCGAGTTACTGGCCGT
The DNA here is from genome assembly GCA_017883265.1 of Thermoanaerobaculia bacterium. Lineage (GTDB taxonomy): Bacteria > Acidobacteriota > Thermoanaerobaculia > Gp7-AA8 > Gp7-AA8 > JADGNX01. The sequence continues at coordinate 144 of JADGNX010000433.1, forward strand.
TCACCCCGAAGCGACGATCCCATCCGGTTTCGCCGCACCGGCATCGCGAGCTGAACGGACCTGGACCAGGGCCGAGGCGATCGTCGAACTGATTCGCGGCCGAATGACCATGCTGGGCCCGGTCACAGCCTTCAATCTCGCTCAGGCGCTGGCGATCAAAGACTCTGACGCCGAGGCAGCGCTCGTCGCCCTCGAGTCCGAAGGAGCGGTCCTCCGCGGATCGTTCACGACCGGCGCGGAGGCTCAAGCCCATGCCATTGCCAGGATCATCGGACGCCCCGCCACCCTCCACGAGTGGTGCGACCGGCGACTCCTGGCGCGCATTCACCGCTATACGCTGAACCGGCTGCGGTCGGAGATCGAACCGGCCGGAGTCAACGACTTCATGCGCTTCCTCTTCGACTGGCAGCACGTCGCCCCGTCGACGCACCTGTCGGGTGCAGATGGACTGTCATTGATCATAAGTCAGCTCGACGGATTCGAAGTCGCTGCCAGCGCATGGGAACGGACGATCCTGCCGGCGCGGATGGGTCGGTATGACCCGGCGCTGCTGGACATGCTCTGTCTGACTGGCGAGGTCGGCTGGGGAAGACTCTCAGCCCCCACGATCACCGGCTCCGCGGCACGACTGGAAATCATGTCGAGCTCCGGGCCATCGCCCGCTCCGCTCATGACCGGCGAAGGAACGGTCCTCTCCCGGATCGTCGGCGCGACTCCCGTCGCCCTCTTCCTTCGCCAGAACGGCCCCTTCTGGCAAACGCTACGCCTTTCCGCTGACCACGATCCGGCGGTGATTCTCGAGTCGTTGGGTGGTCATGCACGTGAAGTTCTCGAAGTCCTGAGCTGCCGTGGGGCATCGTTCCCGCGCGATATCGCGGCGGCGTGTGACCTGGACCATCACGAGCTCAATGGCGCGCTCGGCGAGCTGGTCTCGGCCGGCCTGGTGGTCTCGGACGGCTTCGCCGGCTTGCGTGCTCTGGTCCGGGCCGCTCCGGAGCGCCAGCGACCACGCGCCACGTTTTCCGGCCGCTGGTCGATCGTCGGCGACGAGTCGACTTCCACTGCGCGCGAAGCGGCCGTCGAAGCGCAGGCACTTGCCCTTCTGCGTCGTTACGGCGTCGTCTTCCGGCGCATGCTCACTCGCGAAGCGAACGCTGCGCCATGGCGAGAGCTCACGCGTGTCTACCGCCGGCTGGAGGCGCGCGGCGAGATCCGCGGCGGCCGTTTCGTGGCCGGAATGTCGGGCGAACAATTCGCGCTGAAGGAAGCGGTGGAACGGCTGCGCGAGATCCGGCGACAGAAGCCCGACGGAGCAGTCGTCGTCATCAGTGCCGCCGATCCGCTCAATCTCACCGGCGTCCTCACAGGCAGCGAGCGGATCCGCGCGATCGCAGGCTACAAGATCGCCTGGCGCGACGGGGTAGCCGTCGCGGTCATGATCGGAGACGCGGTCGACCAACTGACGGAGGTCGAGCCCGATATCGCCATCCAGGCGGCATCGGCTCTCGCCGGTCGCCGTGTGTCCGTCGCCACCGGCTACGTCGGACGGTAAATCAGAAACCAGAAACCAGAAACCAGAAGGCAAAGGGGAAAAGCTGGTTCTGGTTTCTGGTTTCTGGTTTCTGGTTTCTGGTTTCTGGTTTCTGGTTTCTGGTTTCTGGTTTCTGATTTCTGGTTTCTGATTTCCCGTTAGAATCCGCCGCATGAAAAATCAATTGGCGGTCGCCCTGATTGTTGTCGCCGCAGCCTCGCAGACAGTGATCGCTCAATCCAAGAGCGCCCCACGTCCGCCTTTCAATGTCGTGGAGGCGACGATCCCCGAGATGCAGGCCGCACTCAAGGCAGGCCGCGTCACATCGCATGATCTGGTACTGGCCTATCTGGTCAGGATCGCAACGTACGAAGACAAGCTCAACGCCGCCATCACCGTCAATCCCAACGCTCTCAAGGAAGCCGACGCTCTCGATGGCGAGCGGGCGGCCGGACACATTCGTGGACCGCTGCACGGCATCCCGGTGGCCATCAAGGACAACATCCAGACGACCAACATGCCGACGACCGGCGGAGCCCTGGTCTTCGACGGCCTCGTCCCGCCGTATGAGGCTACGGTGACGAAGAACCTGCGCGAGGCCGGAGCCATCATCCTGGCCAAGACGCAGATGACCGAGCTGGCCAACTTCGTCTCCGGCGGCCCCATCCCGATGGTGAACAACTACAACTCGCTTCACGGCTACGGCATGAACCCCTACGATCCGCGCCGCGACACGCGCGAGGCCACCTTCGACGGACGTCCGGTTCTCAACACCGGCGGTTCGAGCTCCGGCACCGGCACCGCGGCGAGTTTCTGGGCCGCCAACGTCGGCACCGAGACCTCGGGCTCGATTCTCAGTCCGTCCAACCAGAACATGCTGGCTGCGGTCAAGCCAACTGTCGGACGCGTCAGCCGCTACGGCGTCATCCCGATCACCGCTGACCAGGACACCCCCGGACCGATGGCCCGCACCGTCACCGACGCCGCCATTCTCCTCGGCGCACTGGAAGGCTCCAACCCGGATCCGAACGACTCCGCCACGAGCAAATGCACGCCGCCCACGGGCCACGACTACACCAGATTCCTGAAGACCGACGGGCTGAAGGGGGCGCGCATCGGCGTTCCACGTGCGAGCTAC
>JADGNX010000134.1 GCA_017883265.1 Thermoanaerobaculia bacterium
GTGGAGTCGATGTAGTCGATCTTCGTGAAGTCGATGATGACGTTGGTGCTCTCGTTCTTGAGCACGTTCTCGAGTGCGGACGAGAAGAATTCCGCACTCTCTCCCAGCTTGATCAGACCTTCCACATAGAGAACGGTGAAGTTTTCCAAATGCTTTTTCTCGACGATCAAGCGTGCCTCCCAGCCGTTCCGATCATATGGTCCGGTGATTTGCGGTGTCAACGAATCAACAGCGGACTGAAGCAAGATCGGAACCAGACAAAGGCAAGAATGAAGGGTGAAGAGGAAGAGTGAAAAGGGTCTTGCCGGGTTTTCTTTCACTCTTCACCCTTCACTCTTCACCCCTCTTCCCTCTTCACCCTTTCTCTCACCTTTCTCCGTTCCGTGTATTCTTTCGCTTCATGGGCTCGCGGCGTGTGGCCATCACCGGAATCGGAATCGTCTCCTGCTTCGGGCGAGGCAAACAGGCCACAGGCGACGCGATCGCGGCTGGTCGCAGCGGCATACGGATCATCGAGAACTTCGACTCGTCGCTCCTCTCCTGCCGCATCGCTGGCGAGGTCCCGGCGGAGGCACTCCTGAGTGTGCCGGCCACGGGGGACCGCTTCACTCGGCTGGCCCTCATCGCTGCCGCCGAGGCCGTCGAACAGGCCGCCTTGCCCGGAGCCGGGATCGACCCCCAGAGGATCGGGACGATCATCGGAACCGGTATGGGAGGGAACGAGACGCAGGACGCCACCTTTCGCCGTCTCTACGAGCAGAAGCAGCCGCGGCTGGCTCCGACCATCATTCCCTACTCGATGTACAACGCGGCGACCAGCGCCGTGTCGGCGCGCTGGAATGCTACGGGCCCGGCCACGAGCACCGTTTCCGCGTGCGCGTCGAGCGCGCATGCCATCGGTCAGGCCTTTCACTGGATTCGCCACGGGCTCGTCGATGTTGTGATCGCCGGAGGCTCGGATGCCCCGCTGACCTACTCCGTCCTGCGGGCCTGGGAGGGGATGCGCGTACTGGCTGTCGACAACGAGAACCCGGGAGCGGCATGCCGTCCGTTCAGCGCCGACCGCAAGGGGCTCGTCCTGGCCGAAGGGGCCGCTGTCCTGATCCTCGAGGAGTGGGAGTCGGCGAAGGCCCGCGCGCAGCCGATCCTCGGAGAGATCGTCGGCTTCGGACTCTCCAGTGACGCGGGCCACGTCACCGATCCCTCTGCCCGGGGAGCAGCGGCCGCCATGCGGATGGCGCTGGCCGACGCCGGGTTGACAGTGGATGACATCGGCTACATCAACGCACACGGAACCGGAACGCGGGCCAACGATCAGACCGAGACCGAAGCGGTCCGCGCGGTCTTCGGATCGCGCGCCGACAGCATCCCGGTGAGCTCGACCAAGTCGATGCACGGCCACACCATGGGAGCCAGCGGCGCCATCGAGATCGTCTCGTCGCTCTTGTCGCTGCAGCGCGGTCTCTTGCCGCCGACCATCAACCTCGAACAGCCCGACCCGGCCTGCGACCTCGACTACGTACCCAACGCGGCCCGGCCGGGCAACGCGGAGCACTTTCTCTCGAACTCGTTCGCCTTCGGCGGCCTGAACGGAGTCATCGCCGTGCGGCTGGGGGAGTGAGGCGACCGTAAGGGCCTCGAGCGCCTCTCCAATTCGAGCCAAAAATATTTGAAATCTGAGAGTCGAAAACCGGGCGGGGGCAGGGGCTCGGGCCCGGGAAAGACTCGATGGACGCCGTGGGCGAAACTTTGACGACCCGATTACCCTACGCCGGCACGAGCCTCTCGATGGCGTCGATCATGTCGCCGAAGGTCCGGATGGCCCGCGCATCCGTGTCGGAGATGGCGATCTTGAAATGCTCCTCGATGGCGAAGAGGATCGTCAGCGCGTCGAGAGAGTCGATTCCGGCGTCGGCCAGAACGGTGCCCGGCTGGAGCGATTCGGCGGGGAGCTCTTTTTCCTTGTGGATGATGCTGGTCACCGTCTCCTCGATCTCGGCACGCGTCATTGCGATCTATTATAACCGGCGTGGAACAACCGGCGCGGCGCTTTGCACTTCTCTACGTCGGGTGGATCGCGCTCTGCGCCCTGTTGTTCGCCGCTGTTCATGCGCGGCCCGATCCGTCGCGGAGGAGCGGCCGGATCTTCAGCGACGACGCCGCGGTCCGCGCCGTCGCTCTCCTCCGCAGCCGCGATCCGAAGGGCCCCGGCTACGAGGCGGTCCATGTGGCCTGGGCCCCGCGCGGCGAAGGGGGAACGGCTGATCGATGGGTTGTTCTTTGCGACCGCGTGCCCCACACGGCGCTGCGCGAGGCTCTGGTCGTCGAGTTGGACGGCGCGAGCGGAAGGCCGCTGGTGATTCGGCGCCCTCTGCGGTAGGCTGAGCGGCCCGCTGAGCGAGAGATCGTCTCAACCGCTGACGCGTTATGATCGCCCCGTTCCGTGGCGCGCCGACCCTTCGGCCCTGCCGCGCGGCCTGCCAGAATGTCCAGACCGATGAAGCTCACGCCGATGCTCGAGCAGTACTTCGAGATCAAGCGGCAGGTTCCCGACGCCATCCTCTTCTATCGCCTCGGCGATTTCTACGAGATGTTCTTCGAGGACGCCGAGAAGGCTGCCCCTCTGCTCGACCTGGTGCTGACAGCCCGCGGTCGCGGTGGGGAGTCGGAAGCGCCGATGTGCGGCGTTCCTTATCACGCTGCCGATGCGTACGTCGCGAAACTCATCCGCCACGGACTCAGCGTCGCTATCTGCGACCAGGTGGAGGAGCCGTCGGCAGCCAAAGGAATCGTCCGTCGCGAGGTCATTCGCATCGTCACTCCCGGGACCGCCACCGACCAGTCGATCGTGGAGCGGGAGAGCTGCTATCTGCTGTCGCTCATGCCGGGCAACGATGCGGCCGGGGCCGCCTTCCTCGACGTATCGACCGGCGATTTCTTCGTCACCTCGTACGCCGGGATTCACGACGGCCGGCTGATGGACGACATCGCCCGATTCCTCCCCCGAGAGGCTGTCTTCCCGCGCGGATCGATGAACGGATTTGCCGGCGAGGTGCGCGCCATGGGGATCGCGGCCAACGAGCTCGAAGAGTCGATGTTCGAGCCTGCCGGCGCCGCGGCATACCTCACCCGGCACTTCGGGACGCAGTCGCTACGCGGGTTCGGACTGGAGGGAGACGATCCGCGGATCGCGGCCGCCGGCGCGGCCCTGCGCTATGCGACCTCCAGGCAGAAGCGGGAGCTCGATCACGTCGGGTCGATCCGGGTGGAGGACTCCTCCGGCTTTCTTCAGCTCGACGCGTCGACGCTCGAGAATCTCGAGGTTCTCGAATCGCGCGATGCCACCCGTCCCCGAGCCACGCTCTGGAGCGTGATCAACGCCACCCGCTCCGCTATGGGCGCCCGCACCCTGAGGAAGTGGGTCACCCGTCCTCTCAAGTCGCGGGAGGCCATTTTCGGGCGCCACGACGCGGTTGACGAGCTGACGCGATCGCGCATCATCCTGCAGTCGATGGGGAGCGCTCTGGCCGGCATCGCCGACATCGAGCGGCTGACCTCGCGCATCAGCCTGCACCTCGCTTCGCCGCGCGAATGTCTCGCTCTGGCCGGCTCGCTCGCAGCCGTCGGCGAGCTCCGCGATTCCATGGAGCCGCTGCAGGGTCCGCTTCTGCGAACACTGGCGGCGGCAGCCGATCCGCTGCCATCCATCGAGGCCCGCATCCGCGAGGTCATCGACGAAAACGCTCCGGCCTCGATCAGGGAGGGTGGAGTCATCCGCAAGGGCATCGACGCGGAGCTCGACGCCCTTCGCTCCATCGCCAGCGATTCCAAATCGATCCTGCTCCGCATCGAGTCCGAGGAGCGCCAGCGCAGCGGCATCTCTTCGCTCAAGATCCGGTTCAACAGCGTTTTCGGCTACTACATCGAGATCTCGAAGTCGAACCTGACCCGCGTACCGCCCGACTACATCCGCAAGCAGACGCTGGTCAACGCCGAACGGTTCATCACCCCGGAGCTGAAGGCGCTGGAGGAGAAGATCGTCGGAGCTGAAGAGAAGTCGGGTCTCATCGAGGGACGGATCTTCGACGAGCTCCTGACGTTCGTGGCCGCCCGGGCCGCCGAGCTCCTCAGCCGTGGCCGGGTGGTAGGGGAGATCGACTGCCTGGCCTCGCTGGCCACCACGGCGGTCCGCTATCGCTACGTGCGGCCTGTTCTGAGCGATGTGGCGGAGATCTGTGTCGAGGAGGGGCGCCATCCGGTCATCGAGACCATCGCCGCGGAGCGATTCATTCCGAACTCCAGCGATATCGATCGCGACCGCAACGGGATTCAGATCATCACCGGCCCGAACATGGGCGGCAAGTCGACCTATCTACGGCAGGTGGCGCTGATCGTGCTCCTGAATCAGATCGGCAGCTTCGTGCCGGCCACCAGCGCGCGGCTCGGCGTGTTCGATCGGATCTTTACGCGGGTCGGCGCCTCGGACCACCTGGCGCGCGGCGAGTCGACCTTCATGGTTGAAATGCACGAGACCGCGAACATCCTCAACAACGCCACCGGGCGTTCCCTCATCATCCTCGATGAAGTCGGCCGCGGCACCGCCACATTTGACGGACTCTCGCTGGCCTGGGCCATCATCGAATATCTCCACGACCAGCCGGGGCGAGGCGGCATCACTCTCTTCGCCACTCACTATCACGAGGTCACCGATCTGGCGCGCAGCCGGCCGCGCGTGGCCAACTACAACGTGGCCGTCAAAGAGTGGAACGATCAGATCATCTTCCTGCGCAAGGTCGTGCCGGGCTCTGCCGACAAGAGTTACGGCATTCAGGTAGCCAAACTGGCCGGTATCCCCCTTTCGGTGATCGCCAGAGCGAGGGAGATCCTGGCCACCCTGGAGCGGAAGGAGATCGATCTGGTCGAGCAGGCCGGGCGTCGCGGTGTTCCGGCCGTGCGGCAGATGTCGCTCTTCGACGGCCGCGAGCGCGAGGTGGTGGCCGCACTCCGCGAGTTGAACGTCGATACCCTCTCGCCGCTCGAGGCCCTCAACGAGCTGCACAAGTTGCGGGAGAGACTGGGAGACTGAGGCTCACGTCCCGGTCCGGATTCCGCCCGGAGCACGCCCAGGCCGAAACTGCTCCCAAACTTGCAGAGATCGAAACGGCAGCAACCGGAGAGCGAATCACGACATGGGCAACGACATCCTCGGCGTCGGCCTGACCGGCACGACGCTCACCGAACTGGAACGCAGAATCCTGACCGAGACCACGCCGTACGCCGTCGTCCTCTTCGGTCGCAACATCGACACGCACGAACAGCTGCGCGAGCTGGTACGCGAGGTCAAATCGCTCTCGAGCGAGCCTCCGGTCTTCATGATCGACGAGGAGGGCGGGCGGGTCGACCGGCTGCGCAGCATCATCCCCGGTCTGCCGAGCGCGGAAGCCTTCATCGAGGGGGAGAGGCCGGCCGAAATGGCCCGGTGGCTCGGCCGGGTCATCGGCCTGGCGCTTCGTTGGTTCGACATCGAGATCAATCTCGCCCCCGTCGTCGACATCCGCGGCGACGCTCCTCCCAAAGGCCTCGAGCGCCGCTGCTTCGGGGGCGACGCGAAGAGCGTCATCGAGCTGGCCGGAGCCTTCATGACCGGCCAGGAGAGCGCCGGAGTCGCTTCATGCCTCAAGCATTTTCCCGGCATCGGGATGGGAACGGCCGATCCGCATTATGGCGCCACCATCATCGACGTCCCGCTCGAGGAACTGCAGCGCGAGGACCTCGTGCCGTTCGCAAAGCTCGGCCATCAGGCCCAGGCCATCATGATCGGCCACGGAAGCTACCCGCAGATCAGTGCGCCCGACCTCCCGGCCAGTCTCAGCCGAAAGATCACCACTGACCTTCTCCGCGATGTCTGCGGCTTCGATGGCCTCGCCATCACCGACGACATGGAGATGCATGCCGTCTCAGACCTCGGGTCGTACGAGGAGATCTCGGCCCGCGCTCTGCTGGCCGGGAACGATGTCATTCTCTATTGCAGCCATATCGAGCGAATCGCCGACCTGCAGCGCTACCTGCGCGAGCGGGCCAGGGTCGACCGTCCCTTCGGCGGGGCTTTCGCCACGGCGGTGACGCGGGCGCATGCCTTCCGCGAGCACTGCTGGAAGTTGCGAAGAGAGGGGACGCCACCCCTGCCGAACTTTCAGGCGCTGTTGGAAGAGGCAGACCGATTCTGCGAGGCCTTCCAGAAAACGCGCCCCGAGCACGGCGCCGGCTGCGTGCCGTCCGTCGAGCGGCGGATGACTCCCCGCACCCGCGGAACCGGCCGTACGGGCCGCGAGGAGTGGACGTAGACCCTGTAACACAGACACTTGGCTGTAGCACAGACACTCTTGTCTGTGTGCCACGTGCCGGACTCGATCCACCCTCGCACAGACAGAAGTGTCTGTGCAGCACAGACAGAAGTGTCTGTGCTACAGGACCGCAAAGACAGAAGTTTCCCTAGGCAAGGGGCGCCCGCTTTCGGGCGCCCGATTGCACGCGAAACCTGGATTTCTAGAACGGCACCTCGTCATCCTCGACGAAATCAGAGGAGGGGGAGGTCTGCGAGGACGGCTTGCTGCGCGAGCCGGCGTAACCGCCGCCCGAGCCTCCCTCGTCGTCACCGCGCTTGTCGAGCATCTGCATGTTCTGGGCGACGATCTCGGTCCGGTACTTCTTCTGCCCGGTTTCCTTGTCGTCCCACGAATCGGTCCGCAGTGAGCCTTCGATGAAGACCAGCTTTCCCTTCTTCAGATACTGCCCGCAGATCTCGGCGAGCTTCGACCAGGCGACGATGTTGTGCCACTCGGTCCGCTCCTGCTTCTCTCCGGCCCGGTCGGTGTAGCGCTCATCGGTGGCAATGGTGAACTTCGCGACGGTGGTTCCGGACGGAGTGGACCGGATCTCCGGATCCTTCCCCAGACGTCCGACCAGGATGACTCTATTGACGCTTCCGCTCATGGTTTCTCCTTTGTCTGCCGGCTTCACGCCGGCGCGTTCGATAGTCGTTTGGTTGCGTGATGCGTTTCAGGACCAGCAGCGGGTCGTGACGCTGCGGTCCGGCGGAGCCAACCCTCCCGCCGCTCCTCTCGCGTCTCCCAGAACGAAGACGCGTCGCCGGCGTCTGCCGGCCACGTGTGGGACCGAAGAATTGTAGTCGAAAGCAAAGCCGTCGGAAACGATTCTACACACGGTGGATATTGAAGAAGAGTGAAGGGTGTGAAGAAAAGAGTGAAGGGTGAAGATTGAAGATTGAAAGAAGAGCGAAGGTGGTAATCAGTAGCGGCCCGGCCTTCCCGGCGGACCCCCCTTCACCCTTCACCCTTTCGTACATACTCCCAACATGCGGTGCGTCATCCAGCGCGTGCGACGCGCCAGCGTCACCATCGGCGACGAGCTGGTTGCCCAAATCGGCGCAGGCATGCTGATCCTGGCGGCGGTTCAAACGGGCGATTCCGTGGAGGCGATCGACGACGCGGCCCGCAAGATCCGCCAGCTGCGGATCTTCAGCGATGACGCCGGAAAGATGAATCGCGATCTCCACGCGGCGGGCGGTTCCATTCTGGCGGTGTCGCAGTTCACTCTGGCCGGCTCCATCGCCCGTGGCCGCCGCCCGAGTTTCGACGGAGCAGAGGAACCGGAGCGCGCGCGAATTCTGTTCGAGAGATTCGTCGCCGAGCTCGCCGCCACCGGAATCCTCGTCCAAACCGGCCGTTTCCGCGAAATGATGATCGTCTCCCTGGAGAACGATGGACCGGTCACCTTCGTCTGGGAAACGACGAAGGTGTGAAGAGTGAGAAGGAAGAGTGAAGGGTGAAGGGTGAAGAGCACAGGGTGAAAAGAACCAGGGTTCGCCGTCTTCTTTCACTCTTCAATCTTCACCCTTCACCCTTTTCTTCACACCCTTCACCCTTCACTCTTCTTTTATACTCTCGCCCCTTATGCAATATGACCCGAGAGAGATCGAGCCGAAGTGGCAGCGCCGGTGGGCCGAGGAGCGCGTGGCCGAGATCGACGTCAACGCTTCCGGCGACAAGTTCTACATGCTCAATATGTTTCCCTATCCGTCCGGCGATCTGCATGTCGGCCATGGGCGCAATTACATCCTCGGCGATGCCCTCTACAGGTTCCTGCGGATGCAGGGACGAGCGGCCTTGAATCCGATGGGTTGGGACGCCTTCGGCCTGCCGGCCGAGAACGCTGCCATCAAGCGCGGCATCCATCCGGGCCAGTGGACGCGCAGCAACATCGCGCGAGAGAAGAAGCAGTTCGAGCGGTGGGGCATCCTCTACGACTGGTCGAAAGAGCTGGCCTCCTGCGACGAAGAGTACTACCGCTGGAATCAATGGCTCTTCCTCCGGCTCTTCGAGCGCGGCCTCGCCTATCGCGGCACGGCGCCCGTGAACTGGTGCCCGAGCTGCCAGACCGTGCTGGCCAACGAGCAGGTGGTGGATGGACGTTGTGAGCGCTGCGGCTCGGAGGTGACGCAGCGGGAGCTGGCGCAATGGTTCTTCAAGATCACCGACTATGCCGATCGGCTCGAGGCCGGGCTCGAGGCCCTGACGCAATGGCCGGAGAAGGTCAAGACCATGCAGCGGAACTGGATCGGACGCTCCGTCGGAGCCGACGTCCGTTTCGAAGTCCCGTCGCTCGGACGCCCGATCACCATCTTCACGACGCGGCCCGACACGATTTACGGCGCGACCTTCATGGTCCTGGCGCCCGAGCAGCCGGCCGTGGCCGAACTGATCGCCGGCGCCCCCGACCGCGATGAGATCGAGCGGTGGATCGAGACGGTCCGCAATCAGACTCCGCTCGAGCGCCAGTCCGAGACGGCCGGCAAGCAGGGGCGATTCACCGGCAAGTACGCCATCAATCCGTTTACCGGAAGCGAGATCCCGATCTGGCTGGGCAACTTCGTCCTGCCGCAATACGGGACCGGCGCCATCATGTCGGTCCCTGCGCACGACCAGCGCGACTTCGAGTTCGCCCGGCAATATGGCCTGCCGATGCGGGTGGTCGTGGCGCCGTCCGCGGACGCGCCGTCGGTCGACTCTCTCACGGAAGCGTATGTGGAGAAGGAGAGCGGCGTCGCCGTCGACTCCGGCTCTATCAGCGGTCTGGAGACGCCTCGAGCGATCGAGAAGATCAGCGAGGAGATCGAAAGCCGCGGCATCGGAAAGAAGATGGTTCGCTATCGCCTGCGCGACTGGCTGATCTCGAGGCAGCGCTATTGGGGCACACCGATTCCGATCATCTACTGCGAGGAGTGCGGCGCCGTTCCGGTGCCGGAGTCCGAACTGCCGGT
>JADGNX010000135.1 GCA_017883265.1 Thermoanaerobaculia bacterium
GATCACGCGGCTGTCAGGCACACTCGACTGGCCGTGACGCTGATCGTCGCAGGCTCCGGCTGACGCCGTCACGACGGAATCGCGGCTTCCGGCTGGCGGACTATTGGCCGCTCACGGGCTGTTCCAACCGGCGATGATTACTCTCGCCGCGCGCCGGACCCTCTCCGCCTTCGTGATCGCCTTTGGCATTGCGATCACCGGGGCTCATCTGTTCGAACGCGCCGATGCCGCTCCGTCCCCGAGGCGGACAGCAGGGGAGGAGCAGCGCATGCCGTCCGTCATGAGCGGTGACGGGATGTTGATCCCGGTTGCCGGCATCCAGGTCTCACAACTGGTCGATACCTTCGATCAGGGACGGTCGGGTCACTCGCATCATGCCATCGACATCCTCGCGCCGCGCGGAACGGATGTGGTGGCAACGGCCGATGGCCGGATCCGGAAGCTCTTCAACAGCGGCGACGGCGGGATCACGATCTACCAGGGTGACACCACGGGTCACTGGATGTACTACTACGCGCATCTGGACCGCTACGCTGACGGTCTGGCCGAGGGGGCTTTGGTTCGGCGCGGAGAGGTCATCGCCTACGTCGGTACGACCGGCAATGCGCCGAAGAACACGCCGCACCTCCACTTCGCCGTGTTCGAGCTCCCACCGTCAGGCGAGTGGTGGAAGGGCGACGCGATCGATCCCTATCCTCTGCTGGTCAACGCTGCCCGCCAGAGAGCGATCGCCTCTGTGGCCCGCCAGTAGCGCACGTGCCGCGGCGGTTTGCCGACGCGCATCTGGCAGCGCGTTGCGCTCTCGAATTGTTCACCGGCCTCCGTCCACCCCTCCCGCTATCATGGAGCCATGGACTCTGATGGCTCGAAGCGAGCGACATTCGAAACGACCGACCGGACCACTGTACGCCGACTTCCGAAGCGTGCCGCGTACGACCGGCAGACGGTCTATTCGATTCTCGATGAAGCCCTGATCTGCCACGTCGGCTTTGTGGTGGAGGGAAAGCCCGTCGTGATCCCCACCATTCATGCGCGGCTGAATGATCTCTTGTACGTACATGGCTCTCAGGCCAGCCGGATGCTCAGGGCTTTGCGGGAAGGCGCCGATGTCTGTGTGACTGTGACCCTGTTCGATGGGCTTGTCATCGCACGATCGGCATTCCACCACTCGATGAACTATCGGTCGGTGGTCGTCTACGGCGTGGCCACCGAGGTGAGCGACCGCGGGGAGAAGCTGACGGCGCTCGAGACGATCGTCGAGCACGTCGTTCCCGGACGGTCCGCGGACGCGCGAGGACCCAGCGAAGCTGAACTGCGGGGAACGATCGTTCTTTCCCTTCCGCTGGAAGAGGTCTCGGCCAAGATCCGGACCGGGGGCCCGATCGACGACGAGGCAGACTATTCGCTGCCGATCTGGGCCGGCGAGCTCCCCTTCAGCCTGAGGCCTGCTGTGCCCATCGCCGACTCGCGGCTGTCTCCGGAGATCGCGTTGCCTGACTACGTGGCGCGCTACCGGCGGTAAGCCGCGTTCGCGGCGTGGAGCCGCCTACAGGAGGAGCTGCACAGACAGAAGTGTCTGTGCAGCACAGACAGAAGTTGTCTGTGCTGCCTTGACAAGAAGTGTCTGTGCTACAGGCGAGAGAAGGGCGCACAGACAGAAGTGTCTGTGCTACAGGCGACTTACTTCTTCCGTCCGTTCATCGACTGGGCGAAGGAGCCGTCGATGCCGTGGATGCGCAGCTCGATCAGCTTGTCCGCCGGAACATTGTTGTATCCCGCCTTCTTCAGCTCGTCGATGTATTCGAGGGTCACGCCGTGGATCCGCATGCGGACCAGGTCCTCCGCCGACACGGTTGCATAACCGCGCTCACGAAGGCCGTGGATATATTCGGAGCTGACGCCGTGGATGCGAAAGCGAACGAAGTCCTCCAGCGATGGCCCGTGGTACCCGAGCTTCCGCATCTCGGCGATGAACTTCGGCGTGGCTCCGTGGATACGGCTCTTGATCAGATCCTCGACCGGGAGGTTCCTGAATCCGGCCGCCTGCATTTCCCGGATGTAGTCCGGTCGGACACCGTGGATTCTCATCTTGATGAGCTGTTGAGCGGTCAGATCCTTGTAGCCGAGCTGGCGAAGATCGTTCACCACTTGTGGATCGACACCGAAGAGCCGGAGCTTGAACATCTCATGGCTCCCGGCGTGATACCCCAGAGCCTGCATGTCGCGGACGTAGCGAGTCGAAAGGTCGATGATGGCAATGGTAAAGAGGCGGCGATCCGAGTACGGTCCCTCATTCGAACTGTCCCAGTCCTCGCCAGCGTCGTCGTCTCCCACGCCCAGGCTGCGCATGGTCTCGGCGAATTTGTGATTGGGCTGGAATGTGAAGTGGCCGGAGCCTTCGCGCTGCTTGAAGGTCCCCTCCATGCTGATCGTTCCCGCCTCCCGATTGAGCTGGAAGCTGACCGGAGTAATCGTCACGGCGGCGACCTGCGCTTCGGACAGACCGGTAAAGGCAGCGCTGGGAATGGACAGTCCGTTCTGACCCTGATTCTTCGTCCAGAAGTTGAACTGCATCGAATCGGTTCCTGCCGTCGCTGTCCAGACGCCGCTGGTTACATCTTCGGCAGCCATAGCGGCGCCGGTCAGAAGCAGGAAGGCGAAAACTGCGAATGCTGCTCGTTTCATGATTTCTCCCTCTTGGTGCGTTGATCCCATCAGTTCAGACCCAGTCATCAGGCAGCACGGCATCGAAGGCAGGCATGCTCCATCGCCGGAGGACTGCGGGCTCCGTCGAAGCGAACGCGATTTCCGAGTGAGGCGCGCTACTTCTTCATCTTTGCCATCTCCCGGAGGAAGTGGGCGCTGACCCCGCTGTTGCGCAGCCGGATGATTTCATCGATGGAGAGGTTGCCGTAACCTGACTCCTTAGCCGCCGCGAGAAAGTCTCCTGAGACGCCGTGGTCGCGCAGGCGGACCAGATCCGACACCGAAAGAGCGCGATAGCCAGCCTGGCTGAGCGACTGGACATAGGCAGCCGGCACCCCATGCATGCGCAGCGTCTTGAGGTCGTTCACCGAGAGCTTGTTGTATCCGGCCTCGGCCATTTCCTTGACCCATTCAGGCGTCACGCCCTGGTCATGCAGTTCGACCAGCTCGGACGGCGACGTGCTCGGGAAGCCGAGCTGGCGCATCTCGCGGACGTAATCGGGCGACACGCCATGCACGCGAAGGTTGATCAGAGCGGCCGGGGACTTCTCCTGGATTCCGAGGCTACCCAGCGAACGTACGTATTCGGCGTCCACACCCATCACGCGCATTTTGAGCAGATCGTTCAGGGAGAGCTCGCCAAGCCCCAGACTCTTCATCTCTTTGATGTACTCCGGGCTGACGCCCGAAGAGCTCAAGGCGATCAGTTCGTCGACCGAAAGCGGGCCAGGTCCGGGCTTGATCTCTACGCTATTTCCTTCACCGCCGGCGGCGCCCAGGCGGGCCAGGCGCGCGCGAGGGGCCCGCGCCGCACGTATGGCGCGATGTACGGGATCGGCGGGATCGGCCTCCGGCGCGTCAAGTGTAGCGAGGCTGAGGTCGACGCTGTCCATCGATTGGGAGATCGCTTCAGCGATTTGCGCCCGGATCGCGGGAGTCACTCCGACCGGCCTGACACGAATGACCGGAGCGATGACCGGAGCGATGACCGGAGCGATGACCGGAGCGACGTGAACACTGGAGAGAACGAGCGGTGCGATGGAAGCGAGCGGTGCCACCGGCGCGATCTCGACATCATCCACCGACGCCTCGTCGGAGCTCATGTCGTCGCCATCGGCGTCAGGCTCGGGAGCGACGGCCGGAGTCGCTGATACGTCCATGGTGCTGCTGGATGTCACGGACTGCGGGGATGATGGCGGCGTCGGCGTTGCCGGCGGACGAGCGACGGTCGGTGGCTGGCCGGAAGCGGCATCAGAGCGCCGAGCAAGGAGCGGAGTCGGAAGGATGAGGAAAACGACGGCCAGGGCGCTGAGAGTGGCAAGCCCGGTGAGCCAGGTGGGAGCGCAGTTGCGGCTGTTGGCACTGCAGCCGGCCAGGCGGCGAATGCGGCTGAGGAGCGAGCCTCCGTTGGCTGCGACGGCCAGCGAGGTGGAGCGGCGATGCTCGAGCTCTGTGAGTGCTAGCGCGTAGCGGACCGGATCTCCGCAGAAGGAGACGGCCAGATCGTCGCAGCAGTTCTCACGCTCGATACGCACCTGACGTGATACCCACCAGACAGCCGGGTGGTAGAAGAAGAGCGTTTCGATCACCGACTGAATGATGTTCACGAAATAGTCGTTGCGCCGGATGTGCGCGAGCTCGTGAGCCAGGATCATCTCGATCTGCTCGCTGTTCATCCCCGCAAGGGCGGCCATCGGAAGAATGATCATCGGCCGTATCGCGCCGATCACGGTCGGCACTTCAACCAGTGCGGAGCGCACCACTCGTACGGCCCGGCCCAGTTGCATTCTCTCGGCCAGGCGGCCAAGGCGCTCTTCCGAGTCGAGCCCGGGCGCGGCGGCGGCCGATGCGGCCAGGCGCTGCACCCGTAGCCAGCCGGCGAAAAGCCGCAGCGAGAAAAGGATTACCCCCGCTGTCCAGAGGGCCAGGACGAAGGGCACCGAGCGGTCGAGGAGATGAACGGCGGACGTGGGCCAGACCCAAGACTGCGCGGGTGAGCCCGGTGCCGCGGTGGTCACCGCCCGTGGCGGCTGCGCAGCTTCATCCAACATCATGGTCGATGGTTGCGGGCTCGAGCTCAGATCGCTGGCCAGGAAGGCATGCTCCTGCAATGAGCGATGAAGGCGTATCGCTGTGGCTGCAGGAAGCACGAGCATCGCGCCGAGCGCCAGGCACGATACGAGGTAGCGGCTGTTGGCGCTGGCACCGCGCATGAGTTGAAGAGCGGTTCCGAGAAGTGCGGCTACGAGGACTCCCTGCCAGACGAGATGCAGGAGCGACCATGCCATTGATTGGGCCACAGGGCCGCTAAAGAATTCCGCCGTGATCATTCAGCACCTCCGATTTTCTGCAGCATTGCGCGAATCTCTGAAAGTTCCTCGGCCGTGGCCCGTTTTGTTGAAAGAGCCTGCATCACCAGTTTGGCAGAGGAGCCGCCAAAGGCCCGATCGAGGAGGTCGGTTACCAGCTGGCGCTGCGTCTTCTGCTCGGTGAGACGGGCTGTGTAGACGTGGGCACGCTCCGACTCATCGCGAATGACCAGCCCTTTGTCGATCATGATCTGCAGCATCTTGAGGACCGTGGTGTACCCGGCGGGCTGAGCCTTGATCAGCTCATCGTGAACCTCCCGCACGGTGCTCGGCCCGCGTTCCCATAGCACGGTGAGGATCGACAACTCCGTATCTGTGGGCCTCGGTAACTGCTTGTCCTGGGTCATTTGATCGCTCCTCGTCATCGCTTCTACGGGAAATCTATACGAAAGGTTTCGTACTGTCAACGAAGACCTTCGTAGACCAGTGTCCGCCGGCTGCTGTGGAGAGGCAGCCGCTCCGCCCGCCTGCCGCTCGGCGTCGAGCCGAGCGTTGTCCTGTTTCAATTCGCGATCACCCGTCATCGCCTCCCGAATGCCGCGATGTGCATGACCGCAGTACGACAACACGCTAGAATGCCGCGCTGCGAGCCGCCCCGCACGAGCCACTTCGCGTCGGGTGAGCGCCTTCTTCGAGACTCGAAAATCAATCTCAATTTCAGGAGCACTCAATGGATTTCCGTCTGACCGAAGAGCAACAGCAGATCCAGCAGATGGTGCGTGAATTTGCGCTGAGCGAGGTCAAGCCCCACCTCATGGCGTGGGACGAAGCGCAGCATTTTCCGGTCGATGTCTTCAAGAAAGCCGGCGGGCTCGGTCTGCTCGGCGTGACCATCCCCGAAGAATACGGCGGGGCCGCTCTGTCCTACATCGACTACGCCAATGTAATCGAAGAGCTCGGGGTCATCGACAGCGGCTTCGCTCTGAGCGTCGCGGCGCACAACTCGCTCTGCACAGGCCATATCTATCTCGGCGGGAACGACCAACAGAAGAAGAAGTGGCTCCCGAAGCTCACCTCCGGCGAATGGATCGGCGCCTGGGGCCTGACCGAGCCTGGGTCGGGAAGCGATGCCTCGGGGATGGTGACAACAGCAGTCAAAGACGGGGACGGCTGGGTCATCAACGGGACGAAAAACTTCATCACCAACGCCACCTACGCGAATATCTCTATGGTCCTCGCCGTAACCGACAGGTCCGACCAGAAACGCGGCATCACTGCGTTCGCCGTGGAGATGGACCGAAAGGGAATCCGCGCGGGAAAGAAGGAGAACAAGCTCGGCATGCGCGTCTCGGATACCGCGGAGCTGGTGCTCGAAGATTGCCGCGTTCCGGCCGAAAGCGTTCTGGGAGAGATCGGCTACGGCTTCATCGATGCCATGAAGGTCCTCGACGGCGGACGCATCTCGATCGGAGCGCTGGCGGTCGGCATTGCTCGCGGCGCTTACGAGGCGGCGCGCGACTACGCGAAACAGCGGACGGCCTTCGGCAAGACGATCTCCGAGTTCCAGGCCATCCAGTTCATGCTGGCGGACATGGCCACCGAGATCGACGCCGCCCGGCTTCTCTGCTACCGCGCCGCTTCGATCAAAGACTCCGGAGAGCGGGTGACGCAATTCTCAGCCATGGCCAAGCTTTACGCGTCGGAGGTTGCTGTCCGGGCCACCGAGAAGGGCGTGCAGATCTTCGGCGGCTACGGCTTCATCAAGGACTTCCCGGCTGAAAAGTACTACCGCGACGTCAAGCTCTGCACCATAGGCGAGGGAACCAGCGAGATTCAACGCATGGTCATCGCCCGGTCGCTCCTGGCCGAGGGATGATGAAAGGATGATTTGGTGATTCGTGATGCCATCGATCACGATTGGCCGTCACGAACCGCTCGATACATTACTCGACGTTACTCTTACATGGACCTCGAATCCCTCACGGCGAACATCCTGGCCGGCCGCTACCGCGCTCTGGGTCAGGCCATTACGCTGGTCGAGCGCGAGTCGCCGGAGGTGGAACGGCTGCTGGCGGACCTTTACCCTTTTACCGGCCGGGCCCGCATCATCGGCATCACAGGCTCGCCCGGTGCCGGCAAGTCGACTCTTGTGGCAGCCATGGCCCGGCACTACCGGAAGGAGGGGAAGCGCGTCGGGATCATCGCCGTCGATCCGACTTCCCCTTTCACCGGAGGGGCGATCCTCGGCGATCGAATCCGGATGGCCGACCTCTACACCGACCGCGGGGTCTTCATCCGCTCGATGGCCACGCGCGGATTCCTGGGGGGGCTGGCCAAGGCCACGAATGATGTCGTCGATCTGCTCGATGCCGCTGGTTTCGATCAGGTCCTGGTGGAGACTGTCGGCGTCGGCCAGGACGAAGTCGAAGTCATGCGCACCGTGCAGACGAACATGGTGGTTCTCGTACCGGGAATGGGGGACGACATTCAGGCCATCAAGGCCGGCATCATGGAGATCGGCGACCTCTTCGCAGTGAACAAGGCCGATCGTCCCGGCGCCGACAAGACGGTGACCGAAGTGACCATGATGATGTCATTAGTCGAGGAGCACGGCGACTGGATTCCTCCGATCGTCAAGACCGTGGCCTCCAGATCCCAGGGCATCGAAGAGCTCGACGAGGCTCTGGTGAGACACTACGCTTACCTGACTTCGTCGGGAGAGCTCGTTCGCCGCAACCGGGAACGCGTCCGAATTCGGATCGAGACCCAGCTCAAGGAGAAGTTCATGGAGCGCCTGATCGGAAGGACGATCTCGCGGGAGGACTTCGAATCGCTCCTGGACGAGGTCCTTCATAAACGGAACAACCCGCACGACGCGGCGGAGAGCGTGCTCGAGAAGATCGCGTTTTAGTAGTGAGCGGCGGCATTGTCGTTCTCGCAAGTTACGTGTTTCGCCGCGCAGCGTGCCATTCCATCCGGATGAGACGATCATATTCGATGGCAAGTACGCTCGTTTCGCAGTGCCGCTCGAAGTGAGATGTCGCCGCTCCGCGGCTTGTAACTCTTTTAGAATGAACCATGTACCCAGCGCTGACCGCGCTGGGCTACTTAGATGTCGCCGCTCCGCGGCTTTCCATCGTCGTCTACCCCTGGGAGAAACAAATGCGTACTTGCGTCACCGCTCTCGTGTTCCTACTGGCGACGGCCTGCGCTTCCACGATCGTCAATCGATCGGTGGCGACAGCTGACGTTAACGCCGTGATCGACGACTGGCATAGAGCCGCGAGCCAGGCCGACGAGACCCGCTACTTCGATCACATGGCTCCCGGCGCGGTCTTCCTCGGCACCGACGCCACCGAGCGGTGGGAAAAGGCTGCCTTCCGCGACTGGGCACATCCTTACTTCGCTAAAGGGAAGGCCTGGACCTTCGTTCCACGCGACCGCCATGTCTACATCTCCGCGCGAGGCGACGCCGCCTGGTTCGACGAGATGCTCGACAGCGAATCGTACGGAGCCTGCCGTGGAACCGGTGCCTTACGCCACGAGAACGGCGCGTGGAAAATCTCGCAGTACAACCTCAGCATCCCGATCCCCAATTCGCTTGCGAAGGACTTCGTACAGAAGATCCGCGAACGGGTAAAACCGTAAGAGGGCGGTGAGGTGAAGGGGCGCTCCCGCTTTCGGGCGCCCGTGCGAGGAACGTGTGATCGACGAAGCCAGACAGGAACCCGAGGTGCTCGGTGCGGTGTTCACGCTGCTGGCGATGTTTGCTGGAGTAGTAGTGGCAGAATCTCTTCTGCTGCTCCTCATGGGAGCAATGTACAGGCAGAAATGGCCCGGTAGGCAAAGCGTGGAAACACTTTTTCTATATGGACCCTTCATTACGATGTTGTACCCCGGTGCCCGCCAGCTAATTTGTCGTCGATGGATGACTGGAGTCGTGTTTGTCGTGGCCGGTTTACTTCTCGCTTGGAGCGCCCTTTTCCTGGTCGGCCTGGCGGCATGGGTGATGCAGTAGTGGGGCTGCGAACTCTTGCAGGGGGTACCAACGGCCGCTCGATCTTTTCACCGCCGAATAGCGGGCTGAGCTGATCGCATTCGTCCTCGCAGTCAGCGCCGCCCCCAGCGGCCCAAGCGACCGCCGCTCCACTCCGCATCGCAGGCCACTACTTTTCAGCGCGGCCGCGAGGGCTCGGTTCAGGATCGGGATCCAGGTAGCCAGCGCCGGAGTTTGGCAGCGCTCGTCTATGCCGGTCGTTGCTACAGGCCGAGAGATGCGGTGCAGACGAAAGGCGCACAGACACAAGTGTCTGTGC
>JADGNX010000434.1 GCA_017883265.1 Thermoanaerobaculia bacterium
GACGAGGACATCAGCGTGGAAGGACTCCTCGCCGGAAAGTCGTCCGGAGAGAGTCAGGGGTCGCTCCAGAACTGGTTGAGCGGCCGGGGCTGATTCAGTCGTCGTTGTCCATTGCATCTCCGGATGGGATCCATCTTCCTGCCCCTGATGGCAGTCCGAAGTCACAAGACGCGTCTGACCCCTAGCCGAAGGCGCCCAGCAAACACGCAAAGCGTGTCATCCCGACCGAGAGTCTGTGTCATAACCACTCCCGAAAGAATGAGTCATGGTATAATATGACGATAAACAACGTTGTTCACGAGGGCCGGATGCCATACGTTGAAGGAGTGAACCGCAACCAGACGATCCTCTTGCCGAACGCGGTGGAGGACTACGTCGGCCCGGATGACCCGGTGAGGGCGATTGAAGCCTTTGCTGCCACGGTTCCTTACGCGGCACTCGGGTTTCGTCATGCCGAAGAGCCCCAGGATGGGCGCCCACCGTACAGACCGTCGGACTTGCTTGGGTTGTTGCTCTGGGGATATCTGAACCGGGTGGAGACCTCGCGGAAGCTGGAGATGGCAACCCGAGAGACGTTGCCGGTGATGTGGCTCTTGAGGAACCTGCGGCCGGACTTCAAGACGATCTCGGAGTTTCGGAGGCACAACGCGAAGGCGGTTTACAACTTGGTGCGGCATTTCGCGGTGTGGCTGCGAGAAGAGTCGCTGGTGGATGGCAGCCTCGTGGCGATCGACGGGAGTAAGTTCCGGGCGGTCAATAGCAGGGATCGCAATCACACACGCGAGTCGGTCGCGCGGAGGATCAGTCAGATCGAAAACCGGGTGCGCGAGTACCTTGAAGAGCTCGAGCGGCAGGACCAGGCCGACGAGGCGCGCGAGCCGGCTGGAGGTCTGAAGCCTGGGGAGTTGCGCGAGAAGATTGAACGGCTGCGAGAGCGAAAGGATCTGTTCGAACGGATGGCCGAGCAGATCGACGAGAAGGGCGAGCAGATCTCGGAGACCGACCCGGATAGCCGTCGGATGAAGTCGAACGAAGGGCTGCAGGTCTGCTACAACGCGCAGATCGCCGTGGACGGCAAGCACAAGCTGATCATCGTCAGTGAGGTCACCAATGCGGTCAACGATCAGGAACAGCTGAGCGGAATGGCCATCGAGGCCAAAGAAGTCCTCGGCTTGCCATCGCTGGCGGTCGTGGCGGATCGCGGCTACTCCAACTCTCACCAGATCGCCGCGTGTGATGCAGCCGGGATCACGACCTACATTCCGGCCCCGAAGAGTTCGTCGCGCAACACCAAGAAGGGCCTCTACACCAAAGACGACTTCCTGTACGAGCGCGAGACCGACACGTATCGGTGTCCTGCGGGTCAGATCCTGTCGCGCAGCACGAGCGCGAAGCAGAACGGCCGCACCATTGACTATTACCGAACCCGAGCCTGTCCGAAATGCCCGCTTCGGAAGGTCTGCACCGAGGGAAAGCATCGGCGTATCGGACGGCGCAGAGATGAAGACGTGCTCACCGCGGCGCATGCTCGCGCGCGGGCACACCCGGAACTGATGCGACGGCGTTCGGCAACCGTAGAACACCCCTTTGGGATCATCAAACGCTGCATCAACGGAGGACGGTTCGTTACGCGCGGCCTGACCATGGTCAACGCCGAGTTCTCTCTGGCGGTGATGGCATTCAACATCAAGCGGCTGCTCAAAATCCTCGGTACCGAAGGCCTCAAAGCCCGCCTCGCGCCCGCTTAGAACGCGAGAGGTTCCCGAAGATGACTTCACTTTCTCCACGTCTACTACTTTCCTTTCGCTCATTTCAGCGATCTTCCCGATCCAGGACCATCCCTCAGGACAACGAGGTCGGTTATGACACAGACTCACGAAGGGATGACAGGCTCTTCGCGGTGGCCCACTGCCGCGGGTTGCGATTCGTGGTAGCCGCCCGCCCCGGCGGCCGAGGCGGCCGCCGCTCCACGTTTTCTTAGCGGCTTTCCGGTCTTTCGCTGTCGAGGTGGCGCATCTGCGCCGCGTCGTAGCGGGTGCCCGCGACCGAGTCCGGCGGGACGGCTCTCTCGATCGCTGCGATCTCTTCGGGCGTCAGCTTCACGTCGAGCGCGGCGAGCGATTCGTCGAGCTGGGCTCGGGTGCGCGCGCCGATGAGCGGGACGATGGTGTTTCGCTTTGCCAGGACCCAGGCGATGGCGAGCTGTGTGGGGGTTACGCCATGGCTCGACGCGAGGTCGCGGAGCGTGGCGACGAGGCGGTCGTTCTGCTCCCGGTTCTGGCCGGTGAAGCGCGGGAAGTAGGCGCGGAAGTCGCCTTTGTCCGCCGGCTTCGAGCCGCTCAGGAGGCCGCGCGAGAGGACGCCGTATGCGGTGATGCCGATCCCGAGCTGGTCGAGAAGCGGAAAGATCGCTCGCTCCGGGCTGCGGCTGATGAGCGCGTACTCGATCTGCAGGTCGGCGATGGGATGCGTAGCATGCGCCCGCCGGATGGTCTCCGGCCCCACCTCGGACAATCCGATGTAGCGGATGTATCCCGCCTTGACCAGATCGCCCATGGCCCCGATGGTCTCCTCGATCGGCACGGCGGGATCGAGACGCGCCGGGCGGTAGATATCGATGTGGTCGACTCCCAGCCGCTGCAGCGAGTAGGCGACGAAGTTCTTCAGGGCGGCGGGGCGGGTGTCGACGCCGCCCCAACTATTGTCGGGACCGCGCAGGGCACCGAACTTCACCGAGAGGAGGGCCCGTCCGCGACGGTCGCTGAGGGCCCGGCCGATGAGCATCTCGTTGTGGCCCATC
>JADGNX010000136.1 GCA_017883265.1 Thermoanaerobaculia bacterium
ACCACCGACTCCCGGGTAGCGAAGGAGACGTCGATGTTGGCGGCCTTAAAGGCGCTGAGAAGGCCTGCCTTGTCGATGGCCTTGGCGTAGGCTTCCTGCGGCTCGACGACCTTCTTCTTGACCGCGTCGAGCAGGCTGTCGTTCATGAGGCACATCCCGAGCTTCCTGCCGGTCTGGATGACCGAGGGGATCTGGAAGATCTTGGATTCGCGGATGAGATTGGCGATCGAAGGAATGCCGAACATCACCTCGAGGGCCGGCACGCGGCCGCCTCCGATCTTGCGGCAGAGCATCTGGCTGATGACTCCTTTGAGGCTGGAGGCCAGCATGACGCGGATCTGCTCCTGACGGTCGGCAGGGAACTGGTCGATGATCCGGTCGACGGTCGATGCTGCGGACGAGGTATGGAGCGTGCCGAAGACGAGGTGCCCGGTCTCGGCCGTCTCGATGGCGATGCTGACGGTCTCCAGATCGCGCATCTCTCCGACCAGTACGATGTCGGGATCCTCGCGCAGTGCCGCTCGCAGCGCGTCCTTGAAGCCGTCGGTGTGCTCGCCGATCTGCCGCTGGTTGATGAGGCACTTCTTGTTGTCGTGAACGAATTCGATCGGGTCTTCGATGGTGATGATGTGGTCGGTCCGATGGCGGTTGATGTAGTCGATGAGGGCGCAGAGCGTCGTCGATTTGCCTGAGCCGGTAGGACCGGTGATGAGAACGAGGCCTTTGGAGAGGAAACAGAGCTCGAGGATTTCTTTCGAGAGTCCCATCTCTTCGGCCGTGATGATCTTGCTGGGGATCACTCGAAAGACGCCGCCCATCCCTTTCCGGTCCATGAAGAAATTGCAGCGGAAACGCGAGAGGCCGGGGATGGAGTAGGCGAAGTCGGTATCGTGCCTTTTGTGGAATTCCTCTTTATTGCGCGCCGGCGCAATGGGCATGAGGATGCGCTCGACGTCGGACTGCGTCAGCGCCGCTCGGCCTGGCAGCGGCAGGATCTCGCCGTCATGGCGGACCATCGGAACGGAGTCGACGCACATGTGTAGATCTGAAGCGTTCATCTCGAACATCTGCCGGAACAGCGATTCCATCTCCGCGGCCGGCCCGCTCCCGACGGGGATCGAGGGTGGGCGAGGAGCGGGTGGCGCTTGCGCAGCGGCGGAAGGTGGCGGAGCGATGGACGGCGCGGCGGGGGGAGCTGTCGCTGCGGAGGGGGAGCCGTTCGGAAGGACGAACGAAGCATGGAGAGCGCCGGCCTCCACGTGGGCCGCTACCTGGATGTCGCCGAGGTCGGGGAGGCGCATGACCCATTGGGCACGGCCGGCGGAGAGGGACTGTCGGGCCTCTGCAGGAATGATGGCCAGGATGATCTGCTGGATCGCTGCGGCAGTCTGCTCAGGTCCCTGCACTTCGCGATCGCCGGTGGCCGTGCCGATGATCATCTTCTTACCCGGAATGAGGCGCAGTTCGCGACCGCCGGCTCTGGCGGTCTGACGCAGCAGGTTCTCGATCAAGGCAGTTCCCCGGCCGGTTCGCTCAGAAAGGTAATCCGGCTCTTTTGAACGAGATGACGAACGTCTCCGTCGCGAAGCATGAGAAAGGGCTCGGGGCGATTGACCCAGTCTGTCAGCCGGCGGTTGGTGTCCGGCATGTCGATGTAGACGAGTCCTTCGAGCTCGAGACTCCCGCACTTCACCTGGACGTAGGTGCTCACTCCAGTTTCCTCCGGCAGGTGCAGCAACTCGTAGCCGGCGGTCACGGTCAGGACGACGATGTAGCGCTTGTTTAGAATGACGGCTCGATCCGAGCTGTCCGGGATGAAGGGGAAGAAAGGCCCCCCCTCATTCATCCACTCTTCAGGCCGCGTCGGTCCCTCGTGGTGCGCCGCCTGCTGGGGGAGAAAAATGCGGCCGGTGAGAGGACGCTCGTCGAAATAGCGAATCTCGGCCTGGAGCTGAATCGTCGGAATCGCGAGGTCGGTCATAGATGGCGCAGAATCTCGTTAGTCCAGCGCATCGTATCAATAGTGAAGAGTGAAGGGTGAACCCCCTTCACCCTTTCGGAGGGATGATGGCGCGAATTTCTGACGTGGATTTGCAGCAGGTAGAACCTTCGATGCGCAAGGTGCTCGAAGGTCAACGGGCTCGATGGGGCGGGCCGCTCCTCAACCATCTCTTGTATGCGCGCGTCCCGACGATCTTCCGGGCAGTTCGCGGGATGTGGGCCGGGATCGACTCTGCCAGGGGTCTGGACGAAGGACTCAAGGCCCTCGTCAACCGCCGTGTGGCCTGGTTGAACGGCTGCGCGTTCTGACAGGACATCAACGCTGCGGTCGGCAGCGACGCGGGGATCTCCGAAGAGAAGCTTCTGGCCATCACTGGCGGTGAGATCGACGATCGATTCACCGACCGGGAACGGCTGGCGCTCGAATACGCCGATGCCATGACCATCACCGGCCGCGACGTATCGGACGAGCTGTTCGGCCGGCTGCGCTCCGAATGGCCGGAAGAGGCGCTCATCATTCTCACCGAGGTCATCGCCTGGGAGAACGCCTCGAGCAAATTCAATCGAGCGCTGCGGGTGCCGTCACAAGAGCTCTGGGAAAGGCAGAAGGCAGAAGGCAGAAAGCAGAAGTAGAAGCGAAAACCCTTGCCGCTTGTCTTTCTGTTTTCCGCCCTTGTTTCTGCCTTTTGCCTTTCTGCCCTCGCCTCACTCGAACCGCAGGGCTTCGATCGGATGCAGGGAAGCGGCTTTCCATGCAGGGTAGAGGCCGAAGCCAGTGCCGATCAGCGAACAGACGATGACCGCGGTGACGGTCCAGCCCCAGGGGAAGACCATCGACATGTCGAAGGCCACGGCGACTCCGTTCCCCCCGAGCACTCCGGTCAGGATACCGGCCAGGCCGCCGAGCTCCGAGAGCACCACCGCTTCGATCAGGAACTGTTTGATGATGTCGTTCTTCCGCGCTCCGATCGCCTTCCGCACCCCGATCTCGCGCGTCCGCTCGGTGACGCTCACCAGCATGATGTTCATGATGCCGATGCCGGCAGCCAGCAGTGCGATGACGCTGACCACGAAGGCGCCAATGCGGACCTGTCCGGCGATCGATGCGAAGGCCGAGACCAGGGTGTCGTTCGAGTAGATCTCGAAGTCGTTGTCCTGACCGAGCTTGAGGCCGCGCGCCACGCGCATCGCTCCGATGGCCTTGTCCATCGTCTGGTTGTAGGTGGCCTGCGACGTCGACTGAATGGCGATGTTGACGGAGCGGTTGGTCCGTCCGAAATCGGAGAAAAACTTGGTGATGGGGACGATGAGCATGTCGTCCTGAGTCTGGCCGAATGAGGAGCCCTTCTCCTCGAGAACGCCGATGATCTGATAGGGTTTGTCGTTGATCTTGATCGTCTTGCCGATCGGGGTCTGGCTGGGGAAGAGCTTCTTCTCGATGTCCTTTCCGGTCACCACCACGTTCCGCCCGAGGTCCACATCCTCGGCTGAAACGTTGCGGCCATAAGCGAGCGAGTAGCTGTTGGCGATGAGGAAGAACTCGTTGGTTCCGACCAGAGTGAGGCCCTGGATCTTGCTGCGTCCAAAACTCGCAGGCTTGCCGCGATCGAAGATCTTGAAGCAGATGGCCTGGGCCTGTCCTTCCATCAGACGCCGGAACTCGAGTGCGTTCTCGTAAGAGATATTCTTGCGGTTGGCGTACTTTTCCTCCGGATCACTGGTGCTGATCACCGGGTACTTGGCGAACTGGAAGAGGTTGCTCCCGAGGAAGCTGAGACCGGACTCGATGGAGCCCTGGATCACACTGAGGGCCGTCATGACGCCGATGACGGAGAAGACGCCAATGGCCACGCCGAGCATGGTGAGAGCCGACCGCAGCCGGTTCACTTTCAGAGCGCCCAAAGCCAGTCGGAAGATCTCGGAAAAGTTCATATGAGAGAGGCAAGAGTGAAGAGTGAAGGGTGAAGAGTGAAAGGAAAATAACGCCGGAGCGCTGATCTTACCTTCGCCGCTTTTCTTTCACTCTTCACCCTTTACTCTTCACCCTTTCTTATCACTCGTATCGCAGGGCTTCGATGGGGTCCAGGCGCGAGGCTGAGAGCGCCGGGGCGAAGCCAGAGAAGATGCCGGTTACGGTGGAGACGATCATTCCGACGATGACCAGAGCGGCGGAGAAGCGCATCGGGAAAGAGGGGAAGGCTGCTGCCACTCCCGTGCACATCAGATAGGAGAGGAGAAGGCCGGCGCCTCCGCCGATGAGACAGATGGAGACGGCCTCTACCAGGAATTGGAGGAGGATCGTTCGCCGGCGTGCGCCGAGGGCTTTGCGGGTTCCGATCTCGCGAGTCCGCTCCTTCACGCTGACGTAGGTGATGTTCATGATGCCGATGGCTCCGACGAAGAGGGCCAGACCGGTGACGAAAAGACCAGCCACAGCGATCCCCGCTTTGATCGGTCCGAGGGTGGCGCGCAGTGCTCCCTGCTCGTTGACCGAGAAGTCGTCTTTGAGCTCCGGGCTCAATCCGCGCACGCGGCGCATCGCGCCGGTCAGCTCGTCCTTCGCCGCTTCCATGCGGTTCTTGTCCTTCATCTTGACGCGGATCGAGGTGTCGAGGCGCGCGCTGAAGGACTTCATGAATGCCGAGAGCGGCACGACGACCTGGGTGTCGAAGCTGAAGAGGCCGAGGAAGGTTCCCTGTTTGGCGTAGACGCCGACGACGCGGAACGGACTGCCGCCGATAGAGACGGTCTGATCGATTGCCGAGCGACCGGGGAAGAGCGCTTCGGCCACGTCGTATCCGAGGATGCATACGTTCCTTGCACCCCGCGATTCGATCTCGGTCATGAAGCGTCCCTCGGAGAATTGCGACGTCGAGGTCTGGAGGAACTGATCCGTGGTTCCCTGAGTGAAGACGCCGGTGACCTGGTTGTCGCCGAATTTCACCGTGCGGACGGTGTTCATGGTCGGGACCGCGATCACCAGCTCGGAGTTCGGTGTGGCCTCGATGATCCGGTTGAGGTCATCGGCATATTGGACTTCCATGATCCGGCGGTTCCGATAATTCCACCAGTCATCGACGTGATGCCACGGCCACTTCTCGACATAGAGGATATCGTCTCCGATGACGGCGAGGCTCTTATCGAAACCGAGCTCGATTCCGCCGATGGCAGACCCCATGATCGTGACGGCGATGATGCCGATGATGACGCCGAGGGCGGTCAGGATCGACCGCATCTTGTGGGCACGGATCTGCGAGAAGGCGATGCGGAAGCTCTCGGTCAGTTCCATGCGCAGGTCGATGAGAAGGAAACGGTGAACGAATGTGCTCATAGTCGGTGCCTCAAGGCGGTATGCGGGGGGTGGCCACCACTTCTACGTTCGTGGCGCCGCCCGCCCATCCAGATCCCTCGCTGTCGCTCGGGATGACAAACCTGCGTACACATTCCAGATTACCCCTTGGCCGCCTTCTCGATCTCTACCTTGGCGCCCTCCTTGAGGCGGCGGCTGATGGCGGTGTAGCTGCCCGAGACCACTTCGTCTCCCGGCTTGATACCGCTCTTGACCTCGATGTGGGTGGTGTCGGCGATGCCGGTCACGACCGTCTGCATGTGCACCGTGTCGCCCTGTTTGATGAAGACCACGCGCTGCATCTGATCGCGTTGCTGGCGCGCCTTCTGTTTTTCCGCCGCTTCGTTGGTGACATCGGCGCGGTTGTCTGTCTTCTCGCCGGCGGCCTGTTGCGCGGTCTGTTTGTCGCGCTCCTCCGGAGAGAGATTGCTGCCACGGGTACGAACCGTGACGCTCTGGATCGGAACGGCCACCGCATCGTGGACCGTGTCGCTCTCGATATCGGCCGTGGTGCTCATGCCTGGTCTGAGATGCACGGAGTGGTCGGAGATCCGGATCTTGACGAGAAAGTTCGTCACCTCTTCCTGAGTGCCGGCATTCTTGGTGGAGGCTGTGCTGGCGATCTCGTAGACCGTGCCGGCGATCTTCCTGTCGGGATAGGCGTCGATGCTGAGCCGGGCGGTGTCGCCGATCTTGACGTTGACGACGTCGTTCTCGTTCACATTGACGTCCGCTTCCATGTTGCTCAAATTGGCGATGCGCATCACTTCCGTTCCGGCAAACTGGCTGGTGCCGACGACTCGCTCGCCGACTCTGCTGGTCAGCGAGCTGATGCTGCCGTCCGTCGGCGAATAGATGACGGTCTTGGACAGCGCCTCCTCGATCTGGCGCAGCGCTCCCTCGGCGCGCTGGATCTCGAAAAGCGATGAGCTGAGCGCCGACTTGGCGATCTCATACTTTGTCTGAGCGGCGTTGCGGTCGGCCTCGGATAGAAGATGCGTCTGGAAGAGGCTGCTGGCGCGCTTGAAATCGTTATCGGCCTGAGCCAGCTCGGCCCGATGCTGAACGCTGGCCGCCCGCGCTCCGCTGAGAGCGGCCTGCTGCTCCTCGACCTGCGCGCGATAGGTATCGGGCTTGATCCGCAGCAGCAGGTCTCCCTTGCGAAGGACCTGCCCTTCCTTCACCGGGATCTCCACGATCTCTCCCGCCACTTCGGGGGAGATCTTGACCTCCACCTCCGGCTGGATCTTTCCGGTCGCAGTGACCAGCTGGATGATGGTCTTCCGGACTGCCTTCTCGGTGGTGACCGGAATCGGCTTGGCGCGCTTTCGCGAGACGACCATGGCGCTCGCTGCGATGACGATCAGAACAGCGGCAGCGATCAGAAAGATCAGCTTCTTCTTCGACCGTTTCGCTTTCGGAGGACTCAATTCGCTCATCGGGTTTCTGGGCTCCAGTGTAAGTTGCTAAGAGGGAGATTCGCGCGCAATGCCCGGGGAGCGGGAATCGGACGAAGACCTGACTCTACATTATCGAAGAAAACACGAAAATGTTTCAGGCTGCCGCGGCGGGAGCCTTTGCCGCCCTGGGGAGCTGGTCGAGCTGCCCTCTCCGCTAGCATTCAACCCACCATTTCCACTGGTTCAGATCCTGCATAGAACCGAACCCAACCGGACCGATTTCTATGATCCGGCTTCGTCTTCAGTAACGTCTCTCGCCAAGTCGATAAGCATGAAGCGGAAGGCCGTTGAGGGGCATCCGCTGAGGAGATTTTGATGACTGCAATCGGAATCGAGAAATCGTCCGAGACCTCGCCGAAGGACTTCGAGCGAGTGTTGCTCCGGACCCTCGTAGCCGTCAAGAAAGGCGATCTGAGCGTCCGCATGCCGGTCGACTACACCGGCACGGCTGGAAAGATCGCCGACACATTCAACGAGCTGATCGAGATTCAGGACCGCCTGGTGACCGAGGTGGAGCGGATCTCCATGGTGGTCGGCAAGGAAGGGAAGCTCAACCAGAGAGTCCAGCTTCCCGCGGCCAGCGGCTCATGGGCCGTCTTTCCGGAAGCCATCAACTCGCTCATCACCGACCTGGTGCAACCGACCAATGAGATGTCGCGAGTCATCGGCGCCGTGGCCAAGGGTGATCTGACCCGCAGCATGGCCATCGAGTTCGACGGCCGGCCGCTGAAGGGAGAATTTCTCCGGACGGCCAAGACGGTCAACACCATGGTCGATCAGCTCAGCTCGTTCGCCTCCGAGGTCACGCGCGTGGCCCGCGAAGTCGGCACAGAGGGAAAGCTCGGTGGACAGGCTGACGTCAAGGGCGTAGCCGGAACCTGGAAGGATCTCACCGACTCAGTCAACTCCATGGCCTCGAACCTGACCAATCAGGTGCGGAACATCGCCGGCGTGACCACCGCTGTGGCCACCGGTGATCTTTCAAAGAAAGTTACGGTCGACGTCAAAGGGGAGATGCTCGAGCTCAAGGAGACCATCAACACCATGGTCGATCAGCTCGGATCGTTCGCCTCGGAAGTCACGCGCGTGGCGCGCGAGGTCGGCACGGAAGGGAAGCTCGGCGGGCAGGCTGTCGTCAAGGGTGTCGCCGGCACCTGGAAGGATCTGACCGATTCAGTCAACTCCATGGCCTCCAACCTGACCGGTCAGGTGCGGAGCATCGCTGAAGTCACGACGGCAGTTGCCAACGGAGACCTCTCGAAGAATATCGCGGTCGATGCACGAGGCGAGATCCTCGAGCTGAAGGACACCATCAACACGATGGTCGAACAGCTCAATTCGTTCGCTTCGGAAGTCACGCGCGTGGCCCGCGAAGTCGGCACCGAGGGGAAGCTCGGAGGGCAGGCCGACGTTCGCGGGGTCGCCGGTACGTGGAAGGACCTCACGGACTCAGTCAACTCAATGGCCGGCAACCTGACCAGCCAGGTTCGTAACATCGCCGAGGTTACGACGGCGGTGGCCAACGGAGATCTGTCGAAGAAGATCACGGTCGACGTTCAGGGCGAGATTCTCGAGCAGAAAAACACGATCAACACCATGGTCGACCAGCTCCGCTCTTTCGCCTCGGAGGTCACGCGCGTGGCCCGCGAGGTCGGGACCGACGGAAGGCTGGGAGGGCAGGCAGAGGTCGAAGGAGTCGGCGGAACCTGGAAAGATCTGACGGACTCCGTCAACTCGATGGCCTCGAACCTGACGAACCAGGTGCGCAGCATCGCCGAGGTCACGACCGCGGTCGCAACGGGCGATCTCTCGAAGAAGATCACGGTCGAGGTAAGCGGCGAGATCCTGGAACTGAAGAACACCATCAACACCATGGTCGACCAGCTCGGCTCGTTCGCCTCGGAAGTCACGCGCGTGGCGCGCGAGGTAGGCACGGAAGGGAAGCTGGGTGGTCAGGCTGAGGTCAAGGGCGTGGCCGGAACGTGGAAGGATCTAACCGACTCGGTGAACTCCATGGCCGGCAACCTGACCGGTCAGGTGCGCAACATTGCCGAAGTGACGACCGCCGTGGCGAACGGTGACCTCGGAAAGAAGATCACGGTCGACGCCCGTGGAGAGATCCTGGAGCTGAAGAACACCATCAACACCATGGTCGAGCAGCTGAGCGGCTTTGCCTCGGAAGTCACGCGTGTGGCGCGCGAAGTCGGGACGGACGGAACGCTCGGCGGCCAGGCCGATGTGAAGGGGGTTGCCGGAACCTGGAAAGATCTCACCGACTCGGTCAACCTGATGGCCGGCAACCTCACTGGTCAGGTGCGCAGCATCGCCGAAGTGACGACCGCCGTGGCCATGGGTGACCTCTCGAAGAAGATCACCGTCGAAGTCCGCGGAGAGATCCAGCAGCTGAAGGAAACCATCAACACCATGGTCGATCAGCTCAGCGCCTTCGCCTCGGAGGTCACGCGCGTGGCCCGCGAGGTCGGCACGGAAGGAAAGCTCGGCGGCCAGGCCGATGTACG
>JADGNX010000137.1 GCA_017883265.1 Thermoanaerobaculia bacterium
GCTGCACGATGCTCTGGCCGCTCGTCGGGACGCCTTTCATAAGAGTCGCGGCGATCCCGACAGCCTGACTCGAGTGCTCAGCCGGACTGATTTCAGCGATCGGCCGCGCCATCGCTTCGGCTGCAGTCCATCCATAGATCGTTTCCGCGAAGGAGCTCCAGAACGTGACCCGACCCTCGGCGTCGGTCGCGATGATCGCGCGATGAACGGGAGCGTGAGGCGCTACCACCGGAGCAGCCGGTTCAATGGCAGGGTCTGTTGAGGGGTTTGAAGGCATCGATTTGCAGTTCGAGATCGGCCGTGCGCCGTCGGCTCATTGAACCGATACCACTAAGCGATAATTGCGCATCAGGCGATGCGAAGGGGAACCCGCAATATCAAAGGCTTGCGAGGCCTTTCAGCCACGTTTTTTCTCTCAAAGCGCAGCCGGTCCGGTCTCCTTCGGTATCGCCAGCGCATCTTCCAAAGTCGAGTGGTTCCTGCAAGGGTGGTCCCTCAGCAACTCTCCATACCGGCTCCCTTAACTTACCTCTGAGCACAGTCTATGCAGAGGCGCGACCAGTGCTGGAAGTGACCCCGAAAATCCTTGTGGCCGAGGACGATGTTGCCCTCAACGCACTCGTCGTAGCCTGGCTTCGCAAGGGAGGCCTGGAGCCTGAGTCGGTGTTCGATGGCGAGGCGGCAATCGACAGGCTGCGAAAGAATGACTACGCGGCAATTCTGCTGGACATCATGATGCCGCGGGCTACCGGCTTCGAGGTGATCGAATTCGTGCGCGCCGAGCGGCCCGAAATGCTCGGGCGGATCGTCGTCATGACAGCGGGAGGCGAGAGCATCACTACCCGCCTGGCGCCCAACACCGTCTACCGGCTGATCGAGAAGCCTTTCGACCTTCGGGAGGTGCTCAATACGACGCGCGAGTGCGCGATCCGGCACCTTTCCACTGGGCCCCCTTCGAAGCGAGACGAAGGGCCCGAGCGGTAGCGGGCGCGTTTCTCGTCAAGGACGGGAAGGGCTTCAGTGGCGCCGCCTCGCAATCTTCAGCAATCATAGTGATGCCAAACCCCTCCCGGAGTGCTATATCTCTCCAAATGAAGCGATCGAGGGGCGGGACGCGGCCGGCGGGTATCGCGATGAAGTTCGTGGATGAGCGCAGGGTTGCGCCCATGCACTCCTTCTGTAAGGAGCGGTCATCATGAAACGATTCACGACGAGATTTCCGGAGAGACGCGCCGGAGAACTGAAGGAGAATCGTCCGGACTTCATGGAGCTCAGCTGCCCGGCGTGCCACGCCACCAGCGGCAGGATTCCGATCGAAGACCGGATCGAGCAACGCACCTTCGACGACGTCCACCGCCGGTGCTACATCAACGCCGCTCCGGACTGGCGCTGCTGACGCAACGCTTTTCGTAACCTCGGTCCTCGCCCCGAAGCGATTCTCTCTTCTCGCCAGTCGTCCCTTTCGGGTTGCGGTCAGTGCTCGCGTTCACTACGCCACCTCGGTCATCGAGCCTGGGCCAGGGTCTTCTACCGGCTACGAAGAGCTAACTAACTGCGCGGAGGCTGCCCCTGAACCGCGGTTACTTTCATGGCAGTTGACATACCGTGCGATTGAGCGAGGGAGTGACGGCACCGCGTACAGTCGCGGCTGGGAACGATCTCCACTCCGGACATTCTCAGCGCGGAATTCGTTTCCACCAGCACACGGCATTTGCACTCGCCGTGATGGCACTGGAGGAGCACGTAGTTTCCCGTTCTCAAGATTGACCGACCCATACCAGACCTCGCTCTCAGACCTTCGAAGTCAGTTTCAAAATGAAGGCGGTCAGCGCAATGTCGATGACCAACCCTCATCCGGACAAGAGAAGAAAGAGGGCGACCAGGGGGATCCCAGCAGCTGAGGAACGAGTGTCGTTATAACCCATTACTCAGCTGCACTCCCCCGGTCGGGAGTAACGACTCCAACGGCTGCAAGCGACGCGCTCCAGCTGCCCCCTTTCTCTCTTGCTCACGAATTCCGCTTCAGGCCCGTCTTACGAGGCTCGAAGGCCCGACCTCTCCCGGAAGCTGGCGTCCTGTGTCTGGTAGAGACGCATTCCTTCCTTTGGATGAGGCGTTGACCGCCACTCGATTGAGTGCTCAGGTCCTCGCTTGACGAGCCTGAAACGTCATTCGCTCGCTACGACTTCAAATTGTCTGGATGCGGAAGAAAATAGGTGCAGCTCATCCATTCGGCATCGCTAACTCAAGTGAATTGCACTGGAGAGAGGGTTGAACGCTTTGTTTTTGCGCCTGAGATGAAGATTGCGACGCCGTTTCCTCGCCGGAGGCAGAGGCTCGCCAGCCCATTGCACTACCATCAGCAGTCAGGAACCGGCCCTGGCAGGGACTTCAACCATGGACACCGTTGCACTCATCGAGATAGCTGCTGCTCTCGCCCGTCCCTTCGCCCCAAGCGCCGAGGTCACGGCCGGAACGGTCGCCGCCGCGCTGCTGACGGCAGAGGGAACGATCTACACGGGGGTCTGCGTCGACACTCGCTGCAGCCTCGGCTTCTGCGCCGAGCATGCGGCCGTAGCGGAGATGCTGAAGGCCCACGAGGCGGAGGTACGGATGCTCGTGGCCGTGACCTCGGCGGGCCAGATCCTCGCGCCGTGTGGAAGGTGCCGCGAGCTATTGCTGCAGGTCAGCCCGGCGAATCGGTCGGCGTGGGTGGTCCTCAGCCCGACGACGGGCCGGCTACTGGGAGATTTGCTGCCCGAGCGCTCAGCATCGATCGGAAAGTTACGACATGATTAAGGTTCTTGCTGTCCCGCTCCTCGTGGCGAGCATGGCCGCACGCGCAGCCGCCGCCGACGCTCCGCACATCGAAACGATTTCGCCAATCCAGGGCCCGATCGCGGGAGGGACGGTCGTGACGATCACCGGCAGTGGTTTCGCCCAGGACACCGCCGTCCGCTTCAACCGAAACTCCGGAATCAATGTCCGGATTCTCAACCCCTCGCAGCTTCAAGTGACGACGCCGCGGCTGGGGGAAGGACCTTTCGCCACGGCCCTTGCCGCGGTTCGCGTGTCCAACGCCTCTGGAGAGACCTTCACCGAGTTCCTTTACCTGCCTCCGACCCTTGAAGAAATCGGACCCGGTGACGTCACCACGATCGCCGGTGTGGGCAATTTCGTCGGGGAAGGCCGCCTGGCGACACAAGCCATCGTGGAAGCACAGGGCACTGCGGTCGATGCCGCAGGCAATCTCTACGTGGGCGAGGAAAACGGTGGACAGGTCAGGAAGGTCGATCCGAGCGGCAGAATCACCACCATCGCGGGTACCGGAGTCATCGGCTATTCCGGCGACGGCGGCCCGGCGACCGACGCCCAGTTCAATTGGCCGATGGGACTGGCGGTCGATCGCTTCGGCAACATCTTCATCGCCGATGCTGTCCAGAACAATCGAGTGCGCAGGATTGACGCTGCGACTGGCATCGTCAACACCATCGCCGGCACCGGGCAAAGGGGCGATTCCGGTGACGGAGGGCCGGCGGTCCAGGCGCAACTGAACACCCCCACGGGTTCCGTTGCCGTGGATGCCCAGGGAAACGTGTATGTCCTCGATGCCGGGAACCAGCGTGTGCGCAAGATCGACATCTCCGGCATCATTACGACGTTCGCCGGGAATGGCCAAGCGGGTTTTTCTGGTGACGCCGGCCTGGCAACGCATGCCTCTTTCAGCTTTTCTCCCTCCGCCTGGCCCGGTGGGTCCCTGGCACTTGACTCGAGGGGGAACCTCTACGTCCTCGACGGAAACAACAATCGAGCTCGACGCATTGGCTTGGACGGCCTTATCAACACGGTCGTTGGAGGAGGGCCTCTCGCGCCGGACGACGGAGTCGTGGCAACCCGGGTCAACGTAGCATTCATCGCTGCCATTGCCGTCGACCCTCAAGACAGGCTCTTGTTTACCTACGACCGGCGCATCTGGCGGGTAGAAACGAGTGGTTTGCTTACGCACCTCGCTGGCACCGGGACTCCAGGATTGTCGCCAGATGGCTCTGCGGCGCGTACTGCTTCGATGATCCCGATCCAAATCTCGGTGGCTCCCAACGGAGATATTTTCGTGAGCGAGCGCTCCGCGAAGCGGATACGCCGCATCGATGCTGGCACCTTGATGCTGACCACGGCTGCCGGAATCGGGCCCGGCACGATTGGTGACGGAGGAAGCCCGGCTCTATCCGCCGTTTTCGAAGACATCGGGAACATCGCCCCCGACAAGGCCGGAAACATCCTGGAGGTTGAGGCAAGAGGCAGCCATCGCATTCGCAAGATTGATCCGACGGGCCGCATCGTGACCATGGCCGGCATCGGCGTGGAGCCGATTCAGGGCTTCTACCATGAGGGCATCAAGGCGCTGGATGCGGGGATATCGGCTGGTAGCGTCGACACCGACACAGGCGGGAACATCATTTACACCGACTTTTGCTCTGCCCGGCGCGTGGGAACCGACGGCCTGATTCGCACTGTGGCAGGCCCGCTGACGAACATCCAGGACTGCGGCTTTTCGGGCGACGGTGGCCCGGCAACGTCCGCGAAGCTGGCCGATGAACAGGACGTCCTCGAGCTGGACGGCCAGGGGAACATCTTCATCGCCGACCTCTTCAACCACCGCGTCCGGCGGGTGGACGCGGCAACGGGCATCATCACGACCTTCGCCGGCAGCGGCCCGGGCGGGAGCGGAGACCACCAGGGAGGAGGATTCGCGGGGGACGGCGGCCCCGCGACGGAGGCATTGCTGAGCGGTCCCTCCGATGTGGCCTTTGATTCCAGGAGGAACATCTGCATTGCGGATGTCGGCAACCAGAGCGTCCGCTGCGTGGATCTGCAGGGGGTCATTCGCACAGTGGCGGGCCGTGGATCGGCTTACCCGGGTGACGGTGGTCCCGGCACAGAGGCCATTCTGGGTCCATATCGAATCGCGTTCGATTCAACAGGAAACATGTACGTCAGCGACTACGCGGATGGGCGCATCCGCAAGCTGGATACCAACGGAATCATCTCAACGGTCGCCGGCTTCGGCAGCCGAGGTTTTTCTGGCGACGGCGGCCCAGCCCTGCAGGCGCAATTCGACTACGGCTCGGGCCTGATAGTCGACGGGCAGGGGAACATCCTGTTGTTCGACGGCGAAAACCGGCGGATTCGGGTCATCAAACAGGGAGCCATCATCGCGCCCCCGAACGCGCTCGCGGCAGCCACCCTCGGCACGCCTCAGTCGGCGCCGATCGGGACGCTGTTTCCCTCGCCGCTGGAAGCCACGGTGAAGGGTTCCTCGGGCACTCCTGCGCCGGGCGTGCGGGTCGATTTCTCTGCGCCATCATCCGGCCCCTCATGCGTGTTCTCGAACAACACGCAGACCATCAGCATCCTGACCGATCGGGACGGCAAAGCAACCGCCTCTTGTAGAGCGATAGTCCAGCCGGGTTCCTATACGGTCACCGCAACACCGCTTGGGTCAGGGCAGGCGGGTTCGTTCTCCCTGACCAACACGCCGTCGCTGGGCAGGAGGAGAGCGGCGCGGCGGTGATTCGTCGATGGTCGACTCTCCCGTAGATCGGCGTTCGGCTGGTCCGACGCGGTGGAGGTTTCGCGTAGGCGATTGGCGGGTCATCTACTCGATCGATGACCGCCGGCGCGTAGTCGATGTGGTTTACGTTCGTCTCGGCACAGCCGGCCCGATTGCGGCCCGCTCCGGCTCCAACGGAGCGAGCCGCTCAGCTCGAAACTGGTCAGTCGTTGGACCGCGATTGCGGCTGCCCGGTCGCCGGATCGAGAAGGAGACGGCGCTCGCCGGAGCCTTCGGAGTCGCGGAAATCGAACATGTTCGACAGTGAGCCGGCGAGCTCGTCGAACGAACCGCCGCCGATGCGGCCAGTGTTCCAGTTGTCTTCGATGAACCGCAGGACCGACGACTGATCGGTCAACGAGTGATCGACGAAATTCTTCTTCGCGAATGGTGAGAGCACGAGTAGCGGCTGCCGAGGACCGTAGCCGCATCGGCCCTGGATTCCCGCTCGTGGAGCGCCCTGACCGCAGAGTCCGGGCCCATTCAACTGGTCGGTATTGCTGGTGTTCGCGGCGGCGACGGCCGAGGAGTTGACGATCGGGCTCATCTGGTGGTCGTACCAGCCGTCAGAGTCATCATAAAGAACGATGACCGCCGTGCTCTTCCAGAAGGGCGAGCGCATGATGGCGTTGATCGTGTCGACGAGAAACGTCTGTTCCAGCAGCGGATCCGAGTAGCCGGCATGACCATCCCGAGCGGCGATGGCCTTGACAAAGCTGACGGCGGGAAGGTTGCCGATGGCGAGAGCGTCGAAGAAGTCGTGCAGATCGTACTGATGATTCGCGCCGCCGTCGCTGGCAGTGCCGATCGCGGAGAGCGAGCTCGGCCTCTTGTGCTGCGGGTTTTCGGTCGATGTGTAGTATTGGAAAAAGGCGTGATGGGCAATGTAGTCAGCCGTAAACGGCGTGCTGTTCGACGCGCTCGCGGTGCTCGACCGCTTGCACCCGGTCGTGCCGCTCGGGTTCGTGACGGTCAGATCGAACCCGCCCATGAATGAGCCCCAGGTCACGCCTTTGGTGTTAAGCAGATCTCCGATGTTCGGACCTCCGAGACGCACGGTTACTCCAGCGGAGCACAGATCGCCTGTCGGATCCAGGTCGCCAACCAGGGCTCCCGGTCCGTCATTGTTCGGCACCACCTTCGTGCTGGGAGCGCTGGGCACAGCGGGAAATGTATTGCCGGCAACCAGGTTGAGGACGCCGGGTGTCGATGGCCCGAACGTAGATCCATACGAATTGTCGCTCATTGCGAAGTTCTGGGCGTAGTTCCACAGCGCGGTCACGGTGTTGCCATCGAAATAGCCCATCACCAGACCCTTCCCTTTTCCGTAGTCGAAGGCACAGGGATTGCCGCCGACTCCGACTGTGGCCGGG
Organism: Thermoanaerobaculia bacterium; assembly: GCA_017883265.1. Taxonomy (GTDB): domain Bacteria; phylum Acidobacteriota; class Thermoanaerobaculia; order Gp7-AA8; family Gp7-AA8; genus JADGNX01. Next base: position 6,985 of record JADGNX010000137.1, read on the forward strand.
AACAGGTCCATCAGACCCTGATTGAATGCCTGCTGCTCATGACCATAATTGTGGTCCTGGTCGCAGGTAGGGGCCTGAGACCGATGCAGATAGCCGTGCACTGCGATCCCTGTCCCGACGGCCCGCTCTATGTGTGTCAATTCGGCGAACAACAGGAGCGTCAGGTCCACGACATTTCGAAAGTACAGAATTCGTCGCCGTGGCACTGACAAAACGATTCACGGACCTCGACATCGACCGCGCCGTGCAACCGGATGCATTCCCGATAGAAGCCGATCACGCTCGCACAGTGGAGCGGGCTGTATGAGCAGTACCCCGCGTGAATCATACGACCTTCGGTGGGCTCCAGCTCGAGGTATGCCGAGGTTCCGAAATCCTGAGACTCTGCGTGCAGGAGCGCGGAGCGCCGGAAGAACTGATGCAGGCTCGATCGCTGCAGCGGGTGGTATCCGCCGCTCAAGCTTTGCCGCGCCGAGTAGGCACCCAGGCCCTGCAGGAAACCCAGATCCCCCTCGCCGAAGCGATTGAGGATCATTCGATCGACTTCGATGGCATCCTTGAACTGGTACCACTAGGTGACCAGAAGACTGCGCAATGGTCGCGGAATGGCCTCGAAGAAGGCGATGACGTCGTCGCGGTGGCAATGGTCGCGGACCCAGTCGATGTGCCGGCGCACTACCCATCCCCTGACATGCCCGCCGTCCAGGCGCTCATCCAGCGCGAAGTCGTTGTTGACGTCATACAAAGTCTCAGGCATCTGTCCCTCCTCATAGTGTCCAATGTCTTTAAGTACAGCCGAAGGAGCCCGGCTCGCAGCCGCGCCAGGTAAAAAGAAGGGAAATTCAGTGCAATGTCACAGTGGCGCGGCCAGTGAGGCGTTGAACCAAAGGCCCAGAGCGGACAATGCGTCCACTCAGTGCCGTGAAAGCGACACGACGATAAAGGGAATGCGTGGGCCGTCGCCGAAGAAATCGACCGGCTGCATGTAACCGGAATCCCAGTAACCGCCCCTGCGTCAAAGGCCACAAAGAGCGCCGTCTCCTTCCAGAGCCTTTCATTGGTCTGGAGTTTGTCGATGATCTTGTCGGTCATGGCCTCGAAGAGATCGAGCTTCGAGCTGGCCGGATGGCCGTCGATCAGACCGTCAGGCTTGACGAATGAGACTGACGGAAGAGCTCCCTGGTCGAGGGACGCGAACCGCCGGTATTCACCCTTGAGGATCCGTTCTGCGTGAGCAGGGCCGAGGGTCGAAGCGCTCGGAGCAGAAACCCCCTGTACCGATCTCCGTTCACGGAAGCGTAGTGGCGATGGCCGGAAGGATTCGCGTCCTGACACCACCGGCTTGAAAGCCGAGCAGCGCTCCGAGCGAGCGGGCGATGTCGGTCGGGGCCGCCGGCCCGTCGAACTGACCAGGGACAATCCCAGACCCCCAGAACATGAGGAGCACATGCTGGTCGTCTTCGACAGGCTGGCCGTGGGTGGTTCCGGTCCCGTTGTAGTCCCAAATGTAGCCGGGCTTCAGCGCGATGAGCACATCGCCCGAGCGATCCGCGCGAAACGAATTCCGCACCGCCGCTTCGAGATCGGACTTCGGCGCGTTCATCGTCAAAAGCTCGCTGTTGGTGAATGCGCCTGCCACGCCCTTCATTTTGCGCGCAGCATCGCGGTAGGCACGCTTCACGCGCTCTCCGGAGAGTTTCAGCTCCGAGATTCGGCCCCAGTTCAAGTAGATCGCCGGTTCCTCGAAGTAAAGGATCAGTTCGTCGGTGATTTCGCTCGTCGGAGTGATGTGGCGACCCAGCATCGTCGCGGCCGCTTTGTCCAGTTCCACCCGAGCCGGTGCTATCTCAGCGAGCTCCGAGAACGTCCGTATGTTTGCACCCGGATTGCGAAGATTGATTCGCCCCGCGTCGCGCCCCATGTCGCGCGCCACTTCGGGAATCGACTGCACGCCATGATCGGAAGTGATCACCACGGTGTAACGCCCGCCGAGGTGCTGATCGAGCCAGCGGCAAAAATCGGCCAGGTCACGATCGGTGCGCACGACGTTGTCGGCCACCTCCAGTGAGTCGGGTCCGAAGCTGTGGCCAAGGTAGTCGGGTGAGGAAAGGCCGACGAAGAGAAGGTCGGGAGCGCCTGAGCCGCCGAGGTGCTCAGATTCGATCAGCAGTTCGGCGAAGTTCAGGACGAGTCCGTTGCCGAACGGAGTGTAGGTGAGCGCCTCCGCAGTGCGGATCCGATGCGGAAACGAAACACCGAGGCCTTCGCGCTCTGATTTGAATTTACGCAGCGATTCCGGATCATGCGTGACCTTCGAAATGTCCGCGTCAGGAATGAAGCCGGA
>JADGNX010000435.1 GCA_017883265.1 Thermoanaerobaculia bacterium
ACAGCCGCTCTTTACGCCGCGCTCTATCGGCGTGGCAAGGACACCCTACAAAGAGACCTCTGAGGTTCCGAAGGGTCCCGGAACCAGGCACGAGGCGAATGGGACGCTCGAGATCCTGCCCGAGCTCGAGCCCGGCCTCAGAGACATCGAAGGCTTTTCGCATCTCTTCGTACTCTGGGTCTTCGATCGCGCGGAGGGCTCCGGCCTGCTCTTCACGCCGCCGGGAGAGCCCCAACCGCACGGAGTCTTTGCGACGCGCGCCCCGCGCCGTCCGAATCCGATCGGCCTTACTGTGGTCCAGCTTCTAAGCCGCGAGGGAACGTCGTTGCACGTGCATGGAGTGGACATGCTCGACGGAACACCGATTCTCGACATCAAGCCGTACCTCTCGAGCATTCCTCCGGATGCGCTGCGACGAGGGTGGCTCGAGGATGCCGAGCTGCGCCGGCGTGGATAGACCCGGCAGGCAGCTTCCCGCTGGGGCCAGGAACAGGAGAACACCCCTCATGCGAATGATCGATCGAATCCGATTGCGGCTGGTGCTGCTGGCCCTGCTGGCGCTGCCGCAACTGCTCCTGGCGCAGCAGCCGGCGGTTGCGGACCAGCCAGCGCCGCCGGTGGCGGCGAAGAAGCCGCGAACGACGAAGATTCACGGCGACACTCTCGTCGACAACTACTACTGGTTGCGCCAGAAGAGCAATCCGGAGGTCATCGCGCATCTGGAGGCGGAGAACGCCTATACCGCGGCGATGATGAAGGGAACCGACGGTCTCCAGCAGACGCTCTATGACGAGATGCTCGGTCACATCAAGCAAACCGATGTGAACGTTCCCTACCGCCTCGGCGGCTACCATTACTACTCGCGAACGGAAGAGGGCAAGCAGTATCCGATTCAGGCCCGGAAAAAGGGGAGTCTCGATGCGCCGGAGGAGGTCACTCTCGATCTCAACGAGCTGGCAAAAGGACTGAAATTCCTGGCCCTCGGCTCGTATCAGGTCAGCGACGACGGCAACCTTCTGGCCTACACAACCGACACGACCGGCTATCGCCAGTACACACTCTTCATCAAGGATCTGAGAACCGGCCGGCTTCTCCCGGAGACCATCGAGCGAGTGGACGCCGTGATGTGGGCGACCGACAACAAGACCATCTTCTATGTGACGGAGGATCCGGTCACAAAGCGTTCCGACAAGGTCTTCCGGCACGTTCTCGGGAGCGACAAGAGCGATCTGGTCTACCAGGATCCGGATGAGCTCTACGACGTCTCCGCCTTTCGCACGCGTGACAAGGCATTCGTCGTGGTGGGGTCCGAAAGCAAGATGACGTCGGAAGCCAGCACCATCCCGGCCGGCAAACCGTTCGAAGCGCCGCGGGTGATCGTTCCTCGCCATGCGAATCAGAAGTACTTCGTCGATCACCGCGGCGATCGCTTCTACATCGTGACGAACGATCACGCCAGGAACTACCGCCTGGTGACCGCGCCCGATTCCGACCCGGCGAAGAAGAACTGGAAGGAGATCATTGGGCATCGCCCCGCGGTCAAGCTCGACGATGTCAACCTCTTCGCGAATTCCATGGAGGTGACCGAGCTCGAGGGCGGGTCGCAGAGGATGCGCATCGTCGACCTGCGCACGAACCGTTCGACCTCGATCCGTTTCCCGGAGCCGGTCTACTCCGTATTTGCGGAGGCCAACCCGGAGTTCGATACAAGCGTCTTCCGCTATCGCTACCAGTCGCTGGTAACGCCGGCCTCGGTCTTCGATTACGACATGGAGAAGCACGAGAGCACGCTCCTGAAGCGGACCGAGGTTCCGAATTACGACGCCTCGCTGTACGCGTCGGAGCGGATCTACGCGACGGCCACGGATGGCACGAAGATCCCGCTCTCGATCGTCTACAAGAAGCCGCTCGTGCGAGACGGCAGACGGCCAATGCTTCTCTATGCCTACGGATCGTACGGGATCCCGACCTGGCCGACATTCAGCGCGAACCGGCTGACACTTCTCGACCGCGGCGTCATTTACGCCATCGCCCATATCCGCGGAGGGGGAGAGCTCGGCGAGCCATGGCGCGAGGCCGGCCGGATGATGGTCAAGCGAAACACCTTCACCGATTTCGTGGCCTCGGCGGAGCACCTGGTCGGGGAGAAGTACACCTCGAGCGAACGGCTGGTGATCCAGGGAGGAAGCGCCGGCGGCCTGCTCATGGGCGCCGTCACCAATCTGCGCCCCGATCTCTTCAAGGCCGTGGTGGCGCAGGTGCCGTTCGTCGACGTCATGAATACCATGATGGACCCCACTCTACCGCTCACGACCAGCGAGTATCTGGAGTGGGGCAATCCGAATGTCCGGAAGGAGTACGACTACATCAAGACGTACTCACCGTACGACAACATCCGGGCGAAGAAATATCCGGCCATGCTGGTCAAGGTGTCGCTCAACGACAGCCAGGTCCCGTACTGGGAGGGAACGAAGTTCGTGGCCAGACTGCGGGAGATGAACCAGGGGAAGAACCCGATCCTCCTGAGAGTGAACATGGGAGCCGGTCACGGCGGCTCGTCCGGACGCTACGACGCGCTGCGCGAGATCGCGTTCGACCAGGCGTACATCTTGACGCAGATGGGGAGATAGGATCCTCCTCGAAATGCCGCGATTCGTTGCGTTTCTCCGGGCAATCAATGTCGGTGGCCACACGGTCAGCCATGTTCGGACAGATTCGCCAGCGGGCCATTTCGACGAGGGCAGATCCCAAAGGGCTTACGACGGGATGGCTCTCTATCGCGGGGCGGAATCTGCCGAT
>JADGNX010000138.1 GCA_017883265.1 Thermoanaerobaculia bacterium
GTCCGCAAATTTGAAAATGATTTACGACGCTGGAGGCGTCGCAGAGGCGACCTCGTGAATCGATTGTTCTCCCCGACACACGCAGAATCGATCGTGAGATTTCTCAAGCCACCAGCAGTGAGGTATCCGGTCTGCCGAGGAATTACTGAAATCGCGAGCACTGGTGCCAAGTACACTCGGTTTCGGACTGACCGCTATTGCCTCATTGAGGTTAGCCGCCGCTCGCTCCGAACAACTCACCGAAGAGCCGCCGCGCTTCGCTGAGTCCCTCCTCGGTAAAGAGGACAGACTTCGCCTTTCCGACCGGATCGGAAATGAGGCCCTTCTCATGAAGCCGATTCATGGCGTCCCAATCGAAGCCTTTCCAGGCCCGGTACTCTTCGTGTAGGCCGAGATACAGAAGTGCAAGAACTGCACGATCGATTCTGCGTGTGTCGGGGAGAACAATCGATTCACGAGGTCGCCTCTGCGACGCCTCCAGGACCTGATCCGGTGGTCGCCAAAAAGCGGCGACACACCGGCTACCTTCTGAGCGACCGCCTTCAGCGTCGTGGTGGTTCGGCACGCGTCGCGGACGTTGCGGTTTAGAAACCAGTTTGCCTGCTCGAAACGTTGCAGCATTTGTCTCATTGAGGCTAACTCAGCGCGTCTGCCGCCCACGCGTCGCCTCTTCTCCCAGCAGACCCCTCTGGCGCAACCTACAGCTTGACCAGCTTCACTTCCTTCATCTCCCGGAAGGAGCGGAGGAAGCTGAGGGTCTCGGGGTCGAGGCGGCTGTCGACCGTGATGATGGCCATGGCCAGGCTGCCGATGGTGCCGCGCGCGAGGTTGTAATCGGCGATGTTGATGTCGCGGTCGCCGAGGATCGTTCCGACCTTTCCGACGACGCCCGGAACGTCGTGGTTGATGGTGTAGATGAGGTATCCCTCCGGCTTGAACTCCACCCTGAAATTGTTGACCGAAACGATCCTCTGATTGTGCTCGCTGAAGAGAGTCCCGGAGACGCAGAACTCTTCCTTCCCGGCTGTCACGCGCAGGGTGATCAGATTCGTGTAATCGACGGGGATCGGATGGATCGTGGAGCTGACCGCGATGCCGCGCTGCTCGGCCAGTTGCTGCGCGTTGACGAAATTGACCGACTCCGACAGATGCGGAGCCAGCAACCCTTTCGTCGCTGCAACGGTCAGGATTTTCGTGAGCTTCTCCTCGATGCCGGAGAGCTCGACGGTCGCTTTGGTCAACGGACCGTTGATGAGCTGCCCGGCGAACAGCCCCAGCTTCTCCGCCAGACTGATGAGCGGCGCGGCGTCGGAGTCAGAGAGCCCTTCGAACGGCAGGTTGACGGCCGAGACGAAGATCGAGCCGCGAAGCGCTTCCAGCACCATCTCCGAGGTCTGCACGGCGACGCGATCCTGTGCCTCGATGGTATTGGCGCCGAGGTGCGGGGTGAGCGTGATGTTCTTCGCGTTCAGCAGCGGATGGTTCTTTCCCGGCGGCTCCTCGACGTAGACATCGATCGCCGCGGCGCCGACCTTGCCGCTGTTCAGCGCTGCAGCCAGCGCTTCCTCCTGATAGATCCCACCGCGAGCGCAATTGACGAGAACCACGCCGTCGCGCATCTTCGCCATCTCGGCGGCTCCGATCATTCCGCGGGTCTCGTCGGTCAGCGGCGTATGGACGGTGATGACGTCGGCTTTCGCCAGCAGGGCGTCGAGCTCGACCATCTCCGCCCCCACCTTGTCCGCCACCGTTTGCGCGATGTAGGGATCGTAGGCGATGACGTGCATGCCGAACGAGCGTGCCCGTACGGTCACCCGTGTGCCGATGCGGCCCAGCCCGACGATGCCGAGCGTCTTTCCGTTGAGCTCGATCCCCATGAAACGCGAGCGGTTCCACTCCCCACGCTTGACCGAGGCGTCCGCCTCCGGGATGTTGCGACAGAGAGCGAGCAGCATGGCCATGGTGTGCTCGGTGGCCGAGATGATGTTGGCCGTCGGCGCGTTGATGACCAGGATGCCGCGCTCGGTACAGGCATCGACGTCGACGTTGTCCAGTCCGACCCCGGCCCGTCCCAGGACGCGCAGGCGCGTGTCAGCGCTGACCAGCTCGCGCGTAACCGCTGTTCCGCTGCGCGTGATGAGCGCATCCGCGGTCGACACGGCCTCGAGGAGAGCAGGCCCTTTGAGGCCCGGCCGGTAATCGAGCACGATGTCGGTCGCCGCCTGCAGAATGGCCAGGCCTGATTCGGCCAGCGTGTCGGTGACCAGAACCTGGGCCTTGGCCTCCGTCACTGCTCGGCCTCCTCGCCGAGCACATCGAGCATGCTGCTCAAAGCCTCGAGGGAGATGTCACCCATGTGGCCGATGCGAAAGCACAGCTCCTTCCACTTGCCATAACCACCGCCAAGCGTGAAACCTCGCTTCTTCATCCGCGACCGAAGCACCTCGGAATCGCCGCGATGCGGTCGCAGAGCGCTGACGGTCGGCGATGCGAACTCGAGTTTCGCCATCGGCGTCGCATACCGTGCCGTACGCTCGAGCGTGAGCGCCCGCATGGCCCGGTGCCGCTCGAAGCGGACCGGGAGCGTCTCGGCCGCCATGTCCCGCAGTTGCCGAGCCAGTGCGTAAAAGTGGGGCACCGACGGCGTGAAGGGAACGCTGTCCAGGGCCGCGTTTTTCTGAAACTCGAGGAAGTCGAAGTAGGTCCCTCGATAGGGTCGTTCCCTGGCCACTTCGAACGCGCGCTCCGACACGGAGAAGACGGCAATGCCGGGCGGGAGTGCGATCCCTTTCTGCGTCGATGACACACAGACGTCGATTCCCCATGCGTCACATGACATCGGTGCGCCGGCCAGCGATGACACGGCGTCGACCAGGATCAGCGAACCGGGAGACTCCTCCTGAACGACTCGGGCCAGCGACTCGACGTCGTTGATCACGCCGGTCGAGGTCTCGTTATGGGTAATCGTCACCGCGTCGTAATGTTGCTGGCGTCCCTCGAGGTGATCGGCCAGCCGATCGGGGCTGACCGCCTCGCCCCACTCCGTATCCAGACGGTCGACTTCCAGCCCGAGCTTCTGGGCGATGGACAGCCAGCGCTCGGAGAACGCGCCGCAGGTTGTGACCAGGACGCGCCGGCCAACGCAGTTGATGAGCGCGGCCTCGAGGAGCCCCGTGCCGGACGAGGTAGCCACAAAGACTTCGCCCGTCGTTCCGAACAGTTCACGCAACCCCGGCCGGATTCCGCTGAACAGCGCCTTGAATTCCGCGCTGCGGTGCCCGATCATCGGGCGCGTCATCTCCTCGAGAATCTCCGGACGAACCCACGTGGGGCCGGGGACGAAGAACGTGCAGGGATTGTCGATCATGCGCTGCCGATGATAGTCGGAATGAGGGAGCGCAGGTCGGGGTCGATCACGTAGGCGTCGGCTCCGTGGCGAACGAGATCGCGAACCGTCACACCACCATAGCCGATGAAGAGATCGACGGCCGTTTTCGTTTCGAGGTCACTCACGCCATCACCTATGAAGACCGCTTTACCATGCGCTCGGGCCCTGATGTCGCGCACCACGATCTCCTTGCCTCGCGGGCGTGTCAGCAGGGAGCGGCGGTCGAAGTCGAGATATTGCCCCGACTCATCGAAGACCAGCGCAACGGCGCGGACCTGGCTGATTGAGATGCCCAGCTTCTGCGCCAGCGGAACAATGGCCTGGGCGATTCCCGCTGAGACCAGATAGATGTTGACGCCCTGGTCGCGCAGAACATCAATCAGCTCGGCAGCCCCATCGACGAGCGACGCCTTGTATTCATCGGCCAGCCTCTCGACCGATTCCCTCGAGGGGCGAATGATTTCCAGCCGCCGCGCGTAGACCTCATCGAGCGGCACGGTACCCTCCATCGCTGCGCGCGTCAGCTCCGCGACCTCGGCATGGCCCTGTCCCAGGACGTCGATTCCCTCGATGCTCACCAGAGTCGAGTCGACGTCGAAGAATGCGAGCTCGTACGCGGCGCTCATGCCGCTTTCCCATTCCGCACCAGCGCCGGCAGATCCGAGAATTTGTCGAGAAGGTAATCGGGTTGGGCTTCGCGCAACTGCTCGAGGGAGGAGGAGCCGGTTGCCACCACCGCGACGTCCGTCCCTCCGTTTCGCGCAGCGCGGACGTCGACTGGCATGTCTCCGACGAATAGCGCCTCGGTCGCGGCGGCTCCGGTCGTGGCCAGGGCCGCGAGGACGTGCCGGCCGTCCGGCTTACGCGCTCCGGCCAGGTCGGGTCCGACGATGCCTTTGAACAGGGAATCGAGTTGCAGGGCCTCGAGAATCTTGCGCGAGAACCCGGTCGGTTTGTTCGTGCAGACGGCCATGGCCACACCCATGCCTGCCAGGACATGGAGAGTGGCCTCGACATCGGCCAGCACCTTCGATTCCGTGCAGCAGATCTGATCGTAGCGCTGCTCGAAGGCGTCATGCGCCGTATCGGGCACTTCCGAGGTTCCAAATGCGCGCTCCAGCAGCTTCTCCACCCCATCCCCCACGTACTCGCGGATTTTACCCGCAGGCAGATCGCTGAGATCATGCCGTCTCAGTGAGAAGTTGATGGCCTGCTCCAGCGCGGCATAGGAATCGACCAGCGTTCCGTCGAGATCGAAAAGAACCGCTCGGTATCGTCCGCTCATGCGGTGGAGATTCTACCGAGAAAGCCGCGCAACTCTTCGATCTGGTCGGAGCTGAAGAACGGAAGGCCTTGTGCTTCTGCGGCGCGACGTCCGCTCTCGACGGCCTTCCCATGTGCGACCACGGCCACTCCCTGCTGCCAGTCGTCCCACTCTTCTTTGCCAGAATTCCACACCACGATTCGCGGCCAGGCGCCCGATCCCTTGAGTCCCTCGATGAGGACCACATCAGCGCGGAGGCTGCCCCTCAGACCCTCGATGTCCTGATAGGTGAAGCGACGAACGCCATCGCCGCTGAACTCCACCGCTTCACCCGAACGGCAGAGAAAAACAGGGTCCGCACCCGCCTCTGCAAGGAGGGCTGTGTCGCCACGGCGATCGCTATTCAGGGCATGATGGGTGTGCTTGATGGCAGCCACACGCATCTTCTCGTCGACCAGACGCCTCACCAGTCGTACAGCCAAAGTCGTCTTCCCTGAGCCGGAGAAGCCGACGATCCCAACGGTCGGTGTTATTTCCATTCGTTCACATTCACCGGGCAATCGGGAAATCGAGGCGTTGAGGCCTTCGTTGTGGTGAGCTCATGATGATGCGCTCGAGACTTCTGCCCGCCGCCGCAGCCGCTCTTCTCACGCTACTCGCTGCCAATGGCTCTGCGCAAGATGTAGCCGCTCCGGCGAAGGCCCCGAGCGCTGACGCGAATCGCGCCAACCTGACGATCGAGGCAAAGGCCGAAGGAGATGCCCCCGCTGGAGTGGCCACGACGCTCTCGTTTCGTTTCGCCATTCCGCAGGATGTGCCCCAGGGCATCCCACTCGTCGTTCAGGGATCGATCCTCCTGAACGGCACCGTCGTGAAGAACTTCCGTTATCCCCTTGGCGAGGAGCGTCGCAGCCCGCTGTCCGTAGTGGTCACCGTTCCGGCAGGCGAATACGACATCGAGGCCCGCCTCATGGTGCCGCTCGAGGAGTCGACCCCCATCCTGCTCGGCAAGACGACGCGTCATGTGACCATCGCCGCGACCGGGCATCCTTATTCGGCGCCTGTCGATGCCGGCGCCGACGCCATCGTCGCTGAGGGAACGTTGCCGGAGTCTACCGGGGCCATCCGCATCCGGCCGCCGCGGCGCGACGTCGCACCGAATCTGTTCATCGTCGACGTCGACACGAAACCGCCAGTCAAGCGGGTCGAGTTCTACGTCGAGGGGAAGAAGATCCAGGCTCGCAACGCACCTCCCTATCGTGCGGAGCTCGATCTCGGAAGCCTTCCCAAGCGGGTCGAGATCCGCGCGGTCGGCTACGACGCGCTAGGCCGCTACGTCGACGCCGACGCCTGGGTGGTGAACGAGCGCGAGACGCAGCTCGAGGTAAAGATCACGCGCACGGCCACGCCGGACGGGCTGTCACACTTCAAGCTCTCGCTGCAGAACCCGAAGAACGTCGGCATCCGCACGGTCGCGCTGCTGGCCGGCAACAAACCGCTCGCCACCTGGTCGCAACCACCCTACGCCATCGACATTCCGGCCGCCCGATTGCAGGGCGTGGAGTACGTCCGCGCCTCGGTGACAGACGATACCGGCTACGAGGCGGCCGACCTTCTCTACCTCAATGGCGAGCGCTATACCGAGGAGCTGGAAGTCAATCTGGTCGAGCTGCCGGTGAGCGTTTACGAGGCCAACGGCGCTGCGGTTACCGGTCTGACGCAGGAGCAGTTTCACGTTCTCGAGCAGGGGAAGCCGCAGAAGATCTCGACCTTCAGTTATGCCTCGAATCTGCCGCTGTCGTTAGGCGTCCTCATCGACCACTCCGGCAGCATGAAGCCGCGCATGAAGGAAGCGAAAGAGGCGGCGGTTGAATTCTTCAAACTCATTCTGCACGGGCAGGACAAGGCCTTCGTCGGTGGCTTCTCCTGGGACCCATCAAAGCTCGCCCCATTCGCCACCAGCGCCGCCTCACTGGAGGAGCAGGTCGGCGCGATTGGTGAGGCAGACGGAGGGACTGCGCTCTACGACGCCATCGTCACCGGTCTCTATCGATTCCGTTCACTCGAAGGGCGCAAGGCCCTCATCGTCGTCACGGACGGCGAGGACACCACCTCGCGCCTCAGCTACGTAGACATGCTTCAGTACGTCCGCGCCGCCCGCGTCCCCATCTACTTCATCGGCATCGCCCTCGGCGCCCTCGACTTCTCGGGGACAGGCAAGATGAAGGAGCTGGCCGCCGAGACGGGAGGAGTGGCCTACTTCATCGGGAATGTGAAACAGCTCCCGGCCACCTACGCGGCGCTGGAAAAGGACCTCCGCTCCCAATACCTCGTGGCCTACTACACCGAGAGTACGAAGAAGGACTCGAAGTATCGAACGGTGGAGGTGCGCGTGGATCGGCCGGGCGTCAAGGTGAGGACAATTCGGGGGTTCATCCCGTAGCGACCACGCCTCACTGCCGGGCACAAATCGACTCGAGAGCTGTGACATTGCTTCATCTCCGCAGTCTTTTCTAAAAATAGTCGGCAGTTCCAAATTGTCGCAACAAGGCCGCTCGATCGATCGGTCGACTCAACAGAGAGTTCGTCGGGCGTGCAACAGTCTGGTGTCAACCATGGACGAGCACGCCGAAAGGCGTGCCGAAGATTAGCCGGTGGCAAGCGCCGCAGGCGCGCGCCACCGGTCACAATCGTAATCATTTGCCGACCCTGGCAGGGGTCGCGCAGGAGTGCACCGGTCATCTCGGAAACACGACGGCACACCCTCCGGGGTGCGCAGATCGGGGCCGCTATTTCCGGTGGCAGCGCGCCCTTCAGGCGCTTGCCACCGGCTAATCTACGTTACGCCTCCGGCGTCGTAGCCGCGGCGAGTTGCCGCGTGTCAAGAAATGCTCAAAGTCGCTCGCCTGCACCCTCGTTAGACCCGCATAACACTGGATGTTTCTTGGAAGGCCCGCTAAGAACCTCTCTATTCCCGCGTAGCTACTTCTTCTTGAGCTGCTCGCGTCGTCGTGTCGCCCACCCTTCGACCGTCTTCTGCGGAGTGCGGCTTAGGGCGAGGGCATCCGGGGGCACATCCTTCGTGATGGTGGAGCCGGCGCCGACGTAGGCGCCGCGGCCTACGCGTACAGGAGCGACGAGCTGCGTGTCGGAACCGATGAAGACGCCATCCTCGAGCACGGTCTTATTCTTGTTGACGCCGTCGTAATTGCAGGTGATCGTCCCCGCTCCGATGTTGACGTCGGCGCCGATCTCCGCGTCGCCGACATAGGAGAGATGCGAGGCCTTCGATCGATCGCCGAAGACCGCTTTCTTCGTCTCCACGAAGTTTCCGATCTTGACGTGGCGCCCCAGTTTCGTACCCGGCCGGAGATGAGCGTACGGCCCCACCGTGGCCTGGTCTGCGATCACGGCACCCTCGGCCACGGTCCCGGTCTTGAGATGGACGTCGTCGCCGACTCTGACATTCTGCAGGTGGCATCCCGGCTCGACGATGCAGCCGCGGCCGATGATGGTCGTCCCCTCGATGGTCACGAACGGATAGATCACCGAGTCGGGTCCGATCGTCACAGTCGAATCGATGACCACGGTCGATGGATTCCGAAACGTCACTCCCTCGTTCATCAAGCGATCGACTACGCGCCGCTGGATCTCTCCTTCCACCGTCGCCAGCTCGGCGCGCGAGTTGACGCCGATGGCCTCAACAGGATCCTCGGCCACCACGGCGCCGACGCGGCGGCCGCTCTTGCGGAAGACCGAGATGAGGTCGGTCAGGTAGTACTCCCCCTGAGCGTTGTCGGTCGAGAGGTTGCGGAGTGGATCGAAGAGAAGGGTTGCGTCGAACAGATAGATCCCGGCGTTGACCTCGCGGATGGCCTTCTGTTCCGCGCTGGCATCCCTGGCCTCGACGATTCGCTCCACGCTGCCGTCGGCGTCACGAACGATTCGTCCGTACATGGCGGGGTTGTCGAGACGCATCGACAGAAGGGTCAGGGCATTCCCTTCTTTCTCGTGCTGCTCGATGAGACGGAAGAGCGTCTCGGCGCGCGTCAGCGGCACGTCGCCCGAAAGAACCAGCACCGTCTTCCCGGTCATGGACGCCGCTTCCAGGAGAAGGGCCGACTGCAGGACGGCGTGACCCGTTCCGAGCTGCTCTTCCTGAACGGCATAACGCGCACGATCTCCGCAGACGGCGCGGACGGCGTCCTGCTGATGGCCGACGATCATGATCGGAGGCCGGTCGCTGACGGCGGCGGCGAGATCGAGCACGTATTCGATGATCGGCCGGCCGGCGGCGCGATGGAGAATCTTGATCGTCGTCGATTTCATCCGCGTCCCGAGACCGGCGGCGAGGATGACCACTTCCAGCTGGCTCTTCTTCATGAGTCTCCTGCATGCAAGATTCAGTACCTGAGACACTTCTGTCCGTGCGGAATTCCCTGCCTGGCTCGTGGCACACAGACAAGAGTGTCTGTGCTACAGGTCTGTGCGGAATTCCCTGCCTGGCTCGTGGCACACAGACAAGAGTGTCTGTGCTACAGGCTCGCATCAATCCTCCGGACTCCTGCGCATACGCTCGAGCGTCCGGCCGTAGCGGTCGTAGAGGCGGAAGATGTTGTCCGCCAGCGCGACGTGGTCGTGACGAACGTAATTTCCCTCGGAAATGATGTCGC
>JADGNX010000436.1 GCA_017883265.1 Thermoanaerobaculia bacterium
GTCATCAAGCAGAACGGCGCCGACATCCTCCGCCTTTGGGTGGCCACGATCGATTATCGCGACGACATGGCGATCGGCAAGGAGATCATGACGCGGATCGCCGAAGGCTACAAAAAGATCAGGAACACCGCGCGCTTCCTGCTGATGAACCTGAGCGATTTCAATCCGGCCACGGATTCGGTATCCGACGCCCAGCTTCTGGACATCGATCGCTGGATCCTCGCGCGCGCTGGCGCGGCAATCGATCGCTGCCGTCAGGCCTACGAAGAGTACGAGTTCCATACGGTCTACCACCGGCTGCTCGATCTCTGCACGGTCGATCTCTCGTCGGTCTACCTCGACATCATCAAGGACACCATATACATCGAGGCCCCGAACGCCCTGTCCAGACGCTCGGCTCAGACCGTCATGAATGCCATCCTGCGAGCGCTGGTCGGAACGCTCGCTCCGATCCTGCCGTTCACAGCAGAAGAGATCTACGAAGCGCTCCCCGGCGAGCGGGAGAGATCCGTTCATCTGACCGATTTCCCACGCCTCGACGCGCCGACTGCTGTCGACGCGCCGGCCTGGGACCGGATCCTCACTCTGCGCGAAGCGGTCTCGAAGGTGCTCGAGCGCGCGCGCAAGGAGAAGCAGATCGGACAATCGCTGGAAGCCGACATCATCCTCACGGGAGACTTCACGGCGGAGGCTCTTCTCGGGACCCTGAACGCCGATCTGGCAAAGATCTTCATCGTGTCTCACGTCCATCTGCGGGCGTCCGATCCTGCGGTCGCCGACAGCATCGAGCTCCCCGGCGTCGGACGCGTCGGCATCGCCATGACGAAGGCCTCGGGCCAGAAATGCGCGCGCTGCTGGAACTACCGCGACGAGGTCCTGGAGGAAGGAGCGATCTGCGCGCGCTGCGAGGCGATCGTGGAGAGCCTCGGGCCGGACCCGATGTTCACCGAGTACGGCACGCCGACGGTGTGAGCGGACTTCTGGACCGCGCGTTTGTGATAAGCGGGAGAGGGGCGGCGACCGAGCGTCGGGCCTGAAGAGGAAGGGCGCGACGCATCCGGCGATCTCGATAGCCGTGGAGCGGCTCGATTCCGCCGCTGGACTCGCAACCTTCTGGATGTCCAGGAGGCGATGAGCTCGGGGGATGACAGTCCTAAGCGAATCCCTTCTACTCCATCCGCTCGAGAATCGCCGGAATCCATTCTTCCGGAACGCGGATCGTGCCGAGAGTCTCCTTTTCCTTGACCGTCCCGTGATCGTCGGAGCCGCCTGTCGTGAACCTGCCGCGGCTGCGCGCCAGTTCTGCATAGTGTTTTCGCGCTCCCTCGCTGACCTGGGGGTGCAGGACCTCGATGGCATCGACGCCCATCTCCAGGATCTCCGGCAAGAGCTTTTCGTGATTCGGGTAGAGTGTCGGATGCGCCACCGACGTGACGCCACCGGCGGAACGGACGATCGCCACCGCTTCCTCGATGTCGAACCGCTCCTTCTCCACATAGCCGGGAGTTCCGGGACGAAGCAGGCGCGTGAACGCGTCCTGCACCGACGCTGCGTGTCCTGCTTCGACCAGAGCTCTGGCCAGATGCGGACGCCCCATCGACCCGCCACCGGCCAGTTCCTCGACACGCTCACTCCGGACGGGATAGCCGGCAGCGCGCAGTTTCGCGATCATGGCCTGACCTCGGCTCTGCCGAGTCTCGCGAAAATGGCCGAGCCGTCGCTCGAGATGCTCATCGAGCGGATCGAAGGCATAAGCGAGGAGATGAATGTCCGCACCACGCCAGCCGCACGATAGCTCGGTCGCCGGAATCAGGAGAATGTCCTGAGATACCGCGTAGTCCCGGATCTCGAAATACGCGGCGAGGTTATCGTGATCGCTGATGGCGACGATACCGAGACCGGCAGCGCGGGCCACATCGATAACCTCTTTCGGCGAGCGGGTGCCGTCGGAGTGATAGGTGTGCGTATGAAGGTCAGCGTAGCGCATCGGGAGTGGCGGCGGCATTCCGGCGCAACTCGTCATCGACGATGCCGCCGGTCATCGTCTCCTGGCCAACATGAGCTCGGGCAGGCTTCCGATGTTGCCAAACGCTGCTGCTGGTGGTGTCGCGCCTAGATCGCCTTCGCTGCCTTTTTCAGTTTCCTGGACGACTGCTCGAGCGCACCCTTGAGAGCTTTCTTGGCTTCCCTGGTGCCCCTGGCCAGCTCCTTCTCCGCCCTCGCTGAGAGCTTGGCCGCCGCCTTCTTGAGCTGTTTCACCTTCGGCGCAGCCGACTTCTCCGCCCTCGCTGAGAGCTTGGCCGCCGCCTTCTTGAGCTGTTTCACCTTCGGAGCAGCCGCCTTCTTCACATCCCTGGCCAGAGCTTTGGCTGCCTTCTCACCCTTCTTCATGGCCTGCTCCGCGACCTTTGTCGCCGCCTTCTTGATCGCTTTCGTCTTCATCTGAAATCCTCCTGTGTGGCTCCGAGTCTACCCTACCCCCCAGCCACCGCGGACAGCAACTTGTCATGCCCAGACCAATGACGTCGCTGAGCGGTGCGCATGACGATTAAGAAACTGACCCACCGCCGCGGAGCGGCGACATCTCGGTAGCCCAGTGCGTCAGGGGCTGTTGCCCAACTCAGATTTGCTTGAATAAGGCGATGACGCGATGGCTAAAAGCACGCTGGAGGCGTGCCGGAAATTAGCCGGTGGTAAGCGCCGAAGGCGCGCGACCACCGGTTCCGGGGCGTGCGATGTTGTGCACCCCGGCAGGGGTGCCGGAGCGCTTTCCGTGACC
>JADGNX010000437.1 GCA_017883265.1 Thermoanaerobaculia bacterium
ATCTCGTTCTTCGTCGAGTTGTAGTACGCGTTGACGGTCTGCGGCGTCATCCCCCATTCGCCTTTGTCGACCGGCCTGCCGATGCGGCTGACGTCGCGCTGCCATTCGAACTTCGCCGCCCGCTCGGCGTTGCCGACGAGGTCACCTTCTTTGATCTGGAGGCCTGAGTAGTCGCGCCACCGGACGGGGTATCCGATCTTCACGTTGAAGTGCGCGAGTTTGTCCTGCGCCGCCTTCTTGGTCTCGGGGCTCATCCACTGCAGGGTGTCGATCCGCGCCCTGAGCGCCGTCCGCAGATCGGCGACGAGACTCTCCATCTTGGCTTTCGACTCGGCCGGGAAGTAGAGCTTCACGTAGTCGCGTCCGATGGCCTCGCCCATGGCGCGCTCGGCTGCGGCCACTGCACGCTTCCAGCGCGGACGCTCCTCGGTGGTGCCGTTCAGGTACTTCGAGCGAAACTCCCAATGCGTGTCGACGAAACGCTTCGACAGCAGAGGCGCGGCTTCGTCGACGACGTGAAACGCTTCCCACGCCTGCAGCGTTCCGACGGGCGTGCCGGCGAAGATCTTCGCCTCTTTCGAAAGTGCTGTGTTCTGACGGAGGACGAGGTGGTCGACTTTCTCGAGGTCCGCGGCCTTGAAGCTGACGCGCCACGGAAATCCCGGTGCGAGCTTCTCCAGCTCCGTGACGGTCACCGGATTGTAAGTCTTGTCGCGGTCGCGGCTCTCCGAGCGTGTCCAGTGGGCATCAGCCAGACTGGTCTCGAGGGCCACGACCTCGGTGGCGTTCTTGTCGGGATCACTCCAGCCGGCCAGGCGAAGCATGTCTGCGACGTACTTCGTGTAACGGTCCTTCTGCTCCTTGAACTTGTCGCGGAGATAGAACTCGCGGTCGGGCAGCCCCAGGCCGCCCTGACTGAGGTAAAGGGTGTAGGTGTCGGGATGCTTCGCGTCGTCGCCCACTCCGGCGCCGAAGAACGTGCTGCCCAATCCGCGGGCGGACTGGCCCATCAAGCGCGCGATGTCGTCCTGCGTCTTCGCGTTGCGAATCGGTGCGAGGTACTTCTCGATGGGCTTCACGTCGAGCTTCTCGGCGGTGGCGTCGTCCAGGAAGGTGCGGTAGATGACCGCGACTTTCGCTTCGTCCGAGCCGGCTTTCAGGTTCTTGTCGGCCGCCCACCCCTCCAGAATCGCGTGCACCCTGGCCTCGGACAGGTCGCCGAGGATCGGGAAAGTGCCGTAGCTGGTGCGGTCGGGCGGGATCTGCGCGGTCTTGAGCCAGGTCCCGTTGACGTAACGGAAGAAGTCGTCGCCCGGTTTGACGGAAGTGTCCATGCCGGCCAGGTCGACGCCCCATGTGCCGTAGCGTTTTGCGGCCGTCGACGGTGCGTCTGCTGCGATGGCGGCCGTGCTGGTCAGAAGGAGTACGGCGGCAAACATTTGTCGTGTGTTCATGCGTGATCTTCCTTTCGGCTGTGAGGATGCTGGATGTGAGCGGAAGGATAACGGGCGGCGGGCCGATTCGGAAGCAACTTCGCAGGGTGGTGCTCCGGGTGGGGTGCACCGCGGTTGTGACCCTCGCGCTTCTTCGATGGCGGCTTCATGGCAAGACACTGCGCTCAGGGTGGTAGGGGGCAGCCACATCCAGGTCTTTACAATATTTGCGACCGCCATTCGTCTATAGCAATGGATGGATGATCTGGCGAGCCTTACTGCGATGACCGAGGACGACACCCGAATCTCCGAAATCATCGCGGCAGAGCGATCCCGACTGCGTGCGTTCATCCGCCGGCGTGTGCCCGATGCGTCGGATGCCGAGGACATCGTGCAGGAGGTCTTCTATGAACTGGTCGAAGCCAATCGCCTCCTGATGCCGATCGAGCACGTGACCGGCTGGCTTTTTCGGGTGGCGCGCAATCGCATCACGGATCTTTTCCGGAAGAACGAGCGGGGGAGTTTCGCCGGCGCAGCGGTCGAAGGCGAAGACGGCGAGATGCTGCAGATCGAGGATCTGTTGCCATCGCCCGACGCCGGACCGGAAGCGCTCTACGCCCGCCACGTGCTTCTCGAGGAGGTGGAGTTTGCGCTGAGCGAGCTTCCCGATGAGCAGCGTGAAGTCTTCGTGGCTCACGAACTGGAGGGGCGCAGCTTCAAAGAGTTGTCCAGAGAGAGCGGAGTGAGCGTCAACACCCTCTTATCGCGCAAGCGCTACGCAGTGCTTCATCTGCGGCAGCGGCTGCAGAGCATTTACGACGAGTTCATGAACAAGTGAGGAGCACAACGTGAGAAAGAAAAGGATCTTGTTGATAGCACCGCTGGCGATCGTGGGCATCGCGGTCTTCATTACGATCGGCGGCGAAGTGGTGCTGCATCTGTGGAACTGGCTGCTGCCGGGGTTGTTCGGATGGAAGCAGATTACCTTCTGGCAGGCTCTCGGCCTCCTGGCTCTCTGCCGGATTCTGTTCGGCGGCTGGGGTGGTCATGGCCCTGGCTCCAATATGAGGCGACGGATGGACCAGCGTATTCGACGACGAATGGACGAGCGCTGGGAGCGGATGACGCCCGAGGAGCGCGAGAAGTTCCGCCAGGGTGCGCGCTCACGCTGCGGTGGCTTTGGAGCGCCAACCAGCAAGAGCGAGGAACCGGCCTGATGGGGTAGCTGCGCTTTCCTCCTTACCTTGGTATACTCATTGTAAGGAGCCTCACGATGCCGACCTCGACCATCACCAGCAAGGGGCAAACCACAGTGCCGAAAGAGGTGCGCGACGCCCTGAACCTCG
>JADGNX010000139.1 GCA_017883265.1 Thermoanaerobaculia bacterium
GGCGGCGATCGCTTCACAGATTCCGCCGGTGAAATCACCGGCCTTGAATCGCGCATTCAGTGTTGCGGCGATTTCATCCCAGAAGCCTGGCGGCACCTTCTCGTCGATCCCCCGGTCGCCGAGGATGACGAACTGCTGCTCTTCGGAGGCGATGAACAGCAGGACGCCATTCCGAAGCGCGGTCTTTGTCATTCCGAGTCGCTCGAAGGTTTTTTCCGCCACACTTCGCAGGTCGCCACCACGGGCGCGCGGCTGCACATGGACCCGGATCTCGCCTGAGGTCAATCCCTCGGCCGATCCGATGGCGGCCACGATTCGCGGCCGGTCGAGTTGATCGAGAAACTCCTTCTGCTTCATCACCAACCTCCACTGGCGCCGCCGCCGCCAAAGCCGCCGCCTCCACCGCTGAAGCCACCCCCGCCACCGCCTCCCCATCCCCCTCCACCACCGAAGCCGCCACCACCCAGGGTCATCCCGCTTCCGCCCCACGGCAGGAAAATCGGAATGCAGCCGCCGCAACCACCGCCACCACGTCTGCCTCCGCGAAGCAGGGGGCGGATGAACAGGAAAAAGACGACCACCAGGGCGAAGAAGAATATGGGATCGATGCCTCTCCTTGACCGGGGGGCGGTTCCGCTGGTCCTGGCAACGGGAACGGGCGCTTCCTTCTTTTCGATGCGGGCGATGAGGTCGTCAGCCGCCGCGTTCAGTCCACCGGCGTAATCGCTGGTCCGGAAATGGGAAGGAATATCGTTGCGCAGGACGTCCGAGGCGAACGCGTCGGTGATCGTCCCTTCCAGCCCGTAACCGACTTCGATACGGGTCTTTTTCTCCTTGACCGCCACGAACAGGATCAGACCGTTGTCGTATTTTTTCTGCCCGGCCTTCCATTTCCCAGCGCAGCGGATCGTGAAATCCTCGAGCGGATCGCCGTCCAGGGTCGGAAATACGTAGATGATGAACTGAGATCCGGATCGTTCTTCGAAGGCCTTCAGCTTCTGATCGAGCGCCGTGGCGTCGGTCACGTTCAGGAGACTCGCGTTGTCGGTGTACCAGCGGGTCGGGGCCGGGGGCACGTCGAGGGCCAGAAGGCTGGAGGCGAGGGAGATGGCCAGGAAGGCCAGTGTCAGTGCCACGCGTTTCACAGGCAAACCCTTCCAGGCCAGCTCGCTATGAGACTTCATCGATTCCTTCACGGCCTCATCCTAACAGCGAGCGACGGCAGGTGGAGCGGCGGCCGCTTCGGCCGCCAACCGCTCGGCGTCGAGCCGAGCGGCGTCCTGAACACCACGCTCCAGGATCGTCCAGCCTTCTACATCGACAATCCGGCTCTTATTTCGGGAAACTGAAGTTCACTTCAGGAGCCTGAGCCGAACCGGCGGCTCCTTGGAAGTACGGCTTCTTCGTGAACCCGCTCATCTTCGCCACAATGTTCGCCGGGAAGCGAAGGATTGCCGTGTTGTACTGCTGCGCGACCTCGTTGAAGCGTTTCCGTTCGACGGCGATGCGGTTCTCGGTCCCTTCCAGCTCAGACTGAAGCTCGAGGAAACTCTGGTTGGACTTCAGGTCGGGATACCGCTCGACGACGACGAGCAGTCGCGAAAGTGCGCCGGAGAGACCGGCCTGAGCCTGCTCGAATTGCTGGAACTGCTGCGGACTATTCGGCACACTGGCCGCGGCTCCCGGCGGTCCGCTCGGCGCCTGCACCTGCCCGACACGCGCCCGCGCTTCGACCACGGCCTGCAACGTCGACTTCTCGAAGTTGGCCGCCCCCTGCACGGTGCGAACGAGATTGGGGATCAGGTCGAAGCGCCGCTGGTAGACGTTCTCCACCTGAGCCCATTGAGACTGAACCGCCTGATCGAGGGCCACCAGATTGTTCCGAACGCTGACGTAATAGCCGCCGAAGACGACCAGAGCGAGGACGAGAACCAACAGACAACCGATGACTCCGATGCGGCCCATGGACTACTCCTTATTCAAAGCAGGGATCGCCGATCGCGTGAGGGGAACCTAGTAGTCCTCTTCCTCTTCGTCGGCTTCTTCCTTCTCCGGCTCGGGGATGATATCTCCATCCTCGTCGTCGGTCTCGGTGGCGGGCGCAGGACTCTCCGCTTCGCCGAACTCCGGCTCCTCTGGCTCCTCGACCACGCGGCGGCCGCGGTGGGACGTGATGATCGGAGTCTCTTCGGCGTCGCGCTGATCGGCGCCACACTTTGGACAGAGCGGCTCCGGTTTGCCGAGATCGTAAAACTTCGTATGACAGCTATAACAGGTATATTTTCTTCCCAGATTCGGCATGCGAGTACGTCTCTCCCGTTCAAAAGCGGCGCCAAAGTAGCACCCGACCCCGATCATGTCAACGAAGGGCGGCGCGCTTCCAATCGCTTGAAGGACAGCAATGTTAGCGACCGTTCAGGGCGTGGCGGGGCCCGGTCCGGCGCCCTGCTTCCCGGCGCCCTGGAAGGAGTCGCGCTCAGCGCCCCCACCGCCGGCGGGCCAGGACGCTGCGCTCCACGCTGACCTCGCGGACCCGCGCGAGGCCAGCTCCCTATCGAATCCCGCCGCTCGGCACGGCTGCTGTAGCCGGCGAAGTATGCGACGAATCGCGTACGGCATGCTGTGCATGGATCAGAGCGGCATTCGAGGCCAGCTTGTCGGACTGGGGCATTGCGGCCAGCGCGCGCTCGATCTGATCGTCGCCATCCAGCCGGTAAGGGTACGACGCTTCGAGGCTGAACTTCGCGGCAATGATCTCGGCGCGCAGCGATCGCTCGATGAATTTGTGGTCGGCCGGCAGCTTCAACGCCTGCTGGATGTCGTCGAGTGTAGCCACGTCCATCCCGTCGGCGAACCGAGCGAACTCATCCAGCATCTGCGGCGTAATCACCAGCTCCTTAGTCAGCTCGGGATGCTTGGCGGCGTAGTCGACGGCATAATTGAAGATCGCGCTGCGCACCTCGAGCAGTTGCGTGGTGCGCGACAGCCTGGCCGGCTTGACGATGATGTCGGGCGTGATCCCCCCGCCGCCATAGACCTTGCGCCCGGTGTCAGTCACGAAGACCTTGCGATCAGCCAGCGGCAGCTCGGCCGGTTCGGCGTCGTCCGAGCCTGCGACGTAATAGTCGTAGAACGAGCTGTAGTCGCGCTGGATGTTGCGGCCGGACGGTGTGTAGTACTTGGCCGTCGTCAGCGCCAGACCGGCCCCGTACTGCAGGGTGTAAACGCTTTGAACCAGCCCTTTCCCCCAGCTGGTCTCGCCCACCACGAGGCCGCGATCATGGTCCTGAATGGCGCCGGCGACGATCTCCGATGCGGATGCCGAGCCGTGGTTGACCACAACCACCAGCGGCACATCGATCCGCTGATGCTTGCCGGGCGCGAGATACTCCTGAGCTGAATCGGAGGTCCGCCCCTTTGTGTAGACGATCATCTGACCCTTGTCGACGAAGTGGTCGGCAACACCGACCGCGGCGTCCAGAATGCCGCCCGGATTGCCGCGCAGGTCGAGGATGAGCTGCTTCATCCCCTGACCCTGGAGAAGCACCATGGCATCGTCCAACTCCCGGACGGTCGTGTAGGTGAAATCCTTGATCCGGACGTAGCCGACGCCGGGCCGGAGCATGAACACGTTGGAGATCGAGTTCGTTGGAATGGCGGCACGGATGATGGTCAGCGGGATCGGCTCTTTGATTCCGACGCGCATGATCTTGATGTGAACCGTGGTCCCTTTCGGCCCTTTGAGACGCTTGACGACCTCGTCCAGCGGCAGCTCATTGGTGGGGGTTCCTTCGACCTCGGAGATGATGTCGCCGGCCCGGATGCCCAGCCGGGCCGCAGGAGTTCCTTCCAGCGGAGTGATGACGGTCACCTGGTCGTTGCGCTTCGTCACCAGGATGCCGAGGCCGTAGAACGAGCCCTTCTGGCGATCCTGCATGTCGGCATATTCTTTCGGCTCGAAGAAGGAGGAGTGCGGGTCGAGCGTCCGGAGCATCCCCTCAATCGAGGAATAGACGAACTTGTCCGATCCCGTATCTTCCGGCGACCAGTAGGTCACCGCGCCGAGCAGATCGGTATACTCCCGCATCCGTTTCTGCACGTCGCTCTGCATCGGTGCGCCGAAAAGCCGGTTACCATAGAATCCACCGAAGAGCGTCGCGCCGACGAGCGCCACGACGAGGGTGAGGGAAAATGTCCAGGAGTTGCTCTTTTTGATTTTTGCCATTGCGCTCGCCGTGTAAGGGAAATTCATCCTAGTAACGCGATTATACGTTTGGACTATTCATATCGATGGGCGTGTTCACCAAGAGGTTGCACAGAGAGAGGGTTTTCATGTTCGGTTCGCTCGGTTTTCCTGAATTATTGATGATTTTCGTGGTCGCTCTCATCGTTTTCGGCCCCCGCAAGCTGCCTGAGATCGGCCGGACCCTCGGCAAGGCGCTGGGAGAATTCAAGAAAGCGACTGATGAGCTGAAAAACACCATCGAGAAGGAAGTGCGGGTCGAAGAGCTCAAAGAGTTCAAGAACATCATGCCTGGGAACCTATTCAACCCCACTGTATCAAGGACCGAGCCACCCGCCGCACCGGTGAAGCCGCCCCGCTGGCCGGCCCGCCCCGAGGAACCCACCGAGAACCTGGCCGACCCCGCCCTGGCAGCCTCCCCCGACGCCGCGTCATCCACGGTCATCCTCGCAGACGCCGCAGCTACCCACCCCACCACGCAGTCGGACGCAAGGCCCTCACCCACTCTCGCCGAGACCGGCACCCCCGGCCGGGCGGAGTGACGCGATGTCGTCGATCAACGTAGCTCCCGATCCGGAGACCGAGCTCCCGAAGATGACGTTCCTCGATCATCTCGACGAGCTGAGAAAGCGTATCTTCTACTCGGTCCTCGCCGTCCTGGTCGGCTTCTTCGCCTGCTGGAACTACGCGGACGTCCTCTTCCTGCGCCTTCAGGACCCCGTGCTCCGCTACCTGCCCAAGGGCGATGCCCTGGCTTACACCCGCCTTTCGGCCCCCTTCTTCCTCTACATGAAGGTGGCCCTCCTGTTCGGAGTCTTCTTCGCCTCTCCGTTCATCCTTCTTCAGGTCTGGCTGTTCATATCGCCCGGGCTGTACAAGCGGGAGCGGCGCAACGCCCTTCCCTTCATCCTCGGCGCTACGTTCTTCTTCGTCACCGGCGGAGCGTTCGCCTTCTATTTCATTCTGCCGATGACCTGCAAGTTCTTCGTCGAGCTGGGGAAGAACTTCAAGCAGATGATCACCATCGACGACTACTTCTCATTCGCCAGCACCATCATTCTGGCCGGGGGACTGGTCTTCGAGACTCCGATCCTGATCTTCTTCCTGGCGCGCCTCGGCATCGTGACCCCGGCGTTCCTAATTCAAAAACTGAAGTACGCGATCGTCCTCGCCTTCATCGTCTCCGCCATCATTACGCCGACGCCCGACATGATTACGCAGACCGCTCTGGCTCTTCCGATAATCGGACTCTATCTGCTCGGCATCGGAATCGCCTGGGCCTTCGGGAAGAAGAAGGTGGTGGCGGCGTAGGGGGGGAGCTGCCGGGGTTCTATCCGGCAGTGCTTTGCGGAGAGAGTGGGCTCTACTGCCGGAGCCGCTTGCGGACGGCTTCGATCTCGGCCCGCAGGTAATCGATGTGCGCGAGAAGCTCTTCCACCTGGGCCGCCAGTGAGTGCATGTGCGCCTTCCGCTCGGAGACGCGCCTCGAGCGGATATCGGCGGCAAGCTGACTCCAGAGCTCTTTTCTCTGCGACCCTTCGAGGGATGCGAAGCGCTGCACCACCGGGTCGAGCGTTCCTGCCGACCCCTCATCGTCTACGACCAGCATGTCGCGCGGATCGCTGCCGAGGATCCTGGCGATTGAAATGAAGAGTCCGAGCTCGACGGTCTGCTTGTTGGTCTCGATGCGGGAGAGGGTTGCTGCGCTGATACCTGCCTCCACCGACACTTCCTGCAACGACAGCCCACGAGCCTTTCGCGAAGCACGTAGTTTTTCACCGAGCATGTCTCATTCTATCCGAGTTCCGCGCCGAATGGTTTCTCCTGCAAATTATTTGCGCCTCTCGATTTGCGTTTGCATCGGGTGAGATCCATCGGAGCGACACGCTACCGCACATCGTGTCAGCGCACATTCCAACAGCGACCATCAGGACTTGCGATGGCAGCAATTCGGTTCGGTCCGCCTGCCACCCTTGACCCGCTGGCACCCGGTATGCGAAAGAGGAGGGACCGTGGACCTCACCCTCGTCTACCCGCGTTACAGACACTCCGCGATCGAGGAGCAGTACGCCACCTGGCAAAGCGAGATGCTGTTGCGCGAAGCGCTGGAAGGATCCGCCTTCCATCCGTACGAGCTTCATCAGACCCTGGCAGAGGCCACGGCGACCCTCAAGACCACCTACTGCCTCGTGGTGACCGATCCGCTCGTTCTGACCGGAGAGCCGCTCGCCAGCGGGCTGTTCAAAGGGTTGTCCCACCATGCCCAGGCCGTGGCCGCGGTACCGATCTCGAATGAAAGCGGCAACCCGCGGCAGCGGCAATCGCCTCCCGAACCCTATCTGACGCTCCGGCAGTTTCAGGACGCCAGCCGTCTTCTGGCGCAAGGCTTGGCGGAGCCGGAGGAGGCGACGTGGAACGAGAGCGACCCGGGCCTCTATCTCTGCCGTACCAGCTTCGCCCAGCAGGCGGACGTCACTGCAGATGTCGCGCTCAAAGGTCAGCCCGTAGTGATCGCGCGCGATGTGTACGTGCATCGATGGATCGCTCTTCGTTCTCAGAACAGGCTCGATCTTCTTCGCTTCATCTCCGAGGGCGCCACATCCGTTCTCGAGTTCGGCTGCGGCGAGGCCTTGCTCGGGGAGGCCATCAAGCGCCGGCAGCGCTGCCGAGTCGTAGGCATCGAGCTCGACCCCGATGCGGCCAAAGCGGCACGGAAACGGATCGACGACATCTTCTGCGGCGACGTGCGGGAAATCGTCCCGCTCATTCACGAGCGCTTCGAGTGGATCGTGGGCGGAGACATTCTCGAGCACCTCGACGAGCCCTGGTCCTTCCTGACCGAATTGCGCCGCATCAGCAAACCCGACGGCCATCTCCTCCTGAGCATCCCGAACGTCGCTAACTGGGCCATCGTCTCGGATCTGCTGCATGGCCGCTTCGACTACACGTACATCGGGATCGCCTGTGCCGGCCACCTCCGTTTCTTCACTCGCCGAACGATCGAGGAGACGCTCCGGATCGCCGGCTGGGCCGTGGAGTCGATCACTCCGCAGACGCCGATCGTCAACAGCGAGTTCGAGACCCTCGAGCAGAAGCTGAAGGGCGCCGGCGTCGACTTCTCCCACGACGATCTGGTCGCCCCCGGCTATTACGTCATCGCCCGGAACCAGGTGCGAAAGAGCGCACGATGACTTGCTCGCTCGGGCGGCCGAAGCAACCTTCGCTCCACCGCCTGGGTCGCCATCAGGGGCCCGCAACACGGAGTGACCGTACGCGATGAGCAGCTCGCCACTCCAGATATCAGACTCGAAACGCGACTCGCACTCCCATCCGGCCGGCCCGCTCCGGATTTCATACCTCCTCGAGGACACGGCCCAATCGGGCGGCATTCGCGTCCTCCTGGCCCAGGCCGATGCTCTCATCGCGCGCGGTCATCGCGTCCGGCTGGTGACCAAGGGGCTTCCCCTGCACTGGCGGTCCTCCAGAGCCGAATGGATCTATCTCGACGACTTCCGGAGCTACACTG
Source organism: Thermoanaerobaculia bacterium (assembly GCA_017883265.1). Taxonomy (GTDB): domain Bacteria; phylum Acidobacteriota; class Thermoanaerobaculia; order Gp7-AA8; family Gp7-AA8; genus JADGNX01. Next base: position 7,770 of record JADGNX010000139.1, read on the forward strand.
CCGAGGAGGAAGACTTCGTCGTCGGCACATTCTGGTTGACCCTTCAGCCGGCCTTCGAGATCGCTGGCGCCCGGGCCGTCCATCTCTGCCAGGGTTACGAGGGTTTCATCAGCTACTACCGCGAGCTCCTGCCGGCCATCGAAGCGGCCTATGGCCTTCCTTTGCCCAAGCTCGTCGTCAGCCCCTCGCTCCTCTCCCTCTGCCGCCGCTTCTCCGCCGACGTCACGTACGTGGGACAGATCGTGGAAGAGGAGTTCTACCGTACTGACAATGCGATCGAGAATGAGCCTCTCCGCGTCCTCATGGTCGGTCAGGCCCAGGCCGATCTGCGGGGAATCGAGGAAGGGTATGGCGCGGTCGCTCATGCCCGCTGGTTCCATCAGAAGCTCGACCTCATCCGCGTATCGCCCTGGGCTCCTTCGCGCAGCGAGCCGCTCGAATCCGTTCAGGAATTCCATGTAGGCCTGACCACGGCGGAGATGACCCGCCTCATGCACTCGTGCGACGTGCTCATCTCCCCGAATCATCGCGAAGAGGGATTCGGGCTGCCGGCGGCCGAGGCCATGGCGTCGGGGATTCCGACAGTGCTGACGAGGATTCCCTCGTACCTGGCCTTTGACCAGCGCGATGATTTCGCTCTATTCGCACCCGAAGGCGATCCGATCGAGCTCGGCGAGCGGCTCATCGAGCTTCTCAGCGACGCCGAACTGCGGGAACAGATCCGCCAGCGTGGACGCGAAGTGGCCGAGCAGTGGCACGTCGAGAAAACAGCGGAGCGACTGGAACGATTTTTCCTGGAGAGACGAAAAAAAGGGTGAAGGGTGAAGAGTGAAAAAGGCGGGTGAAACCATCACCCTTCCCGCTCTTTCACTCTTCACCCTTCACCCTTCACTCTTCTCTTCACCCTTCACTCTTCTTCGATATGCCGGCACGTCTTTCGCGCCCCACCGATACTTGTACTCTTCGCGGCCACGCAGGAAATCGATCCTTCGGATGCCGTGCTCCACCGCGTCGTCGATGAAGCGTCCGACCAGCTGAATGCCCGGACTGAAGCGTGCTACGGCGGGCTCGAAGCCGTGAAGATAGAAGTAGGCCGAGTGGCGCTCGAAGAACGACTCCAGAACGCCGACGAGCCGGCCGTCGAATCGCAGTCCGTACAGCCGCAGGACTCCGCGTTGGAGCAAGCCCAGCGCAACCTCTCGATGGAACGACTGGATCTCGTCCCCCATCAGCATTCCCTCTTCCCCGCGCATCCCCCACCGTGCGGCATGCGTGCGGAACAGCGCGTCGAGCAGCTCGTCGAGCGTTCCTCGATCGGCCAGGACCCATTCCACCTTCCCTGCTCTTTCCATCTGCCTGCGCGCATAGCGAAGGTTCTTGAGCTGTCCAGTGGACATCACCTCGTGAAGGTCCCCGTTCTCGGGCAGAGTCAGGACTGGTGACGCGTTCTCTTCGACAGTCTCGATGACCAGCCCTTCAAACGCGGTAGCGCT
>JADGNX010000140.1 GCA_017883265.1 Thermoanaerobaculia bacterium
CGGCACCTGCTGATCGAGGCGCTGATCGACGGCTACCCTGCCCGGAGTGCGGGGCGGCGTGGTGGAGGGCTGGGCGACGAGTGGCGCGGCGAAGGCGAAGGCGAGAAGCACGGCGATGAAGCGTGACGTCATCGAAAGAGTCGTGATACCAGTCAAACCGGCGTTGGGCAACAGGCCCTCACGCGCTGGGCTGCCGGGATATCGCCGCTCGTCGGCTCTCACAACCAGGCGGCCGTTCATCGTTGCGCTCCGACCGGCGATGCGCCGGGCTGCGGGGTCGGGGCCACCGGCGGGATGGGGGCCGCTTTCGAATCGCCTCCCTGCGTCGATGCCGATGGAGCGCCGGCGGCTCCAGCGGAAGAGGTCGTATCGGGACCCGGAGCAGAGGCGCGGCCGCTGACAGGAAGGCCTCGCTGAACGATGAGAGCCATGGCTCGTGCGATCGGAATCCGCACCGTTCCGAGTTGCTGATCGACCCACTGCGGCGGCCCGTTGAGAGCAGCGTCCTCGACTGCGTGCATTTCGTTCATGTCCTTCACCGGGGTGCTCGCCGTCGGCGGCAGGATCTGCCCGCTGGCAGGATCGCGCCCGGGAAACGGCTGCAACCGCGGCACGGAAGGAATGTTGGCGTCGCGCGGCATGGCCAGGGCCGTCATCGGTGCGCCCGTGTTACGACGCTCCAGCACGACGAAGAACCTGAAGAGTCCCCAGATGGCCACATTCGTCAGGACGGCAAAGACGATGAAGATGACGATGAACCAGATCAGAGCGCGAACGTTGACGTCGCTCTCCTCGTGATGCGTCGCGAGGTTGACGGTGGCCGCCAGGTGCTGGTCGTCACGCATGCCGTACCGCCCCTTCGCGCAGCGCTTCCTCGACCCATGTCTCGTGAATGGGAAGAATGGTCTGGCCCTTCAACTGGACGATGAACAGCCACACCCACAGGCCGCCGATACCGAAGAGCGTCGTCAGATCCATCCAGCTGTAACGAAAAGTCTGGCCGTAGTACGAGGGGGCCGTGAGCCAGTAGATGTCCACATAGCGCATGACCAGAATGATCATCGCCAGCACGCCGATGGTCGAAGCGCGGTCCTTGATCGAGCGCATCAGCAGCATGAAAAACGGCAGGAAGAAATGGAAGACGATGAGGATGGCGGCAATCCATCCCCACACGCCGTGCTCGCGCTTCAGGTAATACGGGATCTCTTCCTTCAGATTGGCGTACCAGACCAGGAGAAACTGGGAGAACGACGTGTAGGCCCACAACATGATGAATGCCAGGGTCAGATTGCCGAGATCGCGCAGGTGCGAGGGACGAAGGATCTCGGCCATGGCCCGGGTCATGGCCAGCCGTGAGAGAAGAAAAACGACGAAGGCGAAAGCCGACAGCCCGCAACTGACGACGAAGCTGATGCCGAAGATGGTCGAGGTCCATCCGGCCTCCAGCGACATCTGCCAGTCGATGGAGACGAACGTCAGCAACAGCACCATGACCAGGATTCCCGCGGCGCTCAAGCCGCGCCGATGGACGTCGACATAGGGAGATCGGGTCTCGGAAAATTGCCGCGCATAGCGACGCAACAGCAGCGAGAGGCCGATCATGATTGCGAAGTAGATGGCGGCCCGGACGATGAAGAAGGTCGGATTCAGATAGTGAGTCGTTTTCGACAACGCCTCATTGGTCCGGACCAGCTCAGCATTGGTCCATGGATAGGTGTGCTTCATCCCGAGGATGACGGGGATGAAGAGAAGCGCCATCCACGGTAGCGTTCGGCCGGCCGCGCCGAGTGGACGGCGGATCATGAGGCCCCACTCCCCACCGGTGATGTACTGGAGCATCTGCACGGTGAGAGCGCCGGCGGCGATCTCGAACCAGAAGAGGTAGCTCGGCAGATAGGAGCGCGAGAACTGCAGTGGATCGACGACCAGGCCGATGATGCTGAGAACAGCACCGATGACACCGATCACGAGCGCCGGAGTCTGCCAGCGGCCGATTCCGGTCGAGGCCACTCTCTGTTCCGGGGTTGGGACACCGATCTGGCTCACTGCGTCCCTCCGGCCGTCAGTTTCGTCTGCTCCTCGGCGGAGAGATCGGTGATGGTGGCATTCTGGCTCAGCTGCAGCGCGCGGATGTATCCGATGATGGCCCAGCGATCGTCGCGCGGAATCATCGTTCCGTAGGACGGCATGGCACCGAAGCCGTTGGTGATCACGTCGAAGAAGTGGCCTGTCGCTGCCCGACGAAGAAGGGGCGTGTGATACGACGGAGGACGCCGGTAACCGCGGCTGGGGATCATCCCGTCGCCATTGCCGAGACGCCCATGGCACTCGGAACAGTAGATGTCGAAGCGCTCCCGCCCCCGCGCGAGAACGGCAGCGGTTGCCGGGAATGGCAGGCCGTCACCGTCGCCAGCGCCGATCTTTCCGGTGTTGAGAAAATCGTTTCCCACGAGCTCGCCACGAGCCACCGTGCCGGCCACCCGCGGACGGGCCGACATGCCGTCGGCGAAGAAATCGCTCGGCTCCAACGGGTCGTACTTTGGCTGCGCCGCCATCTGCTGGCGGTAGCAGCCGGCAAGGAGCATGAACGCGACGAGGGCGAGGATGGCGACGAGCCAATGACGCGCGCCGCCCACCCCGGCGGCCGAGGCGGCCGCCGCTCCACTCGAGGCGTTCGACGCTCCACTCGTCGAGGCGTTCGACGCTCCACCCAAAGCGAACGCCGCTCCCGTCGGGGACCCCATCGACTTACCAATCGACATCGGTCACCTCGGTTGCATTGAGCCCCATCAGGAAGCCTCGGACCGCGTCGTGGTCGAACTTCGGATCGCGTACCTGAATGGAGAGGAAGAAGCGGTCGCGCGAGGCCTGATCGAACCGCGGTACGTTGAAAACAGGGTGGTACGGCATCGGAAGGCCGTTGAGGCCGAGCATCCCGAGCACCGCTGCGAAGGACGCGAGCAGAACCGCGCATTCGAATGCGATCGGGATAAAGGCAGGCCAGCTGTTGAGAGGCTTGCCGCCGCTGTTCAGCGGGTAACTGACCACGTTTGCATACCAGCACATGAAGAATCCGCCGAGGCCGCCGATGACTCCTCCACCCAGGACGAGTTGCGACAGTCCCGATCTATGAAAACCGATGGCTTCGGCCAAACCATGAATCGGGAATGGGGAGTAGGCATCGACATTGGTGTAACCGGCGGTCGTGGTCCGCTCGGCCGCATCCAGAAGGCTCTGCGGATCGGGAAACTCCGCCAGCACGCCGTAGAGTCCTGTTCTCGGTTTCATCGTCAGGCCTCGGCCTCGTGCACGTCAGCTTCCGGGAGCATGGTCCGCATCTCGAAGATCGAGATCATCGGCAGGAGCCGCAGAAAGAGGAACAACAGACAGAGGAACAGTCCGATGGATCCGACGAACATGCTCCAGTCCCACGGCGAGCCGTGGTACGTGCCCCACGAGGATGGAAGATAGTCGCGGGACAGGCTGGTCGGAATGATGACGAATCGCTCCAGCCACATGCCGACATTCACGAACATCGCCGTGATGAACAGCATCGTCGCGCTGGTGCGGAACCTCTTGACCCACATCATCTGCGGGGCCAGGCCGTTGCAGATGATCAGCATCATGTACATGTGTTTGTACGGTCCGTGCTGTCGATTGAGAATCATGTAGCGCTCGTAGACGTTGCCGCTGTACCAGGCAAAAAACGCCTCCATGATGTAGGCGTAGAAGACGATCAGCCCGGTGGCCAGCATGACCTTCCCCATGTTCTCGAGGTGCTTCATGGTGATGAAGTCCTGGAGTTTGAAAATCTTGCGGATGGGGATGCTGAGCGTCAGAACCATGGCGAAGCCTGCGAACACCGCACCGGCCACGAAGTAGGGCGGAAAGAACGTGGAGTGCCATCCGGGGATGACAGAGACGGCGAAGTCGAAGCTGACGATGGTGTGAACTGAGAGAACGAGCGGCGTGGAGAGCCCTGCCAGCAGAAGGTAAGCGTGCTCGTAGCGGCTCCAGTGCTTGGCCGAACCGCGCCAGCCGAGGGCGCCCATCCCGTAAATCGTCTGCCCGATTCGGCTCCTGGCGCGATCGCGAAGCGTTGCCAGATCGGGGATGAGGCCGACGTACCAGAAGAGGAAGGAGACGGTGGCGTAGGTGGAGACGGCGAAGACGTCCCACATGAGCGGGCTCCGGAACTGGGGCCAGAGTCCCATCGTGTTCGGATACGGGAAAAGCCAGAAGGCATACCACGGACGCCCTGTATGGAACAGCGGATAGAGTCCGGCCGAGGCCACGGCGAAAAGCGTCATGGCCTCTGCGAAGCGGTTGATGGAAGTACGCCAATCCTGACGGAGCAGGAGAAGAATGGCCGAAATCAGGGTGCCGGCGTGACCGATTCCGATCCACCAGACAAAGTTGATGATGTCGAATCCCCAGCCGACCGGATGGTTGATACCGAAGTTCCCGATCCCGCCGAAAACAACCCGGGCCAGGGTGACCATGAGCACCTGCACCAGCGCGAACGTAATGCCGAAGCCGATCCACCAGCCGATGGGCGTCTTCTTCTTGAGGACGATCGAGCTGATTTGATCGGTGACCGAGGCGAAGGTATGACCCTTCTCGACGATCGGCACGGGGATGAAACGCTCCGGGATATCCCGCTGCGTCGTCGGCCGAACTTCATGCAGAGGTGCCTGTTCGGACATTCGTTACTCCGCCTTCATCTCGGGGTTGGGATTGCGAACGACCCCGAGGTACGTCGTGCGCGGACGGGTATTCAACTCGGCCAGCAGCGCGTAGTTGTGTGGCTGCTTCTTGAGCTGAGCCACGCGGCTGGTCGGATCGTTGATGTTGCCGAAGGTGATGGCCTCGGTCGGGCAGGCCTGCTGGCAGGCGGTGACGATCTCTCCATCGCGCACCGGGCGGTCTTCGCGCTCGGCTGTGATCTTTGCCGCATTGATGCGCTGCACGCAGTAGGTGCACTTCTCCATGACGCCGCGCGTTCTCACCGTGACATCGGGATTTCGCATCGGCTTGAGGCTCGGCGTGAAGTAGTCCGAGTACTGATAGAAGTTGAAGCGCCGCACCTTGTACGGGCAGTTGTTCGAACAGTAGCGCGTCCCGACGCAGCGGTTGTACGTCATGTCGTTCAGCCCCTCCGCGCTGTGCACGGTGGCTTCGACCGGACAGACCGGCTCGCAGGGGGCGTTCTCACACTGCATGCAGGGAATGGGCTGATTGTAGATCTGAGGATTCTCGGGAGAGCCGCTGTAATAGCGGTCGATGCGCAGCCAGTGCATTTCACGCTGGCGCCACACCTGATCCTTGCCCACCACGGCGATGTTGTTCTCCGACTGACAGGCGATGACGCAGCCGTTGCAGCCGATGCAGGTTCCGGGATCGATCACCATGCCCCATGCATTGAGCGGATTGCCGTTTGAATCGGCCGTGTAGCTCCAGGCCGGGACCATGCTCTCGTTCGCTTCCGCCGACTCAGGCCGGTCGAACTTCGTGAGCGCGAATTCGGGATTGCCGAGGAAGCCGGCCAGGGTGGTCGGGCGGATGATGCCACGGTCTCCCCCTTCGCCGAGACTCTGATGCTCCTGGGTGCATGCGATTTTGTAAGCCGTGCCGGTCCGGACGAGCGTCGCTCCGTGCCCGACGTGCATGCCGTCGGAGAAGCGGATCGGATAGACGTTGAAACCGGTGTGATCGCCGAGGCGGCCGCTCCGGCTCCTTCCGTAACCGTAGTGAACGGTCGCGGCGTCATCGGCGTGGCCGGGCACGATCCAGACCGGGAGCTCGAGCTGCCTGCCGTGATAGTGGATGCGGACCAGGATGGTCGTCCGTTCGTTGACCAATTCGTCCTCCGGCGCGATGTTCAGCCGCGCGGCAGTCCGCGGGCTGACCAGGAGGGCGTTGTCCCAGGTGATCTTCGTGATCGGCTTCGGCAGCTCCTGCAGCCAGCCGATGTTCGCGAAACGGCCGTCGAAGATCGTCGGGTCGGATCGAAACTGCAACTCGATGCCTCCCGCTGCGGCGGGAGCAGGCGGTGCAGCGTTTCCGTTGGCCGAGCCGGCGCGCGCCGGAAGAGCGCTGCCGGCGATGATCCCGTCATTCAACCATTTCCGCCAGACGACCTCGAACGCAGCTGCGTCCCCCTGACCCTGCCAGTTCTTGCGGACGATGTCGTAGCCCGGCAGATCGATTCCGTTGAGCACGGCCAGCACTTCATGCGCCGAACGGCCGTTGTAGAGCGGCGCGATGAGCGGTTGGATAATCGAGACCGTGCCGTCGTGACCGCGAGCGTCACTCCAGTTCTCCAGGAAATGCGTCTCCGGGATGTGCCAGTGTGAGAGCTCCGACGTCTCGTCGTAATGAGAGCTGAGGTGCACCCGCACCGGAACGAGCGTCAGCGCGGAACGGAACTCGAAATCGGCAGGAGCGTCGAACACAGGATTGCCGCCGAGCATGATGAGGTGGCGGACCGAGCCGCCACGGATGTCGGCGATGAGCTGGCGGAGCGAAGCGAGCTGGTTCGCCGGAGCCACTTCAACGGGGTCGGTGATGGTCACGGTAGTGCCGATGTTTCCGAGGGTCTGGTTCATCGCATGCGCGAGCTGATGGACGACAGGCGGCTGCTCGTCGCCGGCCACGACGATGGAGGCGCCGCGGTTGGCCTGGAGGTCGCGAAGGACGGCGGCGACCCACGCCGCATGCTCGGAAGGAGCAGCCGCGCCGCCGGCTCCGAGTCCTGCGGCCACCGCCCGGGCCACCGCTTCCACAGCGCTCGGTTTGAGTGGCAGTCGATGATCAGCCACGCTGCCTGTACTCGACGGCGCCGATTCGACAAGGTAGAGGCGGTTCATCGACGTCGTTCCCTTGCGGACGCGGCGACGGCTCATGAAGTCTCTGGCGTAGCGGAGGTTGCCCGGCCCGCAGTTGAGGAAGTTCGCATCGAGCGAGAGCACGACGTTGGCCTTGTCGAAGTGATAGACGGTGTTGACGTAGGCGCCGAACGCCAGCCGTCCGCCCTCCCGCGCATTGTCGCGGCCGGCGGGCTCCCACTGGTGCCAGCGCGCCCCCGGATGCGCGGTCAGGAACTGCTGAATCTGCGCGCCGAGAGTCGGCGAGTTGACGGTCTGCGTCAGAATCCGAATGCCGGCTCCGCCATTGGCCTGCGCGTCTCTGAGCACCGGCTGCATGGCGGCGATGAATTCACTCCAGGTCGAGATCTCGCCGAGGTGGCGGACGGTCTGCGAGCGGTCAGGGTCGTAGAGCGAGAGCACCGCGGCCTGCATGAAGGGATCGGTGGCGCCGAGACTGGAGGGATGATCCGGATTCCCCTCGATCTTGGTGGGGCGTCCCATATGGCTCTCCACCAGGACGCCAGTGGCCACTCCGGCAAGCGGCATGGCCGAGGCGAAGAAGAGCGGCTGGCCGGGGACGACGCCCTCAGGAGTCCTCACGTAAGGGATGATCTTCTCGGCCGGCCGGTTACAGGCTGTCAGTCCGGCAAAGGCCACGGAGGCGCCCATGAGCTTCACGAAATCGCGGCGGTCGACCCCTTCTCCGAGCGGCTGCGCCTGTCGCGGAAACTCCTGAATGAAGAACTCCTCGAACGAATCCGTCCGGGAGAGCTCTTCGAGGCTTCGCCAGTAGTCGCGGCCGCGAGTGCGGCTGATCTTGTCGCGAAGCGCGCCGAATCCGCTGTCCTCTTCTTCGTTTCTGCTCATGAAGTCGTCGTTTCCTAGTAGTGGCACGTGTCGCAGCTCGTCAGGCTCATGGCGTCCTTGACGCGATACTGCTTGACGAGTCGCGGGCCGAGCGTCTTCTGGTCGGGCGCTTCCCAGGCCATGTTGAAGACCTGATTGCGCGGACGGATGTTCTCTTCCGGATGGCGGTGACAGCTGATGCACCATTCCATGGTCAAAGGCTCGGCCTGGGACATGAGCGCCATCTTGTCCACACGGCCGTGACAGCTGACACAGCCAATACCCTTGTTGACGTGGATGCTGTGATTGAAATGAACGAAGTCGGCAAGCCGGTGCACGCGGCTCCAGACCAGCGGGGTGTTGGAGGCGTAACTCTGGCGCACCGGCGCGAGCATCGAGGCGTTGGTCCAGATCTGGGCATGACAATTCATGCACGTCGATGTCGGCGGGATCCCGGCAAAGTTGGATGTCTCAACCGACGTGTGGCAGTAGCGGCAGTCGATCCCCAGCCCGGCTACATGGTGCTGATGGCTGAACGGAACCGGCTGCACGCGTACCACGCCCTGGTTCGTGGCATAGGGTGCGCGGACGATTCCTCCGATGAACCAGAGGACAAATCCGATGAAGAAGACCGCGCCAAAAATGCTGACACGAGCGACAGTGTTCGCGCTGCGGTGGAAAATCTGAGCCATCGTAAGGCTTTAACCGTCCGGTGTGCCTGAAGTTGAAACAGGGCAGGTCATGTTGCATGGAGGCCAGGCTCCACTTTCCGTCGCCATCGGAAAGCGTTTGCAGTTTATAAACAAGTTTCTCCGAGGTGCAAGCCTTCATTTTGCATCGTGAGGAGAAGCTTGTGCGTATTGGCCTCGCCTGCCGGCTATCGATCGCCCGTTTGTCGGTTCGCTGGCTTAGCCCTTCCGAGAAGGGATGCTGGAACGCGAGACACCGCCCGAAACGATCAGGGCCATCACCTGCGCGCTGTCGGCATCCAGCCTCTCGACCTGCGATGAGGAGACGATGATCAGGCTCCCCGCTACGCTGTAGCAGAACGGCAGATAGACGGCGACGAAGCCGGGTAACGAAATGAACTCGAGATCGTCCTGAGTGACGAAGCCGAGCGTTCGGACGCTCGACGAGAGGGCCACAGCCACCGGCCGGTTGAAGCGCTTCTTGTCGCCGACAAACGCCTCCAGAAGATCTTTGATCGAGGCATAGACGATCCGGACCAGCGGCGCTTTGGAAAAGACCCACTCGGTCAGGACGAAGAATTCTCGAACGAAGAAATTCGATGCCAGCACGCCCGTCAGGAGCACGATGAGAAACGTGACCAGAAAGCCGACTCCTGGTACCGGAAAGGCGAGCAGCCGATCGATCCACAGGAACGCTTCGTAGAATAGATAGCCGGTGAGCACGATCGGAACGAGGATGACCAGCCCGCGCAGGAAGTTCTTTACGATCCAGTTCATCGAAGTCTCCTCGGCTGCGATTGTAGTGGAGCCCCGGTGGAGCGGCGGTCGCTTCGGCCGCCGGGGGGCGGG
>JADGNX010000438.1 GCA_017883265.1 Thermoanaerobaculia bacterium
GCTCACCGAGCGTGGTGATGGTCTCGGCGCCGTCCGCCTCGGTCGGCCCGCTCATCATGAGTTCGGCGTCGGCGACGAGGGCGCGAAGGTCGGCCAGCAGGGCCTCGGGAGTGGTGGCGGAAGAAAAGCTGCGGTGGACCGAGGAAAGCTTCCGGCTGATGGTCGAGAGTGTCTCCGACTACGCGATCGTCATGCTCGACCCGGAAGGATGCGTGGTGAGCTGGAATACGGGAGCGGAACGGATCAAGGGGTTTCGAGCGGACGAGATCATCGGCCAGCACGTCTCCCGGTTCTATACGCAGGAGGAGGCCGAGGACGGAAAGCCTCAACGCGACCTCCACCTGGCCGCCGCCAGCGGACGACATGAGAGCGAGGGGTGGCGCGTGCGCAAGGACGGGTCAAGGTTCTGGGCCAACGCGGTCCTCACGGCCATTAGAGATCAAGCAGGCGTTCTGCGGGGCTTCGCCAAACTGACCCGGGATCTGACCGAGCGCAACAAGATCGAAGCGACGCTGACGGACGCCAAAGCCACCGCGGAGAAGGCCAACCTGGCCAAATCGGATTTCCTTTCCAGCATGAGCCACGAGCTGCGCTCTCCGCTCAATGCCATCCTCGGATTCGCCCAATTCATGGAGTCGGATTTGCCGCCCCCGACGCCCTCTCAGAAAGAGAGCATCGGCCAGATCCTGCACGGTGGCTGGTATCTACTGCAGCTGATCAACGAGATCCTCGATCTGGCCGTGATCGAGTCCGGAAAGCTTTCCATGTCGCTGGAGCCGGTATCGCTGATCGAGGTGATGCGCGAATGCCAGGCCTTGATCGAGCCGCTGGCGCAAAGGCGGGGCATCAGGATGACCTTCCCCCGGTTCGACGTGCCTTACCTGGTCAAGGCTGACAGGACCCGCATCAAACAGGTTCTGATCAACCTTCTCACCAACTCCATCAAGTACAACAAGGTGGAAGGATCCGTAGTGGTCGACTGCCGCGGAGCACCCCAGGCCATGTCCGCCTCACGGTCACGGATACGGGCGCAGGATTGCCGCCGGCAAAGGTGGCGCAGCTCTTCCAGCCGTTCAACCGTCTCGGACAGGAGGGCAACGCCGAGGAAGGGACTGGCATCGGCCTGGTGGTCAGCAAGCGGTTGGTCGAGCTGATGGAGGGCGTCATCGGTGTGGAGAGCACTGTGGGTACGGGAACCGTTTTCTGGGTCGAGTTGCTCTCGACAGCGGCGCTCGTGCTCCCCGTTGCCGGTGAAACTGCCGCAGTGGTCCAACCGTCAGCAGCTAGCGGTGCGTGTATGCGCACTCTCCTTTATGTGGAGGACAATTCGGCGAATCTGAAGCTGGTCGAGAAGCTCGTAGCCCGCCGGCAGGACCTGCGCCTTTTGACCGCGGTCGATGGCAGTCGCGGCGTCGAGCTTGCACGCAGCTGTATCTTCCGTTATCTCACGAAGCCAATCAAGGTCGGCGAGTTCATGGACACGCTCGACGAGGCCCTGGAATCGGCCAGAGAAGACCAAGCCCGGATCGACGAGCCCCTTCCCCTGCCGAGGTCGTGATCAACGACGATCAGGAATGCCCCGGCGGCAACCATCCTTCATCTGGATCGACGTTCCTGCCGCCCTACCTGTGGGGCTGCGGCCGCTGTGCCGCACGATCGGCGCGCACAGGCCCGCTTCCTCGACGATCAGGGTGTCTTCCGGCTCTTTCCCCAGATGCTCGGTCGTGCCGGTTCCTGGACGATGAGTATGCGGCCGTCCCGTTTCACCCCTCGGCGGCACTGGCAGACGAAGTCCTGATGGTTCTCCTCAGGGCCGAGGAGAGTGAGGCAGTCGCCAATCGAATCGTGGTTGATGTGGTGCAGGCCGTTTTCGCAAGGGCCGCATAGTTTGACTGCCAATTGATGCCGGACCCTGGCCCGTTCCGCTTCGGAGTTTCGTTCTGTCATCTCTCCCTTCTAACACATAAGCCGGGCCTTCGCTGCGGAAGATGAGCTGCCGGCGATGGGGTTTGCCTATTGATTCGATGCGTTTAGCTCAGCTGAAGGCCGCGTTCCTCGCGTCCGGACAACGCGTAAGGCCGTGATTCCCCACCAGTAGATGAAGAAGAGCCATAGGGGGAACCTGTCGACAAGCGTCCAGCGCCGATCGACGGCCCCTCCGTAAGCGCGTGAGAACCCGGGGTGGGGGAGGACGCGGAACATCTCTCCGAGGTGGCCGGTGTACGGGCGCAGCAGGCCTTCGATCGCCAGCATGATCCCGGCGAGGACCGAATAGACGATGGCGTTCGGCGTGTCGCTGAGGAGAGCCAGCGGAACGATCCAGAGAAGGTATTGCGCGCCGAAGCCGGGTGTTGTGACGTAGAACGTGAGCAACAGGAAGAGCGCTGCCACATGGGGCGGCGGCCGTCTTGCTGCCAGGATGATGGATGCGCCGATCATCGAGCCATCAAAGAGGATCCGAAGCGCCAGGCTGTCACTGGTCCAGCTGGAGAGGACCATTGCACTCAGGCCCCACCAGCCGCCCAGGCCGCGATAGTTGATCGCATCCCGCACGGGCTGAAGGCCGACAAATAGCGACGGCCCGGCGAGGAAGGTGAAGAAGATCGCGAGGGCCAGTAGAACGATCGTGGCGCGACGCCAGAGTTTCTGCTGAGGGGCCAGGAATGCCGGGAGCACCAGCAACGGCCATGTCTTGATCGCCGCCCCCATCCCGAGCCAGAAGCCTATACGGCGACCGTGAACATCGCCGGAGGGACGGGCGCTC
>JADGNX010000439.1 GCA_017883265.1 Thermoanaerobaculia bacterium
ACGCCGCGCGTGAAGCGATACGGGTCGAGCAGCTCGAGGAGCGTGGAAAAACTGTTGAGTGGCCGTTGACGGAGTCGCGCGTGCTTCACACGCACGAGGTCGCAGGTTCAAGTCCTGCAGCGCCCACCACTTAAATATCACATAATAAACACCTTAGTTGAACTCTATGCCGATCTGCTAGGAATGTTATGTCGTAAGATGGTGTATTGGTGGTGCAATCCCGGGGTGGCGCAGACCGATTGCGCGGGTTCAAATCGCGGGCGCGCAACCGCCGATACTTGGCGGACTGGAGAGCGCCCGCGTGAGCCCTCCCTACTGACTGACACGCAACCGGCAGACCGAGGTGCGTGAGAATCCGCGCAATAACCGCCGGTGCCTGGATCAGCGCCACCAGCGTCAGCCGACCCGGACAATGGGGACAGGCCAGGACGTCGAACCCAAAACTCCGCTGCATCAGATCAGCCCATGTGCGAGCACGATTTGCCACTAAAGGACTACGCGCTCAGGGATGGCCGGTCGGCCGTCTTCGATTCGCCGGGGAAGACTGGGAAGGGCCAGAGCTCCGTTTCGCCGACCCAAGTAAATGCGAATAGCACAAAGCTCGCGCTTGCGTGGCTCCGGCAACTGCGTGACCACGCGCGCCAGAAACTCCAACTCGTCGATCCGCTCCACGTCCTCACCTCGATGGTCCGCACTCTCACGCTCTTCGGCGTGACCGCGGCCCGTCCGGTAGTAGAGCACCTCGCCTTTCTCGCGGTCCCACTCCATCCTCTGGAGGCACAAGACAAGTCGGCTTGACATTCGAGCCGACTGGCCTCATCCTGTGTATGGAAAGCTGACTTGTCATGTCTCCGACCGTAACAAATCGTGTGAAAGAGCTTCGAACGGGCCGCGGCTGGACGCAGCAGCAGCTCGCGGAGGCAGTCGGCGTTTCGCGTCAAAGCATCAACTCGATCGAGTGCAACCGCTACATCCCGAGCTTGCCGCTGGCGCTGGTATTTGTACGCGTCTTCGGCTGCTCGACCGACCACATCTTCACCCTGGAGAAATGATGGATCCTCCGATTGTTTCGAGATTGCTGGACGAGCGCTTTTTCAATCACAGAAGGCGGTCCACGAGCATGGCCGGGGTGACGGTGGGCGTGATGGCCAATCTTCTTTTCGCTTACCGCTACTTCGTCGACCACGTTCTGAGCCGGGACCTTCTTGCGGTCATCCTCACGTTCGTGGTCGTGAAGATGGCCATGATGACCTGGTACTACCTCAAAGACTAAGGAGACCCCAATGCTTCTACGAAAACGACTCAAAGATCCGAACCTCATGCGGATGGTCGGATGTGTCGCTCTGATCGTCGCAGCCTGCGCCTGCGCGGTCGCTCGCCATCCGGTCGCGGTACCACTCGACGGCGGCTCGCTCTACGTGGATGACGGTGGGAAGGGAGCCCTTCCCATCGTCTTTATTCACGGCAACGGCGGAAGCTCGGCAGTGTGGCAGGCGCAGCTCACGCACTTCCGCAGCAGCGGCCGGCGCGCCATCGCTCTCGATCTTCCCGGATTCGGCCGATCGACCGCACCGTCCAACGGCGACCTTTCGCTCGTCGCCATGTCTGCCGCGATCGATCGCGCCGTCAACGCCGTGCACGTCGATCGTTTTGTGCTCGCCGGCCACAGCTATGGCGGTGCCGTCGTCGCCACGTACGCAGCGGAGCATCCCCAGAGAGTTGCCGGCGTGGTCTACGTGGACGCTGCCGCGAGCACTCTCCCGTTGACGAAGGAGCAGGGCGATCAGGTCGCCGCCGCGCTTCGCGCCGACAAGATGGGCGTCATCGGCAGCCTCTTCGCGCCGATGCTGAAGCCGTCAACCGAGCAGGTCCGGCAGGAGGTGCTGGCCTCGGCCGAAAAGACTGCGACCGATGTCTTCCTCGCTGCCCTGATGAGTCTCAAGTCATATAACCCGAAGACACTCATCAACGCCTATAGGGGCCCCCGACTGGCCATCGCCGCCGCGGACCTCGAGACTCCGCTCTCACTTCAGCTGCAGTTCCCCGAAATCCCTGTCGTAAAGATTGCCGGTGCCGGGCATTGGCTGATGCTCGACAAGCCAGAGGAAGTCAACGCAGCCCTCGACAAGTTTCTCACCACGATCGGGCGATAGTCAGAAGTTGTCATTGCCTTGAGAAGAGTGCGTGCGGATCTGCACGCCCGTTACCGACGAGACCCTTCTCCCCGCAGCCTCACCGGGGGGAGAAGGGTTTCGGGCGGATGAGGGGGCCGCGCAGTGAGCGATGAGCATTGGGGTCATTCCCACAGGAGCCACTCCTTGGTGCCAGGCCTTCGTTTTCCCGGAAGATCTCCGTCGCCAATGGACGGAGCTGCGCGTGCTTCCCCGTCCCGATCTGAAGCTGGCCGCGATCGAGACCATGATTGCGCTCAAGCATCTGAGGGGCGGGCGGGGAGCGTAGAGGGTGAAGGTTCATCGCGGGAACGGGGACGATGGCCGCCAGGGCGGCGCTAACCCTACGGATGCACCCGCGCTCGCCATTCAGCTCAGCACGTCCGGTTTCAGGCTCGCGCGTGCCACGTGCGGGGATCGCGACTCAGATGCAGCACTGCGAGCACCGTCACGTTGCTGCGGCCGGCCAGCAGGGTCGCGATCGGGAGCGAGTTGGTCACCACGGTGAGTTCACGGTCGTTCGGGAGGTACTCGGCGACCCGGCCGACCGTCGTCCCGGCGTCCAGCAGGATCGCACCCTCCG
>JADGNX010000141.1 GCA_017883265.1 Thermoanaerobaculia bacterium
CGTGCAGCACGATCCCCTCGGCGTGCGCGATCTCGCCCACCGCGATCGCCGGCGTATATGGAGGAGTCTTGAGGAGTTCCATGACCAGCACGATGGCGGGCCGGTGTCTCTGCGTCATCGGCCCGCAGCGTGAACCTCATCTCCGCCCGAGGTCGGACGGCCGCGTCCCGCCCTCTCCTACCGCAGACCTCAGATCAGGAGAAGCCACTATCACAGGACGCTATCCGCGTCCACCGGAACGGATCGCGCGGACACGCACCGGCGATGCCCGCACAACCGCCAACGCCTGGGCGCAGCGCCCCGCTCGATGGAGCCTCGTGAAGACCGTCGCCTCGATGGCCCGTCTGCTTCTAGAACCAACCAACACCGAGACGATGGCAGTGACGTTGGTTTCGCGCGGATGATGCGCTACCTCGTCCTGACCGAGCCCCACCGCGCGGTTCGTCGGCCTACGTCGCACCGACGGCCAACTACCACTAACCGAATCCCCGCACTTCTGCTCCACTGCTAACGCTAACCAGCCCCGCGTAGCGGGCCGACCTCGCCGCCGCCCCAGCGCTCCGCGAGCGGGAGCTTGGCGTGGTAGCCGACGATCCGCGCGTTGGCTGCGGGCGAGCGTATCCGCGCGCAGTTAGCGCCGTGCGATGTACCGCAGTCGTGATTCGCACAGCGCTGCTTGAGCAGACAGTTCAGTTGGGGGTCACTGCCTGAGAAGGGACGAAACCCTACTCTAGGGTTCCTCGGTGTTCGTTGGTGCAACCGCTCACCGTCGGCGGATACCGTTCGGCACGAGGATCGGCTCAGAAGGAGAGGGACAGTATTGCGTTTCCTCGGACGCTGGGCGAGGGGCGAGAAGCCACAGGAAGGGACATCGGAGCGGCACGAGTCGGTTCGTCCCGGCGCTTGGTACCCGGAGCGGACCGAAGTTGTCCGACGAGCAGCGAACGGTGAAGCCGCACAGGCTCAGCCGCCCAACGCGGGCATCGCCGATTCGGGTTATGCGTCCGCCGGTCGCGACCAAGCGGAGGAGAAGCGCACGCAGCAAGACCGATCGACAGATTTTCCAGTCAGCATGGAAGCCGCCGTGGGCGCCCCCGTTTCTGCCGTTGCGGTGTCGGTGGAAGCGGCACTGTCGGTGGTGGCAGCGGATGCTCCGGCGACCTTCTGCACGTCGGCCGGAAGCGGCGGCCGCGTGGTGGCCCTGGCCGTAGTCGTCGCGGTGTCGGCGTCCTTGCGCGAGCAGCCCGCCGCAGCCATGGTAAGAGTTGCCAGGAGAATGAGGACGGCCTTGGTATGTCGATTCATCGTGAAGACTCCGTAAGCGTTGCTTGTTTGAGCGTGCCGGCCGCGAACCATACCTGGAGAGCCGTGAGATCGCGGCTGAGCGTTCCTTCCGCCACCGCGCGGCGCGCGTCGGCCAGCGAAGTCTCGGAGACGGCGAGGTCGAGCGAGGTCGTCTCCTGGGCCCGATAGAGCTCGAAGGCCTGGTCATACTCGGCCTGCGCCGCGTTCAGTTGCTCGCGCGCGAGCGTGAGGTTGGTCTCGGCAGCCTTCAGATCGATGAGCGACTTGCGGACGTCTTCCTTGACCGTCAGCCGGGCCTCGTCGAGACCGAGACGGGCCTCGATCTCCTGCTGGCGGGCCCCGGCGATGCGCGCTTCCACCTCACCGGACTGGAAGACGGGGATGTTGAAGCGGAAGGCGCCGTACCCATATCTCGACGCGGGAAATGCCGACTTCTGATCGATGTAACCGGCATCGAAAGTCACCGTGGGCAGGTAGAAGCCACGCTGCTTTCGCACTTCAAGCTGCGCGATAAGGACGTTGGCCTCGGCCTGATCCATCTCCGGCCGCCTGGCAAGCGCCGTTTCGATGAGCTGGCCCTCGGCGGGGACCGGCGGGAGCACGCGCTGCGGCGCGCTGACCGGTACGTCGCCGTCGAGGTTCAGATCGATTCGCAGACGTCCGACCGCCGTCTCGCGCTGCTGTTCGGCAGCGGCCAGCGCGCGCTGAGCGGCCTTGATGGCAGTGTCGGCCCGCAGGACGTCGACCTTCGTGACCTCCCCAGCCTGATAGAACTCGTCGGCCTGTTTGCGGCGCCGCTCGGCCAGGGCGATGTTCTTCTGCTCGACATCGATCAACTGATCGGCGTCGATCACCGCAAAGTAATTGGAGGCCACCCGCAGCAGCACCTGGTCTTCGGTCAACTCTTCACCCTGCCGGGCCAGATCGACGCCGAGTTTCGCCTGCTCGTAGGCGCGCCGTTCCCGGTTTCCGGCATACACCGGCTGCGAGAGGACGATGCGGCTGTTCCAGTCGGAGCTGGGAAGAATCGTCGGAGCGTTCGCCCCGGTCCCGAGCACGACGTTCTGGCTGTTCTCGATGGTGGCGCCGCTGATATTGACCCGCGGAAACAGATTGCTGAGGAGCAGACGACGCTGCTCGTCGGCGAAGCCGATTTGAGCCCGGGCACGTCCGACTGTGGTGTTCACTTCCAACGCCCGCTGCAGCGCCTGCTGAAGCGTGAGCGGCGCCGTGAGCGTGACCGGCGTGACACCGGTGGCAGGGCGGGTATCGATCCGTCGGGGTGCCATGTCGGCCGGCGCTACGAGAACCTGCGCGGTTGTGGGTGGAAGGACGATGGCCTCGGGTGCCGGCCGGGTGACCGGCGGCGGAGAAGGGGCGACAACCGCCGACTGATCGGCGCCGAGAGAGCCCGCACAGAGGCAGGCCAGGATGATGAGGAAACTGATTCGATTCAAATTCAACTCCGTACGCGCTGCTACAGCGCGAGACCGTGCATCACGGTCGATGTGATCATCTCCACGTCGTCCTCCTGGGGCGGCGGGGCTTCTTCGGTCACTCGCTGAATGACGATGGCGTTGATCCCCTCGATGAGGAAGACCGCGAGACGCGCCGGGTCGGCTCGGCCAATCTCGCCCTGATCCATGGCATCGGTGAGAATCCGGGTCAGCCGATCGACATGCTCCTGATACTGAGGCCCGCAGTTCCGCCGATGCCGCCGTTGCTGTTGCGCGCTCCCCTCGGGAAACCGGAGAGAGCTGTAGAGACGGAAGAACTCCCGATTCTGGTCGAAGTAGCCGAGCTTGGTCCGAATGATGCTGCGCAAGCGGCCTTCGAATGTGGTCTCCGCTTCAATGGCCACGGCCAGGCTATCGTGCAGTTGCGAGATGGCGCGCTCGAACGTCTTCTCGACCAGATCATCGCGATCGTGAAAGTACAGGTAAATCGTCCCCTTGGCGATTCCCGCTTCGTCGGCGATCTCCTTCATGGTGGCGGCCGACATACCCTTGCGGGCGATGACGCGCATGGCCGCCTCCTGGATGCTCTGGATGCGATACTCCTGGACCACTTCTTCTTTCGAGCGCGTCTGGATGGCCATGTCTTTCCGTTCGTTCAGTTCGCTGAACGTGCGGTCATTCGACAAGAATTCCCGGTCATTAAAACCAGAAACCAGAAACCAGAAACCAGAAAGAACCGCCTCTCTGGCTTCCACTCTCTGGTTCTGGTTTCTGGTTTCTGGTTTCTTTTTCTTCTCCCCAGTAGCGTTTCAGCCCGGAAACTAGTACTTTGCCGACTGTAAATTGACGTTTTAGGAGGAACAATGGCGACTAAGAAAGCCGCGGGAACCAGCGGCAAGGGACTCGGCGCACTGGTGACACCGAGCTCAGAGCTGTCTGCGGTTGTCGGCAGCAAGCCGATGCCCCGCACGGAAGTCACGAAGAAGCTCTGGGATTACATCAAAGAGCACAAGCTGCAGGACGACAAGAACCGGCGCATGATCAATGCCGACGCCAAGCTGTTGCCGATCTTCGGTAACAAGAAGCAGGTCTCGATGTTCGAGATGACCGCCCTCGTCAGCAAACATCTCAAGGCGTAAATCAACAGCAGCCGCGAAGACTGCGCAGAAGGCTCCCGACCCGGCGACGGATTTCCTCCGTTGCCGGGTTTTTCGTCGGCACTCGCTAAGCCAATGATCTCCATCCGTCCCATCGCCGGCGCCGACGAGGAAAGCCGCTGCGCCGGGATGATGGCCGCGACCGACCCTTGGGTCACTCTCAGCCGCGGCTATGATCAATGTCTGTCGTCGATCCGAAACCGCGAGCGCGAGGTCTACGTGGCCGCGGACGCGGCTGCGGTTCGCGGCTTGATCATCCTCTCGATGACCGGCGCGTTTGCCGGTTACATCCAGACGATCTGCGTCGACGCTGAGTGGCGCGGAGCCGGCCTCGGCACGCAACTCCTCGACTGGGCCGAAGAGCGGATCTTCCGCCGCTGGCCCAACGTGTTCCTCTGCGTCTCATCGTTCAACGGACGCGCGCGTGCCCTTTACGAGCGCCGGGGCTACGAACTGGTCGGCGAGCTGCGAGACTACCTCGTCGACGGCTACTCCGAGCTGCTCATGCGAAAGACCATCGGACCACTGCAGGGCTTTGTGCCGAAGCAGTAGCCGGTTCGACGCGAAGCGCCGCCAGCGGATGGCGATGACACTACCCAAACATACTTGAGATTTGAGAATCAACAACCGGGCGCAGGGTCGGGCCCGGGCTCGGGAAAGACTCGCGAACGCCGTGGCTGACGCGCTTGCGGTCCCGCTGGCCGGCAGCATGAACCACCCGGGCCCGAGCCCCGAGTCGGGCTTCTTGCCGTCAAACGGCACACCTCGGCGAACGCTCTTCCTCGTGTAGGCTTGCGTCATGTCCAAGGAGTACGACCGCGCCTACTTCGAGAAGTGGTACCGGGATCCTCAGCACCGCGTGACCTCACCGGCAGCGCTGGCGCGGAAGGTCCGGATGGTCGTCGGGATCGCCGAGTATTTTCTCCGCCGCGAGCTGCGAAACGTGCTCGACATCGGATGCGGCGAAGCTCCCTGGTCGATCCACCTTCGAAACTTCCGGCGCAACGCTTCCTATATCGGTCTCGACCGGAGCGACTACGCCGTCGAGCGCTACGGCCGCTCGCGCAACGTGCAGAAGGCGGGCTTCGACGAGGCCGGCCGCTACGCATCTTCAGGACCGTTCGACCTGGTCGTCTGCTCCGACGTGCTCCATTATGTCGGCGACGACGAGCTCGACCGAGGTCTCCAGTCGCTGCCTGCGATGATCGCAGGCCTGGCATTTCTCGAGGTTCTCGTCGACGAGGACCACCCGACCGGAGATCTCTCCGGCTGGCATCGGCGACCGGCCCTCTGGTACGCCAAGCGCTTTCGCAAGGCCGGACTCGTTCCGTGCGGTATGCAGTGCTACGTGCCTCGTCACGTCGCAGAGAGCGCAGCCGAGCTCGAGCTGACGAAAGGGTGAAGAAAGAAGGGTGAAGGGTGAAAAGAAGAGAAGACAGGTCTTCTTTCACTCTTCACCCTTCACCCTTCACTCTTTCGGACCAGGGCCACTCCGCAGAAGATCACGGCGGCCGCGATGATCGTGCGCCAACCCATCTCCTCACCTGCGATCAGCCACCCGGCCACGACTGCGATCGCCGGATTGACGTACGCGTAAAGCGAGACCGTGCTGGTCGGCAGATGTGCCAGCGCATAGACGTAAGCGGTATAGGCCAGGAAGGAGCCGAACAGCGTGAGGTAGACGAGAGCTGCGAGCGACCGCGTGTTGAAATGAAACCGGGTCGCTTCTCCGAGCGCGAGACCGACGATGTCGACGATCACTCCACCGAACAACATCTGCAGGCCGGCCGACACGAGCGGGGTGGTGGTCCCGGCGTGGTACTTGGAGCGCAACGATCCGAAGTTCCAGCCGATGGAACCGGCCTGAATCACCAGAATGCCGAGGATGAACGGCAGATTGAACGAGCTGCCCTGGAGATGGGGCAGAACGAGTATGGTGACGCCGGCGAATCCCACCAGCAGCCCCGTAGCGTGTTGCGCAGTGAGGCGCTGCTCCTTCTCCCGAAACATTTCCATGAGCACCATCCAGAACGGCGAGGCCGCGACCATCAGGGCGGCAAGCCCGCTGGGGATGAACTTTTCGGCCCAGACCACCGCGAAGTTCCCGATGGCCACCATCGAGAATCCGATGCCCGCGATGTGCATCAGATCGGACGCGCGGCGCGGCGGCCGCTCTCCCCGCCACCAGCAGACGGCCAGGAGAAGCAGGCCGGCCGTGGTAAAGCGGGCACCTGTAAGAAGAAACGGCGGAAGAGTCTCCAGCGCGATCCGGATCGCAAGGTACGTCGTCCCCCAGACGATGCAGACCACGGCGAACGCGGCCCAGGCGATGTTGTTTCTCTCGACCATTCGGCAAGGGCAGTGTAGTGGACTGGAACTAACTGCCTCCAGGTCGGCGCGGCAAGTCTGTCGGGATCACGGCCAAACAAAAGAGTGAAGGGTGAGAAAGAAGAGTGAAGGGTGAAGAGTGAAGGGTGAAGTGAAGAGTGAACAGAGGCGCAAAGCCGCCCATTTTCATCCTTCGATTCTCTTTCACCCTTCACCCTTCACTCTTCACCTTCACTCTTCACTCTTTTTTCACCGACCATTACTGCCGTGTTCACACGAATTTCGCAGCGATCCGAGGAAACTTTCGACCCGTTTTTCCGTCAGACAGGAAGAACAACGGAGGATCCCGCGATGCAGGCAGCCATGAGAATTTCATCCGAACAGGAGATCGCGCAGGCGGTTCTGAGCGCACTCCCCGCCGGAGCGGCTCGGCTGGTGCGCGACGACGGCGAGAGTCTTCGTTACTCCGTCAATGCGCCGGGCCTCAAGCTCAATTCGGTCGTCTTCCGAAAGGAATCGCTGCGAGCGCTTCAAAGTGACCCGGCCCGCGAGGTGAAGCTCGAGTACCTGGCGCGCGACATCGCTCGCTCGGCCCGGCGACGAACCGACTACAGCTACCCGCGGACGAGCCGCATCACCTTCGGGCTGAGATCACGGCGGAGCTCAATGATCCGTCTCGCACCGGCGCGCTAGCTCTACCCTCACCAGTAATCCGTCGTGATGACGCAGTCTCCGATAATCACCACCTGGCATGCCAGACGCTTTCCCGATCCGAGCCGGCGCTCGGAGGAAACGCGCTGTTCGATGGTCGTGGGCGGGGTCAGCGCTTCGAGACCCTGACACACCTCGACGACGCAGCGCGCGCAGACGCCGACCCCGCCGCATGCGTTCCCCAACGGTATCCCGCTCCGCCGCGCCACATCCAGAAGGGTCTCGTCCGTACGAGCCGCGGCCACCACTCCCATCGGTCGAAACTCGACGTTCAAGACGCTCCCACGGGACGGCCATCGAGCAGCATGCAATCGCCATAGCTGTAGAAGAGGTACTTCTCACGGATTGCTTCGGCGTAGACAGCGCGGATGGCATCGGTACCGGCAAACGCTGAGACCAGCATGAGGAGCGTCGACTCCGGAAGGTGGAAATTGGTCAGGAGCCGGGAGACGACCCTGAATTCGAAGCCGGGAAGGATGAAGATCGACGTCTCTCGAGCTCCTGCGGCCACGTTTCCCCCACCGGCCATAGCCGCGCTCTCCAGGGCGCGCAGCGTGGTGGTTCCCACGGCCACGACTCTCCGCCCATTCCGGAGAGCGGCGTTGATCGCACCTGCCGCATCGGCGCCGATTTCGTACCACTCGGCATGCATGCGATGCTCTGCGAGGTCATCGACTTTCACCGGCTCGAAGGTACCGATGCCGACGTGAAGCGTCAGACGAACGATTTCGACTTCCCGCTCCCGTATCCGGTTGAGGATTCCGTCGGTGAAGTGAAGCCCGGCGGTGGGAGCGGCAATGGCCCCGCGGCGCTCTGCGTAAACGGTCTGATACGAGCCGCGGTCGGCGGCTCTCGGCGACGGACGCGCGATGTAAGGAGGGAGCGGCGTCACGCCGATGCTCTCGACTTCCTCCCAGAAATCATCACCCCTGGCATCGAAGCGGAGGACGATCGTTCCTTCATCTTTCTCCAGAACGGTGGCGCTGAGGGAGGTCGACAGCGCGAGCTCGTCTCCGACCCGGAGGCGGCGCGCCGGCTTGCACCACGCTTCCCAGACCAGCGGCTCTCGCTGGCGAGTCAGAAGCAGCTCGATCTTCCGCGTCATCCCCTTCTTCGGTGCGGCGTAGAGGCGCGCGGGGAAAACGCGAGTGTCATTGAGAACCAGGATGTCGCCTGAATCGAGCTGCGCGGGAAGCTCGTCGAATCTACGGTGGCTGATCGACGGACCATCGGGCCCGGAGGCAACTGTCATCATGCGCGAGCCGCCGCGCGGCCGTGGCTCCTGCGCGATCAGCTCGGAAGGAAGCTCGAAGTAAAAGTCCGTACGTTTCAAGATGACTGCAACCGGCAACTGTCTACAATACATCCATGATCCAGGCCGTAGTCATCACATGCAGCGACGGGGTTACCAGCGGTCATCGCCATGATCTCTCCGGGCCGGCCGTTCGCCAGCTGCTCGAAGAGAATGGCTACGAGGTGACCGCCCTTCGCGTGGTCCCCGACGAGAGGCCGGTGATCTCCGCCGCGATCGTCGCAGCCATCGACGGAGGGGCCAGGCTCGTCGTCACCGCCGGCGGAACCGGCATATCGCCGCGGGACGTGACGCCGGAGGCGACCGCTGACATCGCCGATCGTATCATTCCGGGTTTCGGCGAGCTGATGCGAGCGGAATCTCTCCAGACCACTCGCATGGCCACGCTCTCGCGCGCGCAGGCGGTCACGCGCGGGTCGGCATTGGTCGTGAATCTTCCCGGTAGCCGCAACGGCGCCGTGGATAATCTGAACAGCGTGCTCGGCCTCATTCCGCACGCGCTCGAGCTCCTCAGCGGCGTGCGGGTTGACGAGCATCCACGTTGACGTGGGGCCCCGGCTCGATTCAGCTTCAGAAGGAGCAGTCGATGGCAGTGATTCAAACAGGGCTGGAAGTCCTTCTCGGGGATCCCTCCCCCATCCTGGGCAAGCGCATAGGAATCCTCAGCCATCAGGCAGCCATCACCAGCGACCTGCGCCGCGCCGTCGATGCCATCCGCGATCTCGGCGTCGCGGAGATCGTCCGCATCTTCGGACCGGAGCACGGCTTCTGGGGCGTGAAACAGGACATGGAAGGCGCCGAGGCCGAGCACGACGCGGGAAGCGGCATCGAGATTCTCTCGCTATACACCGATACCCCGCTGCCGGAGTCCCGGACGCCGGGCCAATGGAAAGAGGAGCTGGGGCAGGCCCGACGCTGCCTCTGGCCAAAGGAGGCGT
>JADGNX010000440.1 GCA_017883265.1 Thermoanaerobaculia bacterium
GAGACCTGGATGCCGGCAACCGGGATCAACATCCCGTCGCCGCTCATGACGGACGGCATGCGCTGCTCCTCCCCTGCGGTCCGCCTCGGGGACGGAGCGGCATCGGCGCGCTCGAACAGATGAGCCCCGGTAATCGCAATGCCAAAGGCGATCACGAGGGCGGAGAGGGTCCGGCGCGCGGCGAGAGTAATCATCGCTGGTTGGAACAGGCCGTGAGCGGCCAATAGTCCGCCAGCCGGAAGCCGCGATTCCGACGTGACGGCGTCAGCCGGAGCCTGCGACGATCAGCGTCACGGCCAGTCGAGTGTGCCTGACAGCCGCGTGATCAGCGCCTCATATTCGAGCCAATGAGGGACGAGCGAACGATCCATCCTGGCGGCCATGCGAGCGAGCTCCTGAACCTCCACCAGTCGGACAGCGGCTACCTCACCAGGCTGGAGCACGAGCGCCGCGGGATCGAGGGCCTTTCGAACCAGGTAGATGTCGTGAATCTCGTTGTCGCGATACCGGCCGCCTCTCAGGACGACCGCTTCGGGAATCCGCCACAGGAAGTCGAAGCCATCGGGGCCCAGTTCGATCCCGATCTCCTCGTTCGCCTCCCGGACCGCAGCTTCCATCGCCGTTTCACCCGCAGAGATGTGCCCGGCGACCGAGACGTCCCACAGTCCGGGATAGTTCTCCTTCTCATCTGCGCGACGTTGCAGGAGAAGCTGATTCTCGGGAGTGAGGAGCCAGACGTGAACGGAGATGTGCCAGTCACCATCGCGATGCACGGCGCTCTTGGACTTGCGCGTTCCGGTGAGACGTCCGTCCGGAGTACAGACGTCGATCATTTCGTCGTCCATGCTCTGGCAAGGGTATCAGAGGGCGATCAGCGCGATTCGATTGCGCGCAAACGCCCGGTTCCTGCGGTTGCGTCACGCTGGCGGATCGCGGCAATGACATTCTGTCCGGCGTAAAAGAGCTCCGAAAGAGGATGCGATCCCTGGCCGAGGTCTCGTTCGCGAGCCTCGGCGGAGAGAAGCGCCGAATCCGTTCGCACCAAGAAGCGCGTGTGACCAGCACTGGGATGCTCCGTCGACGATGCCGGCGTCAATCGTTCCAGAATGGCACCGGCCTGGCGCACGAAAGCGAGTGAGGCCTCCGCGACCGGCTCGTGGGTCCCTGCTCCGATGATGCCGCCACCGCTGCTGAAGTAAACGCTCGTGCTGCCGTTTATGAGCGACACGAGCGAGATGCAGCCGCCATCGTATGCGCTGTCCATGACCACGGCCCAGGCCTCACCTGGCGTCGTCTTGATACCGATGCCGCCGGCTCGAGCGAACAGAGCCTGCGACCGGAGTTGCTCGGTGACGACGCCGGAATCGGAATCGTCGGAAGGAATCTCCCGCCTGCTGAGCGCCGCGACCACCGCGGCTGCGGCGATGGCTGCGAAGACCATCGGAATCCAGACAATCGTATGCACGTCTCTCCTCGTCCAATATCGCGTATGCCCGTCAGGCGCAATCCGGTTCGCGCATCATTCGCCGTCCCCACTCTTCTTCACAGGCCCGTCATGCCCGTGGCTCCACGACGGCGGATCGCTGGCCGGAAAGGACTCGTCGAGCGTCTCGTCCATCTCGTCCTCGGAGGGTTGTTCTTCCTGGTGGTCAGGCTCTTTCCCACTCATCGAGTCCTCTTCTTCGCGGTCATCAACGGCCACCCCCGGTCATCGTACATTCATACTGCGCCGCGTCGACGAATCGCTCGTGCATCGGTCCTGGGGACGACTGGACCGTCGCCTTTCTACCGGCCCGTGCCGGGCCGCTCAACTCGAGGCCGAGCGGCTGGCAGAGACCCCGCTACACGATGGCTAATCTATCGATTGCCGCGACGAGCCGCCGGGCGGCTGGAGAGAGCGGGACGGCCGGATGTCGGCTCGAAGGAAGGCGCCGGCCTCGTGAGGCGACCAGGCTGGGAGGGACGGCCCGGCTCTGAGCTCCGCCGCGAGCTTCCGCGCGGAGCACCCTGACCGCCTCCGAAGGATCGACTCTGGCCGCCGCGCCCCTGCGGCCGCGATCCCCGGCTGAATGTGCCGGGGCGCGGGGGGCGGTTCTCTTCGAGATCGCGGCTCGAGCTGAGCCCCGACAGCATGTCCGGCTTGAACCCTTCGGGAGTCATGCGTGGAATGCCGCGTCCGATGAACTTCTCGAGGGCGCGCAGCGCCGACTCGTCCTCAGCGGTGATGAAGCTCAGCGCGTCGCCGACGGCATGCGCGCGGCCAGTCCGGCCGATGCGATGCACGTAGTCTTCCGGCTGGGGCGGAAAGTCGAAGTTGACGACGTGGGAGATTCCCTGCACGTCGATTCCGCGAGCCGCGATATCGGTGGCCACCAGGACTCGCACTGCGCCGGCCTTGAACTGCCGCAGCGCTTCCAACCTCTGATTCTGGCTGCGGTTCGAGTGAAGAGTAGCCGTCGGAACGCCGCTGGCCGCGAGCTTCCGAGCCACCTTGTCCGCACCGTGCTTGGTCCTGGAAAAGACGAGGACCGACTCGAGCTTCGAGTCGATGAGGAGATGCAGGAGCAATGAGAGCTTCTGCTCCTTCCCTACTTTGAGGACGAATTGAGTCACGCCTTCCGCTGGATTGGCGCGCTTGCCGGCCTGTACCACCCGCGGCGATGTCAGAAACTCAGCAGCGGTCTTTTCGATCTCGGCCGAGAAGGTGGCCGAGAAGAGCAGGGTCTGGCGCTTCGTCGGGACGCG
>JADGNX010000441.1 GCA_017883265.1 Thermoanaerobaculia bacterium
CACCTGGCCGGAGACGCGGGCCGCCACCGGCACGATGTCGGCGGTGATCTGTGCGTCGTCGGTCGATTCCTTACCTGCCGTGAGGAAGGCATAGATCGCGTATCCGATCAGGAGAACGACGATGGCGCCGCCGAGGATGAAGTAGAGGCGCCGCGCTTTCTCGGAGCGGATCGCAGGCTCGTGATGAGCGATCTCCGGAACGGCGGCAGTCGTTGAGGTCGTAGCAGTTTCAGTCATCACATCTCCACATGAATTTCTATCTTCTCGGCGCTCGGCGGTGGCATCTTCAGGAAGAAGACCAGCGGGAGAACACAGAGAAAGAGGATTCCGGCGAGGTAGAAGAGGCGCTCAAACGACAACACCAGCGCCTGTTGGCGTACCAGGCCGTCGAGCATGCCGGCCGCGCGAACATGCGCGGCGGCGGGATCGAGGCCGCGCCCCTTGAGCATCGTTTCCATCGAGGCCACCCGTGCGGCCACAGCCGGCCGGGCAGGTGAGAGATTGGCCAGCATGCCGCCGCGGGCGCTGGTGGCCCATCGTCCCATCATGGTAGCGAAGATCGCCAGGCCAACCGAGCCGCCGATCTGCCGCAGCAGCGAATTGAGACCGGTGGCATCGGACAATCGATGTCGGGGGATCGAGCTGAGGGCCATAGTCGTCAGCGGGATGAAGAGGCAGCTGAAGGCCACGCCCTGCAGGATCAGAACACGCACGATGTCACCGGCTGAGCTGGCCAGGGTGTAGTGACCCATCAGCCATGCGGTGTAGGCGAACAGCAGGATGCCGAAGGCCACTACCAGCCGCGGCGAGACCTTGTTGTAGATCCTGCCGACGATCGGCATGACCACCAGCATCGTCAGCGACCGTGGCATCAGGGCCAGCCCGGCCTGGGTGGCCGAGAATCCGAGCAGGAGCTGCATGAAGAGCGGAAGGAGAAACGTCACTGCCATGAGCATGGCGAACATCACCGCGCCGATCATCGTTCCTGAGGCGAAGACCACATCGCGAAAAAGGGAGAGATCGACAGCGGGTACTCTCGCGCTCAACTCGCGTATGACCAGGCCGATGAGAGAGACGACCGAGATCAGCATGATGATCTTGATTTCACCGGACTCGAACCAGTCGTTCCGGTTTCCCTCTTCCAGCACGTATTGCATCGTTCCGACGCCGACGATGAGCATGGCGATTCCACCCCAGTCCATGTTCTTTCGCTGGCGTTCCGCCATCTGATGCATGGCCGCGCGCACATCCTCCGGCTCATGGACGAATCGCGACACCATGATCAGCGAGATCACTCCGACAGGGATGTTGATGAAGAAGATCCAGGGCCAGGAGTAGTTGTCGACGATGTAGCCGCCCAGCGTCGGACCGAAAGCCGGCCCGAGCACGACGGCCATGCCGAATACGGCCATGGCCATTCCCTGTTCCTTCGGCGGAAAAGTCTGCCGGAGGATGGCCTGCTCGGTCGGCTGCAGCGCGCCGGCCCCGAGACCCTGAAGGATCCGGAAGAAAACGAGCAGCGGGAGGCTGCGAGCGAATCCGCACAGCGTCGAACCGACCACGAACAGCACCAGACAGGACATGTAGACGCGCTTCTGTCCGAACAGGCGCGCCAGAAAGCCGGTCAGCGGCATGACCATGACCGTGGCGATCACGAAGCCGGTGGTGACCCACGTGATCTGTTCGATGGTCGCGCCGAGCGATCCTGTGAGATGGGGGACGGCGACGTTGACGATCGAGGCGTCGATCGCTCCCATCAGCGTGCCGAATGTGATCGACACAGTGACGAGCCACTTGTTGACTGGTTTCGGGGAGGACATCGTTCTATTCGTGCGGCGGCGTGCCCGGCTGCTGCGGAGTGGCCGATAGCGGCGGTGGAATTGGAGGTTGTGGCGCTCCCGGGAGGGGCGTTGGCGCCGCCGAGTCCCGTCGGGGAGGAGCGGGACCCGCCGGCGCGGGAACTGGCTCCGAGAGAGGAGGCACGAGACCGCCGGTTGTCGTGGCGGCAGTGGCAGGCTGCGCTGCGGTTACACGAGCGCGAATCGTCCCCATGGCATGATCGAGATCGACGCCGGCCAGAGCCGCGTCCGCTTCCGCTGAGATCCGATCTTCGCGGGCCTCTCGTAACGCGTCTTCGGCCCGGTCCACTTCGATGCTCGACCCCACTCCGTTTGCAGTCCGCTCGCGGACGACGGTCATCTCTTCTTCCGCCACGCGAACGTTCTCCCGAGCCACCGTGACGCGGGAGGCAGCGCTCTCTAATCCGAGGATGCTGCGGCGGACCTCTTCTTCGATCTGGCGCTCGGTCTCGCTTCGCTGCAGTCCTGCTTCATACTCGGCCGCTTTGGCCTCGGCGATTGCGGCCTCGATTCGCCCTCCGCTGAAAATCGGTACGTTCAGTCCGGCTCCGATTCGACGGCTCCAGCGCAGATCGGAGGAGCGGTTCCCGCTCATGTCGCCGAGCAGATCGATCCCGAACGTCGGGTAACGACCAGCGCGCGCTGCGGATAGCCCGAGCTCGGCCTGCCTTTGCCGGAGCACAGCCTCACGAAGCTCCGGGCGCAAAGCCATCGCAGTTGTCACGGCGGAGGCGGCATCGACTGGCGGAGCAGCCGGCGCCGCGAGCGGATCCGTCAGCACCAGGTCGCTCGACTGATCGGCTCCGACGGCATGCAGCAGAGCGAGGCGGCCACTGGCACGCTGATTCTGGGCCACGAGAAGGGCCTGCTGCTCGCGCGCCAGC
>JADGNX010000019.1 GCA_017883265.1 Thermoanaerobaculia bacterium
CGGTCGCGAGCTCGGTCTTCAACGCCTCGGCTGCCCCTGCCACCGCGCAGGTACCTCGGGTCATCATCACTGCGCCGAACCCGAATACCGATCTGACCGATCCCACCTCGATCACCATCAGCTGGTCCACGGTGTACAAGCGGTGGGACGGGAAGCCGTACACTACGGCCTACGCGTCCACCTTCAATCCGGCCTACGCCATGTCGTATTGGGTCACCTACAGCGCTGACAACGGCGCGACGTGGAGATACCTCGATGGCACCGGCCCGGCCTATCCGGGCGTGCGGCCTCCAGCCGCCACCTATCTGACCGACACTCACCGCATCACCGCCAGCACGGTCTCCTGGTCCACCCCCTCCGCGTCGTTCCCGGCAGGGGCCTATACCATCCGCGTCGACGGCTATCGCGACAACTACCAGCTTCACTACGCGTACCATCAGTATCAGGCTTTCATCAACAGGACGTTTTGATGACTGGAGCCGGCATGAGAAGGATCAGCAAACAAGAAATCCAGATCGCCCCGGAGCCCCTCGCCGCCTTCTCCATGGTGAGCCGGTGGAGGCGACGGCGCAGCTCGGAGCGCGGCCTCTCGCTCATCGAGATGCTGGTGACCCTGGCCATCTCGGTCACGGTGATCGCCGTGGTCATGACCATCATCGAAGAAGCGATGAAGATGAGCCTCTTCGTGGAGAGTCACAATGACCTCGCGGTGATGTCGCAGAGGCCGACCAACAACATGCAGAAGGAGGTGCTGCAGGCCAAGACGATCTTCGGAGAGGACGCCATCGGCACTCCGTATCGCAGCCGGATCGAGACCCTCCTTACCACTGCCGGCACGCCCGACGCGCCGGGCTCGCTCCTGCCGATCGTCAACGGCGCCGGCGCGCTGGCACCCGACACTGGCGGCGTCCGCACCACCGGCAACTGCCTCCTCGTGGCCCGGCAGTTGACTCCGATCCAGATCAGCGTTGCAGCCGACGGCACCGATCCCGTGACGTTTCCCGCCATCACCTTCATGGCCGATCGTTACCAGTTCGAATACTTCTATCTGACCCGGAATGCGACGCGGAAATTCAAGGGCGGCGACTATTCGCTCGACCTCTATCGTTATCGCAGCATCCCCTATGCGGACTACTTCCAGCTCTCCGGCGTGACCGCGAACCTCTCGGCGACGCAGCGAACGGCGCTGGCCACGAGTATCAAGGCCCCCGCCGGTGGCAACCTTCTGATCGCCTGGAATCCGGGACTGGATCTCCTGAGCTCGTTTTACACCATCGACGCGAACCTGGCCTTCCCGGTCGGCTCCCTCATCACGGTGAGCACGTCCCTGCTGGCCATGCAAGACAACATCAGCCTCCTGCCCGAGCTCCTCAAGGGCCGCATCTCCGGGAAGATGAGCTACACGGTAGCCTACAAGATCGGCACGGCCCCCGGAACGAACATTCCCGGCCTGTCGGGCCTGAATCCAGTTCCGGTCTATTTCGAGGCAGGCGGCGCCACCACCCCGCTCGATTGCGGCTTTGAAGTCAAAGTGGTCGGTCCTCTGGGCTCCCGGCGCGTACTGACGCGCCTCGTCCTCTACTCCAACTACGGCATCACGAAGTTCGGCTCCCAGGAAGGCTTCGTCATCACCTCGGGCTAGCGCTAGTCGAGCGTTACGCCCTCAAACATAGGAAGAGCCACGCCAAGACGACGCCCAGTGGAGCGGCGGTCGCTTCGGCCGCTGTGGAGTGGGCGGCTGGCCACGCTTCCCGCGCGCGGGCGCCCGAGAGCGGGCGCCCCTCCACTAAATCGGCGACTGAGTTCAGCAGAAGTTTTTGACGCCGGCTGTTTAGGCCTCACCGCGCAATCTCTTCCGCTTCAGCCCTTTGGCCCTAAACGCCTGTTGGCTGGCGCCGTGGAATGACCCCCTCCGCGCCCCGTGCGCGAAGGGGGATCTCCCATGCACCGTTCCCGAGGAACGTCGCTCGTCGAGATGATGGTCGCTCTCGCCGTCCTCTCTCTGATCTGCGGCATCGCCTCCCCATCTCTTTTCACACTGAGCCGGCGAGTCGCGCTCCGCGGCGCGGTGGCCAGGATTCAGTTCGTGCTGTCCGAGGCACGGATGGAGGCGCAGCTGCTGGAACATAACTGCGGGGTTCGCTTCACCAGCGACGAGGATGGTTGGAGCTACGGCATCTATGAGGACATGAATGGAAACGGGGTGAGAAACGCCGACATCGTGAGCGGGGTGGACCGGCTCATTCGCCCGCGGATGAGACTCTCTCACCACGGTGAGCCCGCCTTCATCGGCTTCGGACCTGATGTTGCCGATCCCGATACCTCGGCGCCGATCCCCGCCGGCTCCTCACCGGTCAACTTCAACAGCTCCATGATCTGTTCCTACTCGCCTGGCGGAGGGGCGACGCCGGGGACGATTTACCTCACAGACGGCGGGGAGCTGGAGGCGGCCGTTCGATCGTCCGGAGCCGAGGCCCGAATCACGGCTCTCTATTACGACCGGGCCACTCGGAAATGGAACTTCGAACCATGACGGCGCCGGGAATCGGCCCCCGTGGCATCCTGTTTTCGGCAGGGAACAGACATCGTTGTAGCCGCCACGGCGGGATGGACGTTTCGCGGCCGCGTCCGAATTCGGGCGCTCGGCGCGCGGCTACCCTATAATTCGCGCTGCTGTCGGCAGTTACGTCTCAAGCCTCGCAGCCGGATTCCTGCAACGGCTCGGAACATTTCTCACCCTCGCGCGTCGTAAAGCCGTGGTGCCCAGGACCAATTGATGCCGAACTTCATATTCCGTGTCGGAACGCCGGATGGCGAGATCGTGGAGCGCCAGATCCAGGCGATGGACATGACCACCGCGCGTGACGAGATCACGCGTCAGGGCCTCCATGTCTTCGAGGCCAAACGCGGCAGCCTGTCGCTGCGCGACCTCATGCCACGAACCTCGAAGGCCATGTCAACCGAGCGCTTTCTGCTCTTCAACCAGGAGCTCCTGGCTCTGGTCCGGGCCGGATTGCCGATCATCCACTCCTTCGACATCATGCTGGAACGCCAGAAAAACGCGCGCTTCCGCCAGATCCTGACCGAGATCCGCGACAAAGTGAAGTCGGGGGTGGCCATCTCGGACGCCTTCTCTTCTTTTGGCGACCTTTTCCCGCCGATCTACGCGACCTCCATCCGCTCGGGCGAACGCTCCGGTGACCTCGAAGGGGTCCTGCGCCGCTTTCTCAAGTACCAGAAGCTGATCGTCAACCTGCGCAAACGGGTCATCGGCGCGCTGATCTACCCGACGGTGCTGGTCTCTCTTTCCATCGGCATGATCTTCGTGATGCTCACCGTGGTCATTCCGAAGTTCAGCGAGTTCTACGCCGGATTCGGAGCCGAGCTCCCGGCCTTCACCCAGTTCATGATCGGCCTGGCCTTCCTTCTTCGCAGCAACGCGCTGCTTTTCCTCGGTGCGCTGGTCCTTACATTTTTCGCCGTACGGCGATGGAGCTCGACACGGCTGGGGGGCATGGCCTTCGATCGTTTCAAGCTCCGCATTCCTCTTGCCGGAGGAATCCTCCACCGCTTCGGAATCATGCAGTTCACCCAGTCGCTGGGGACGCTTCTGAGCGGCGGCACGCCGATGGTTCCCGCTCTGGAGATCGCCTCGGTTTCGGTCACCAACCAGTACATCTCCTCGCGCATCGCCGGGATCGTCCAGAATGTCCGCCAGGGGGAAACGCTGTGGCGCTCGCTCGAATCGACGATGGTCATCAGCGATCTGGCGGTCGAGATGATCAAGGTGGGAGAATCCACCGGTTCGGTCGTGGAAATGCTGGCCAACGTCAGCGAGTTTTACGACGAGGAAATCGAAGCCCGGCTCTCGCGTATGGTGGCGCTCATCGAGCCGATGATCCTGGTAGTCATGGGCGGCGTCATCGCCCTCCTCCTTTATGCTTTCTATCTCCCGCTGTTCGAGCTCACCAGCGTCGGACAGAACTAAGGCAATATGACCAGCGATCCAAACCGCACTCTCTATCGCAGCGCCGATCCGACCGGCGAGACCGCACGCGCACAGCGTCTGGCCTCCCAGTACGGTTTCGATTTCGTCGACCTCGATCACTTTCAGGTCGACCATCACCTGTTTCAGGAGATTCCGCTCGACCTCATGATCCGTTACCAGTTTCTCCCTGAGAAGCAGGAGAACGGGCACATCTCGATCGTGGTCGGCGATCCGACCGACGTGCTCAAGCTCGACGAGCTGGAGCTTCTCCTCAAGTCACCCATCAAGGTGAAAGTGGCCTCGCCGGCGGCCATCCGCGACAAGCTCCAGAAGTCGGAGTCGACGCAACGCGTCCTGGAGGAAGCTACCGAAGGCTTCCGCATGCAGCTGGTCGGAGAAGATGAGGAAGGCGAAGAGACGCTGACCATCGACTCCATCACCTCGCAGGAGTCGTCTCCCATCATCAAGCTCGTCGACTCCATCGTCTTCAACGCCATCCAGCGGCGGGCCTCGGACATCCACATCGAGACCCGTGATAACGAGGTCGTCGTCAAGTACCGGATCGACGGAGTGCTTTACGAGGCTCTCGAGCCGATCGACAAGAAGCACCACTCCACGATCATCTCGCGCATCAAGGTCATGTCCGAGCTCGACATCGCCGAGAAGCGGGTACCGCAGGACGGCCGTTTCAAGCTGCGCATCACCGGGCGGACCATCGACTTCCGCGTCTCCATCGTCCCCACCACACACGGCGAAGACTCCGTCATCCGCATCCTGGACAAGGAGTCGATGAATAAGGAGTTCAAGGATCTTCGCCTCGATGTCGTCGGCTTCGACGACGAGCTGCTCGGCAAGCTCCGCAAGTTCATCAAGGAGCCGTATGGGATGGTCCTGGTCACCGGGCCCACCGGCTCCGGCAAGACCACCACACTGTACGCCGCACTGTCGGAGATTCAATCCTCGGAAGACAAGATCATCACCATCGAGGATCCGGTCGAGTATCAGCTGCGGGGCATCACCCAGATTCCGGTCAATGAGAAGAAAGGGCTGACCTTCGCCCGCGGCCTGCGAGCCATCCTGCGCCACGACCCAGACAAGATCATGGTCGGCGAGATCCGCGACGAAGAGACCGCACAGATCGCTGTGCAGTCCGCGCTGACCGGCCATCTGGTCTTCACCACCGTGCACGCCAACAACGTGGTCGACGTTCTGGGGCGATTCCTCAACATGAAGGTCGACCTCTACAACTTCGTCTCCGCCCTCAACTGCGTCCTCGCTCAGCGGCTGGTCCGCAAGATCTGCAAGCACTGCGTTCACCCGGTGACCTATCCGGACGCCTTCCTGGCGGAGTCCGGCCTGCCGGTGGAGGACTACCGCGGACGGGAGTTCTTCGAAGGAAGCGGCTGCCTGGAGTGCAACGGCACCGGCTTCCACGGACGGCAGGCCATCGCCGAACTACTCGATCTCTCCGACCGTATCCGTAGCATGATTCTGGAGAGACGCCCGGCGTCGGAGATCAAGAAGGCGGCCAAGGACGAAGGAATGGTCTTCCTGCGCGAGGCGGCCCTCAAGAAGGTACTCGACGGCAAGACCACGCTGCGCGAGATCAACAAGGTAACGTTCGTGGACTGACATGCCGAGAGCCTATCCTCCGGACGTCATCGTCCTCGACAACGACTCGATCGTTCATGCCCGCCTCACCCGCGGGGCGAAGAACCCGCAGATCACCGTAGCCCGCAGTTTCCGTCTGCCCGCCGATACCTTCGGCCCGGGCGCCGTCACGCCGCTCCTCACCAACGGACAGGGGCTGACCGACGTCGTGACCCGCATGCGCAACGAGACCGGCCGGTGGGACAAGGCTTCGCTGCTTCTTCCGGACTCCTGGTTCCGGATCAATCTGATGGACGTGGCCGCGCTTCCCGACAATCGGTCCGAAGCGCTCGACGCCGTCCGCTGGGCTCTCAAGCGCACCCTGCCCATCAATCCCGACCAGCTCCGGGTGGCCTATGACGTGCTTTCCCGTCAGGAGGGGGGAGCGCGCGTTCTGGTCGTGACCGGTCTGGAGAAGACCCTGGCCTCTCTGGAAGCCATCTTCGGTGAAGCGGGCTGCGAAGTCGTGCTCATCGAGCCGATCGGCCTCAACATCTGGAATGCCGTAGCGGTCCGGGAGACGTCGGCCGCGACGGACCGCCTCTTCCTCTACATCCGCAAGAACGACTTCACCACCGCGGTCTTCCGCAACGGCCAGCCGCTCTTCATCCGCTCGCGCAACCTCAGCGGCGAACGGACCCTGCTCCAGGAGATGAAGCTCTCGGCCAGTTACCTGCGAGACACCCTGGGCTCGGAGAAGATCGAGCAGTGCTACGTGGCTGGAAATGACCTGCCGCAGGACGTGGCCGGCGCTATCTCCGAGGAGTTCGGCGCGCCGGTGCGTACCATCGCGCTGCGCGATGTCACCGAGCGGTTCCCCGACGATGTCCGGAATTTCGAGGCCGAGCTGACCGCTTGCGCCGGAGTCTTCACCGCTTGAGGACATTTCATCTGAATCTGGCAACGCGGCCGTACCGCGACTACAGGCCGGTCTACGCCGTGGTCGTGGCGGCCTCTCTGCTCACGGCAGTCCTTCTCCTGCAGAACGTCGATACGTACTTCAAATACACGCAGGAGACGCGCACCACGCGCGGAGGAATCGCCGAGCTGGAGCGCCGCACGGCCGACGAGCAGCGCACCGCCGATCAACTCTCGAAGCGCGTGGCCACCGTCGACGTCAAAGCCCTCAATGCCGAAGCGCGGTACGTCAACACGCAGATTGCGCAGCGGGCCTTCTCGTGGAGCGAGCTGCTCGATCAGCTGGAGACCGTCCTTCCCCGCTCGGTCCGCGTCAATACTCTCTCTCCGTCGTTCGACAAGTCGGGGAGCGTGCATCTGTCGCTGGCGTGCAGCACCAAGAGCGCCGACGGACTGATCGACACGATCAACGGTCTCAATCGTGCCGCGCGCTTCTCGAGGCCCTTCCCGACCAACACGATGACCGATGAGCGGGGAGTCACGAACTTCAGCATCGGCGTCGACTATCTTCCCAATCTGCCGAGGCGGGTCGAATGATCTGGCGTGAGAAACGAGCTCTGCTGATCGTCCTCGGCGTCCTGCTGCTGGCGAACATCCTCTTCTTTCTGACCTACCGGGTCCGCTACCAGCAGCGCCTCGAGGACCTCGATAGCCGCAAGGTCCAGGCTCAGGCCCAGCTGGACCAGGCCATCGCACACCGCAACGGTATCCAGGCTCAGCTGGCGGCCTATGCACGGGTCCGGCACGATATCCAGACGGTCTATGACGAGCGCTGGTCGACGCAAAAGGAACGGCTGTCGGCCATCATCGTGGAGACCGAGCGCCTGGCCGCCGCCAGCCAGCTCCATCCCAAGGCCTATTCCTTTTCGCAGGATTTGCAGAAGGATGCTTCACTCAGCGCCACGGTCGTACACATCGCCTTCAACGTTCAGGGGACCTACCAGCAGGTGCGCCGGCTGATCAATCTGATCGAGCTTTCGGACGAGTTCATGATCATCGATCAGCTCTCGCTCGCTACAGCCGCCGAGGAGAACTCGGGCGTGATCGGCCTGACCATCCGAATCAAGACCCTTTTCCGCGATCCGAAGCTCGAGAGCCTCCCGGGCGCTTTGCCGCGAGACGTGTCATGAGCTGGAACAACTGGAAACCGTGGGCCCTGGTCGCCGCCTCGGTCATCGCCTTGTTCGCCATCTACACCTTCGCTGCTTCCGGCAGCGCGCGGACGGCCGATTCGACCACTCTTTCTCAACCGCTCAATCCGCGGACCGCGGCCACGCGCCGGCCGGTGTTGCAGCGCAATGTCGCCCCCACCGGAGTGGAGCCCATCCGCACTGAATGGCTCGAGCCGCAGAGCGGTTCTTACCGCAGCGACCGGAACCTCTTCTCCTTCTACGTTCCGCCACCTCCGCCACCGCCGCCACCACCCAAGCCACCGCCGCCACCACCGGATCGCGATCACGACGGCATTCCCGATTTCAGAGACAACTGTCCCGACGTATCTAACCCGGACCAGGCCGACCTCGATCACAACGGCATCGGCGACGCATGTCAGACCACTCCGATCATCATTCCGCCACCGCCACCGCCACCGAAACCGGTCCCGCCGGATTTCACTTACAAGTACATCGGCACCTTCGGGAGCAAGACCAACCCGATCGCCTCGTTCTCTTCGAGCGGCGAGATCGTCAACGTGCGGGTTGGACAAACTCTCGGCGGTAAGTTCATCCTGCTCAACATCGGCATCGAATCCGTCGAGATCGGCTTCGTCGGATTCCCGCCTGACGAGAAGAGGCGGATCCCTCTCGGACCCTGATCCGCTGCCGGTCCGAACATCGATTCGTGGCCGCGGTGACGTCCGGCGTTGATGCTGCGTCATAGCGTGGAGTACAGACAGGAAACCATGGAAAACCGAATGAACCGACTGAAGATCACAGCAGCTCTCTCCTGTTCGTTGCTCCTGCCATTCTTCTCAGGCTGC
Source organism: Thermoanaerobaculia bacterium (assembly GCA_017883265.1). Classification (GTDB taxonomy): domain Bacteria; phylum Acidobacteriota; class Thermoanaerobaculia; order Gp7-AA8; family Gp7-AA8; genus JADGNX01. The sequence goes on from JADGNX010000019.1 coordinate 8,535, forward strand.
GCCAGCTACAGCGCGTATCAGAACGGTCAGCGGCAAGAGCTGTCGAAGAACTGGGACGAGGCCGTCGAGCAATACACGAAGGCTCTGTCCGTCGACCCGGGGAACGCCCGATTCCGGATCGGCCTCGAGCGTGCCAGGCGGCAGGCCTCGCAGGCTCATTTCGAGAAAGGGAAGCAATACCGCGACGCCGCGGCGACGTCCAAAGGCGGCGAGCAGGTGCGGCTCAACGAGCTGGCTGCCTCCGAGCTCGAGCTGGCCACCCGTCTCGACTCCACCAATCAGTATGCGGCGGTGGAGCTGGCCAAGGCCGTCAGCGCAGTGGAGGAGGCTCAGCGCTCGCAGAATGCGGCGGACAAGAAGGCGTACGACGACGCCAGGAAACGGGCCCGCGTGGCTTCCGGAAAGGCCCAGCCGCCCCAGTTGAATCCCGCCTCCAGCGAGCCGATCTCACTCTCCTTCCCGCGTGATACCCCCATCAAGGACATCTACAAGGCCCTCGGCAGCGCCTTCGGCATCAACATCCTCTTCGACCAGGCGGTCAAAGACGACCGCGTCAGCATCGAGCTTCACGACGTCACGGCGCAGCAGGCTCTCGAGCGGCTCATGCAGGCCGGCGGACACTTTTATAAGGTCCTCGATGAGCGGACCATCATCGTCATCCCGGACAATCCGCAGCAGCGCCGCGATTACGAGGATCTCGTGATCCAGACGTTCTATCTGTCGAACGGCGACGCCGAGCAGGTCACCAACGTCGTTCGCACCATGCTGGAAGCGAGGAACGTCTTTCCCCTCAAGGCACTCAACGCCATCACCATCCGCGACACCGCCGATAAGGTCCGGATCGCCGAGAAGATCATCGAGGCCAACGACAAGGCTCGCGCCGAAGTCGTGGTCGACGTCGACCTTCTGCAGCTGGACATGGGGCGCATCCGCGATCTCGGCGCGCAGTTCAGCGCCACCATCGGACAGACAACCAACCATGTAGACGCCACGGGAAATCAGCTTCCCTTCACCCTGGACGCGATCCGCCATCTCACATCGAAGGATTTCAACTTCACGGTTCCGAGCGTCACCTACAACTTCCTCAAGACCCAGACGAATGCAGAACAGCTGGCCAATCCGCAGCTGCGCATCTCGGAAGGCGAGAAGGCCACGCTGCACATCGGAAGCCGAATCCCGGTGCCGGTCTCCACGTTCCAGAGCCTCGGATCCGGCACGACCGGCTCCGGCTTCTCGCCCGTGACCTCGTTCCAGTATCAGGACGTGGGCATCAAGGTCTCCATCGAGCCGCGGGTCCATCACAACCGCGAGGTCACCCTCAAGCTCACGGTCGAAGTCTCCGCCCAGGCCGGCTCCGTCACCGTCCCCGGTTCCGCTCCACAGCCGATCATCAGCGATCGAACCATCGAATCGACCATCAGGCTCAAGGATGGCGAGACCAACTTTCTGGCCGGTCTCATCCAGACCAGCGACACCCAGAGCGGAGAGACCACCCCCTTCCTCGGCGACATCCCCGTGATTGGACGCCTCTTCAATCACGATCATCACGAGCGGAGCAGGACCGACCTGATTCTGACCATGACGCCCCACATCGTCCGCATCCCCGACATCACGGACGATGATCGCTCGCCGATGTGGGTCGGTACGTCGAACAATCTGACCTTCCGCGGCGTCTCCCCGCGGATCGAGTCGCGCAGTAGTGGCGATCCGTTCGTCGCCGTTCCCATGAGCCAGTCCGATCAATTCCGCGAGCCATCTGCCGGCGCGGCGCCTCCTCCGCCCCAGGGAACCATCGTCGTTCCGCAGGGCTCCGCTCCGAACAATCCGTTCGCGAATCCGACCACTCCTTCCACCAACACCCAGATGCCGGCGCCCAACACGCCGCAGACTCCACCGCCGACCCAACCGCAGATCCAGCCCCAGGCCATCGCACCGGTGCAGCCGCAGGCGCAGCTCGTTACGCCGAGGACGGGGACCACCTCGGCCACGCAGAATGCCGGGATCGTCGGAACCGCCCCGACCAACCCTTTCGCAGCGGTGACGACGGTTTCGACCAGCATCGAACCGGCCTCGGACCAGGCGGCGTCGCTCTCGGCGTTGCGCGCCACTTCGACCGCCGACAGCCAGTCCTCAATCGATCCCGCCAGTTCGCTCCGCTATTCGACCCGGGTGGCCGCACAACCGATGACCATGGCCATGAAGCCGGGTGAAGAGAAGGTGTGGACGATTCTCGGACTGGACATCGACAACCTGTCGATGCCCGAACTGTTGCTCCACTACAACCCGCGGACGGTCGACGTATGGGACGTCTCGTTCGGACCGGCACTGGCCATCGATCCCAGGAGCCCGCCGATCGTCACGAACGACAAACAGAACGGGACAATCCGCATCGCAACCGCCGACGGCAAGGCTCTGCTGCTTCAGGGAGGCGGAGAGATCGCCTTCCTGCGCGTGCGCGGCGGCATGCCCGGTGAGACGTTCCTGGTCGTCGAGGCTCCTGGCCTCAGAAATGCTCGTGGCGAAGCCGTCCCCGCCGTGATCTCCGGAGGCCGGGCAAGAGTCGAATGATGGCCCCTCTCCGGCGTGCGCGCCTTCTGCGAGACGACCGCGGCTTTACCGTGGCCGAGCTCATCACCGTAGCCGCAATCATCGGGATTCTGGCGGCCGTGGCCCTTCCCGTGGCCAGCTTCGGCTTCCGAAGACAGCACGAGATCGAGTTGCGCGAGCAGCTTCGGAAGATCACCGACGCCATCGACCACTATCACGACTACCGATCGTCGACGGGCCCGATCCAGATGAAAGATCCGAAGGCTCTGGGGTCGGGCGATTATCCGAAAAAGCTCGACGATCTGGTCAAAGCCTTCGAGCTGACGGACGGGCGGAAAATCAAACTCCTTCGGGAGCGGGAGCTGATCGATCCGATGACCGGGGGCAAGGAGTGGCTGACGCTGTCCACCACCGACGACCCCGACGCGACTTCGAGCAACGGCGACAACGTATTCGAGGTACATTCGAAATCGACCGCTCTGGCCCTGGATGGAAAAACGCATTACAACGAATGGTGAGCGCGCGAATCACTTCAGCCATGATGAGAAGAGACAACGGCAACCCCTCCCAGCGCGGATTCACCCTCATCGAGTTGATGGTGGTGGTTACGATCATCGGCATTCTTGCCGCCGTGGCCATCGTCAACGTGAGGCACGCCCAGAAGAAGGCGGAGGAAGCCGCGCTCAAGGACGATCTGCACTCACTCCGCCGGGCCATCGACGACTATTACGCCGATCATCAGAAATATCCGGCCTCACTGCAGGACCTCGTCCCCCACTACATCCGGCGGATGCCGGTCGATCCGATCACCAAGTCGGCTGACTGGGAAGAGGTTCAGGACAACCCCTCGGATCCGAGCGCTCCGCCCAGCACGTCAACCGGCGGCTCGAACGACATGAGTGGTCCAGGAGTGATCGACGTCAAGAGCAAGGCTCCTGGAAACTCCCTGGACAATGTCCCCTACAACGAGCTCTGACGTCGCCGATGACGCGCCGGCTGAATCGGCGTCGGGGGAGTCCGGCTTCTCGCTCGCCTCCCTCCTGGTGATCCTGACGATCATGGCCGTCTTCCTGGCTTACACGGTCCCGCGCATGTGGTCGGATGTCATGCGAAGACAGCGCGAGCGACAGACGATCTTCGTCATGAAGCAGTACGCCCGGGCCGTCCTCGAATATCAGAAGAGTCACGCCAATACCGCACCGACTCAACTGGCTCAGCTCAAGGATGCCCGGCGGCCCCGGGTCATCCGAGGCGTGGGACAACTGGTCGATCCTCTCACCGGCCGCTTCGATTGGGTTCCCATCCCCTTCGGAACGATTACACCCGGGACCACTGCACCAGGAACGGCTCCCCCCGCCCCCGCCCCGCCGCCGGGCGGCGGCATGAACGGGACGACGGGCACTTCCGGTACGAACACTGCGGGCGGCCAGAACATCGACGCTGCCAACTTTGTCGGCCCGTTCATCGGAGTGAAGCCGGGGATATCGGGTGAGAGCCTCATGACCCTCAACGAGAAGAACCATTATGAGGAGTGGATTTACACCGTGAGCGATCTCCAGCGCGACATCAACTCCGCAGTGGGCGGAGCAGCCCCGAGCGCCGGCGTCCTGCACTAAGCAAGGCAGAAACCAGAAGGGTGCGTTTCTGGTTTCTGGTTTCTGGTTTCTGGTTTCTGGTTTCTGGTTTCTGGTTTCTGGTTTCTGCGTCAGAATTTCCCGTCGGCGCACCTCGTTAGGAGACTCGCTCATGACTGCATCTCCTACAAACGTAGCTCGTTACGTCCTTCCGTCGGGTCTGACGGTCCTCATCGAAACGCTCCCCTATGTCCGCTCCGTCGCCCTCGGCTACTATCTCCGCAGCGGTTCGGCGGTGGAGTCCGAGGAGCATGGCGGCGCCTCGCATTTCCTCGAGCACCTGGTGTTCAAGGCCACGGAGCGACGCTCGACGGCCGACATCGCCCGCATCATCGACAATCTCGGCGGCGACGTCGACGCCTTCACCGGCAAGGAGTACACCTCCTTCTACGCGCATGTGCTCGATGAGCAGGTGGATACTGCACTCGATCTGTTGACGGACATCGTCGTCTCTCCCCGCTTCACCGACGACGACCTGGAGATGGAGCGCGGCGTCATTCTCGAAGAGATCAAGATGGTGGAAGACACGCCGGACGATCTGGTCCACGAGATTTTCGTGACTGAGTTCTGGCACGATCATCCACTCGGACGGCCGATCCTCGGTACCGAAGAGACCGTGAATCGTCTCTCCAGGAAGGAGATCGACGCGCATTACGCGGAGACGTTCCATCCCCAGAATCTCATTTTCTGCGCCTCCGGAAATGTTCGCCCCGAGCAGTTGCTACCCTTCCTGGAGAAAGCCTTTCCCATTGCCGCGGGAGACCCGGTTCGGCGCGGCTGGTCCGCTCCCTCTCCGACCCAGCACGTCATCCTCCGCGAGAAGCGCGAGCTCGAGCAGGTTCATCTCTGTCTCGGCTCGCGCGGTTTTCCGCAGCAGACCGAGGAGCGTTACGCAGCCGCGCTCTTCAACACCATCCTGGGAGGAGGGATGTCGTCGCGTCTCTTCCAGCGCATTCGGGAAAAAGAAGGCCTCGTCTACACCGTGGCCTCCTACCACAACGGCTATCTTCACGGCGGTTACGAAGCGGTCTACGCGGCCTGCATGCCGAAGAATCTGAAGCGAGTCCTCGATCTAACCCTGGCCGAGATGCGCAACATCAAACGGGATGGAGCGACGGCGGACGAACTGGCCTCCGCCAAGTTGCACCTCAAGGGATCGATTCTCCTCTCGCTGGAGTCGACGACCAGCCGGATGTCGGGAATCGCCCGCCAGGAGTATTACTTCGGCCGGCAGTTCAGCTCCGACGAGATCATCGAGCACATCGAAGCGGTCACCCTCGAAAACGTGCAGTCCGTGGCGACCTCGATCGTCGACCCCGACTCGATGTCGCTGACCCTGATCGGCAATCTCCGCAATCCCGGCATCTCCACCGACATGCTGCGCCAGGCAGTGGCGTGAGATTAGAAGGCAAAAGGCAGAAGGCAGAAGGCAGAAATAAGAGCTGAAAGACCGCGGCCTCTATTTCAGCCTTCTGCCTTCCGCCCTCTGCCTTCTAATTGCCTTCCCTACTCGCTCTTCCTGGTGTCCACGAACGACACCTCGACTCCCCTGGACACGCGGTTCGAGACCTCCAGCGCATCCCAGTTCGTCAGACGAACGCAGCCATGCGATGAAGCGTAGCCGATCGATTCAGGGTTCTCGGTGCCGTGAATGCCGAAATGCGGTTTGCTGAGAGCCATCCAGACCAGGCCAACAGGGTTGTTCGGTCCCGGCTTGAGGTGCGCCTCCGGGTCGCTGTCCGGCACTTCATGAAAAAGCGTCGGCTGATAATGAAAATTCGGATTGCGGGCGATGCCGACGATCTTGACTGTCTCGTCAGGCGACGGATCGTATTTGTTGCCCAGCGTTGTCGGCGCGTGAAATACGACGTTGTCGCTGGCATCGAAGGCAGTGAACGAGTTTCCGGCGACGGAGACCGCAATTCTGGCTATGGCCGGAGCCTGCCCTTCGCCGACGGGGGGCCTGATGTTCGGCGCCACGACCTTCCCTCCCTCCACTGCGTCGGCGAATTTGACCGCCGGATTCAACCTCTGGAGAAAGTCCTGCGTGGTGTGGAACTTCTCGGCCAGCGCTTCCAGCAGCGTCTCGTAGCAGAGACAGTCGAGCTTCTCCTTGTCGTAGACGTTCTCCGGGATCTTGACGAACGGCCCCTTGAGGTCCTCCGCCGTGACCGCGTATTCGACCAGGGGAGCGACGTTGCCGGCCTTCGTCGCCAACGCCCGGAAAGTGGCTTCATCGACGTCGCCGGTAGGGAGTAACCCGTTGGCCCGCTGGAACCAGTAGGTCGTGACCGCGGAATTCTTGCCCCATTGGCCGTCGAGCGCGCCAACGGAGAAATCGGAACGGTCCAGGTAGACCTGAGCCTTGAGAACCGAGGGCCCTTCGACGTTGCCTTTGATCGGAACCCGTACCGGCATCTGGGCCATGGCAGCCGGATCGAGGTTCTTGAAGGATTCTCTTGTCGACGGCGGCGCGAACTGGATGGCCTGTGCCGGTGTTTCTTGCTGTGCGGCGGCCTGTTGCTGCGCGGCCTGCTGCTGTTGGTCAGCCTGCTCCCTGGCCGCCTCCTCAGCCTGGAAGGAGCGCAGCCGGCGCCAATTCTCGTCGCTTCGCTGTTTCTGAAGCGCCGCGGCATCTGCCTCGTCTTTACCGGAGAGCGGCACCACAGCGTCGAACGGTTCGGTGACCTTCGAGGCCGCCTTGCTGGCTGGGCCTTTGACCGGATTACCGCTCCTGGTCGTTTCAGTCCTGCTGCATGCCGCCAAAGCCACGACCACCACCGCGGCCACAGTCCATTTCATTCGCATTCTCGGGCTCCTCGCCAGCGGGAAAAAGCAACTTTGCTGCCGAACTGCCAACGCACGGCAATGTCCATTGTGCGCAGCGCGTTGCGTTGTCCGCGGCCAACGTCCGCCCACGGGGTAAAATCAAGCGAGCCATGATCACCTATCTCAAAGTCCGTAACCTGGCCATCGTCGAGGAACTGGCCATCGAGCCGGGCGCGGGGCTGAACGTCCTGACCGGGGAGACCGGCGCGGGCAAATCGCTGCTGATCGATTCGCTCGAGCTGCTCAGCGGCGCGCGAGGTTCTTCCGAGATGATCCGCGCCGGCAGTGATCGGATGACTGCCGAGGCGGTCCTCGACTTGCCGGCGTCGGCCCGGACGCGGCTCGAGGAGCTCGGAGTGACCTTCGATCCGGCAACCGGCGGGGAACTGATCGTGCGGCGGGAGCTTTCGACGAACGGCCGCGGCCGCGTCCTGATGAATGGCTCCCCTCTCTCGGTGCGAGAGCTCGCAGCGGCTATGGATCTTCTTCTGGAGATCCACGGGCAAAGCCAGTCGCTTCAGAAGATCGCCGGCCAGAGCTTTCGCCAGATGCTCGACGAGTACGGAGGCCATGGCGAACCACTGGCGACGACCGCGGCGTGCTTCGATCTGTGGCGTGCGAGCTCGGATCAGCTGGCCACTCTGCGGTCTGCACAGCGCGATCGCGCGTTGCGCCTGGATCTCCTGACGTACCAGATCGACGAAATCTCGGCGGCGAAACTCGGCCCCGGAGAAGAAGAGACGCTGCGCGCCGAGCGGAGCTTGCTGGGACACGCTCAGGAGCTGATCGCATCCACCAGTGGGGCGTTTGCCGTGGTCTCGGACGATGAAGACTCGGCCCTGGCTCAGCTCGATCGCGCCCTCCATCTGCTACAGCCGCTGGCTCGCGACATTCCCGACGTCGAGGCCTCTTGCGCGGAACTGCGCGATCTAACCTACCGGCTGCAGGAGCTGGGAAGAGCTCTCGTGCATCTGAGCGACTCGGCGCGGCACGATCCCGCCCGGCTGGAAGAGGTCGAGGAGCGGCTGGTCACCATCGAGCGTCTGCTCCGGAAATACGGTGGATCCACCGAAGCGGTGCTGGCCCATCTCGCCGCCGTTGAGGATGAGCACGAGCGTCTGCGCGACTACGAGCAGAGCCTCGTCAAGCTCGAGGCGCAGGAGGAGGAGACGTTCCGGCGTTACCGCGAAGCTGCCACGGCGCTGTCTACCTTGCGCATGACGGCTGCAGCGAAATTTCAGAAGGCCATTCAGTCCCAGCTCGACGATCTGGCGATGGAAGGAACCACCGTCCGGATCGATCTGACCCGGGCCCGCGACTCCGACTCACGGCTTCGTCTCGATGACGAGGCCATCGCCTTCGGCCCGTCGGGTTACGACCGGGTCGAGATCCTCATCGCTCCGAACCGCGGCGAAGAACCCCGCTCCATGCAGCGCATCGCCTCGGGTGGAGAGCTCTCGCGCATCGAGCTGGCCATCGCCGCCGCTCTCTTTCAGACTGTTCCCCAGAACGCCGGCGCCACCCTCATCTTCGACGAGATCGATGCCGGCATCGGCGGCCGTGTGGCCGAGGTGGTGGGACGCAAGCTGCAGGAGCTGGCGGCGCGGAATCAGGTCATCTGCGTCACGCACCTCCCGCAGATCGCCAGCTTCGGCACAACGCATTTCCGCGTCTGGAAAGAGGAGATCGAGGGTCGCACTACGGCCCGGATCGATCGTCTGGACTCGCGCGAAGAGCGCATCGCCGAGATCGCGCGCATGCTGGGAGGAGTCTCGGTCTCACAGTCCGCCACGGCCCATGCCACCGGTCTGCTCGAAGCGGCAGGGAACATGACGCCGGCGAAGAAGCGCCCCTCAGCGGCAGCGCGATGAACGGAGAGCGTCATTCGCGTCATCATCTCTTCGCCGAGGTGGGCTCTGAAGGACAAAGGCGCCTGGCACGAGCCCGTGTCGCGGTGGTCGGTTGCGGAGCCCTCGGCAGCCGGTCTGCCGAGCTTCTGGCCAGAGCGGGCGTCGGCACCGACGCCGGCCTCCTTCGCATCATCGACCGCGACTACGTCGATGAGTCGAACCTCCAGCGACAGGCGCTCTTCGACGAGGACGATGCCCGCCGCTCCCGTCCAAAGGCTACGGCCGCGCAGCGCCACATCGCCGCCATCGATCATTCCGTCGCCTGCACCGGTATCGTCAGAGAGCTCAACGCCGGCAATGCCGTCGATCTGCTTTCCGGACTGGACCTCATCATCGACGGCAGCGACAACTTCCGGGCTCGTTTCCTCATCAATGATGTCTCGATTTTCTCCTCCACACCGTGGATCTACGGAGGAGCGGTCGCCAGCCGCGGCATCGTCGGCGTCTTCGTTCCCTCGCAATCGCCATGCTTCCGCTGTCTCATGTCCGAGCTCCCTCCCCTCGGGTCGTTCGACAGCTGCGATACCGCCGGCATCATCACTCCACTTCCCTCCATCGTGGCGGGCTTGCAGGTCGCAGCAGCCATGCGATTACTCGTTTCGGGCCAGTCCGATCGCGGACTTCTCGTCCTGGATGCCTGGAGCCCTGCGAACTCGTTCCGACACCTTCTAGGCAGCGCAGCGGTCGATCCGCTCTGTCCCTCCTGTGCCCTGCGCCAACTTCCTTCTCTCGTGCCAGACCAAAGGGAAACGATCTCGTTGTGCGGCCGCAACTCGGTTCAGATCGACTCGGGGATGCCTGTGGACCTCGAGGCCTTCGCAGACCGGTTCGCTACCCGTACAGTCGTCCATCGCCACGCATCCTCGGTTACTGCGGTGATCGACGAAGGGAGGCTGACCCTTTTCGACGATGGACGAATCATCGTCGAAGGGACCACCGACATCATCGAAGCAAAGACGATCGCTTCCCGGTACGTCGGAGCGTAGTGTTGAAGGCCATCTCATTCGAAGGGGATGCCCCTGCCGACGATGTGCTTTCGATCATCGCGGCAACTCTCAACGCGAGCGGAGTGGTCATCCTGCCGACTGACACCATCTACGGTCTTCATGGCGCGGCAGCCGATCGCCTGGCAATCGAGCGGATCGTCGCGACCAAGGAGCGCGATGACGGAAAGCCGCTCGTCGTATTGACGGCGGATCTCGATCAGGCGATCGGGGCAGGCGCCGTCATCATGCCGGACGTTCGGGATGTTCTGTCCGAGATCTGGCCTGCTCCGCTCACTGCGATTCTTCCCTTGCGCCGCCGGCTGGCGGCCTCCCGGGAAATGGACACGATCGCCGTTCGCGTGCCGAGCTGCGAGTGGCTTCGGAAGCTCCTCGTGATGACGGGCCCTCTGGCGTCGTCGAGCGTCAATCGCAGCGGCCGCCCCCCGGCACATCGGCCCGAAGACATCGACTCCGCCATCGCCGAAGCGGCCGACCTCGTGTTGACAGGTGGGTCGATCGCAGGCTTGCCCTCGACGATCGTCGACTTCACGTCGGGGGAACCGCGGGTGGTTCGACAGGGTGAATTCTTCTTTGCACAGAATCTGTGGAAAACCTCGCGGAATTCATTGTGAAAAACCCGCTGACGCGGCGCAAATATCACCTTTGGAGCGAAATGCACAATGAGTTGGGCGAAGTGGACAAGTCATTGTTTTTCATAAACATGAGCCACACCTGGTCGTCCGGTCGACCGCGGTCAGCCCACTGACTTCCATTATTTGTATGCTGTGCGGCCGACACGCAAGCGACTTGAAGCGCAAGACATGCGGGATGTTGCGTGCGGCTATCGCACGAAATCGACCGGATCATGCACGCCCCGGCGCTCGTTCGATCGCTCAGCCGTGAGTGGTCCGTCGTTCGTCGCCTCCCGCTCCGTCGTTCCCGGCGGCAGACCCAGCCGTCCCCCGAGAGAACTTCCCGAGACGTGCTGCCCGGGCTAAGGATGCCAGTATCGAAGCGCGAGCGTCGCCAGACCCAGGAACGAGAAGAAGCCGCCGACGTCGGTGAAGGTGGTGACGAAGATCGATGAGGAGATCGCCGGATCGAAATCGAGCTCCTTGAGGATCAACGGGACGAGCCCGCCGGCGACCCCGGCGATGATCAGATTGAAGATCATGGCAAAGAAGAGAATGAAGGCCATGAGCCATTCACTAGTCCAGAGGCCGACGATCAGGACTGTGAGTGTGCCATTGGCCACGCCGTTCCCGAATCCGACGAGGAGCTCCTTCCAGATCGGCCGCAGTCCGCCCTTGAAATCGACCTCACCGAGGGCCAGACCGCGGACGAATACTGTGAGGGTCTGCGTTCCCGCGTTGCCGCCCATTCCGGCCACAATGGGCATGAAGACGGCGAGCGCGGCCCACTTTTCGATCGTTCCCTGAAACATCCGCACGACCCACGAGGCAAGAAAGGCGGTGAGGAGGTTGACGGCAAGCCAGGGAAACCTGCCGCGGAACGACTCCCCGGCCGACGTCGAGACGCGCTCGGAAGTATCGACTCCGGCGAGGTGGAGCAGATCCTCTTCGGCCTGCTCCTGGATCACGTCGAGGACGTCATCGACCGTGACCACGCCCACCAGCCGATTCTGAAGGTCGACGACCGGTACGGAGAGGAGGTCGTACTTCGAAACGATATGAGCCACCTCCTCCCGTTCGGCGTCGACAGTGGTGCGCACGACGTTCTGCACCATGATCGACGTCAGCTTCAGATTCGGCCCGGCCAGAATCAGACTGCGCAGCGATAGCACTCCGACCAGATGACCCTCGGAGTCAATGGCGTAGACGTAAAAGAAGGAATCCTTGCGCGGATACTGCCGAATGGCTTCGATGGCTTTCGCCACCGTCAGCTCCTCATCGAGGGCCAGAAACTCGGTGTTCATGAGCGAGCCGGCCGTCTCCTCTTCGCCCGCCAGTAGCGACTCGAGCTTGGCGCCATGCGCAGGGGCCAGAAGCTCGAGCACCATGTGGCGCCGCTCTTCGCCGAGGGCGTCGAGAAGATCGGCTGCATCGTCGGAGGCAGACGAACCGCAGATCGCCGCCAGGGTCGGATCGTCGATCTCCTGCAGCAGGTCGCGCAGCTCGGCGTCGGGCATTTCCAGCAGGACGCGTGCGGCCTTACCCGCTTCGATCAAAAGGGTCAGGATGCGCTTGCGGTCCTCGTCCAGAAGAAGCGGCAGAACGGGAGAGATATCGGCCGGCAGGGTCTTGTCGATGATCTTCCGAAGCTGAGGAAATGCACTGTGCCGCAACAGCTTCGTCACCACCTGCTGGTAGGAGCGGGCCGACGGCGACATGACTCCTCCGGCAGGTCGATTCATCGCCCGCATCGTAGCAGAGGAGGATCGGCGCGGAAGCGCCTGGACATTTTCGTGATTGCGCGAAAGTGGAGGGGTGCCCGCCCTCGGGCACCCGCGCGAGGAATGGGGCTAGCCGCACACCCCGGGCGCCCGAAGCGGGCGCCGCTCCACTCGCGCGCTACGCGAGTGCGCTGCTGGCGGGACGGTGATAGCCAGCCACAACAGCCGAGACCGCAGCAGAGAGCATCAGCCCCGAACCGAGCATGACGAGAGTCCGTCCGATACCGAAATGCTCCGCCACGATTCCCGACGCCAGGTTGCCGAGCGGCAGGAATCCGTAGAAGGCGAATGTGTACATGCTGAGAATGCGCCCCCGCATGGCATCGGGGATCCGCTGCTGGAGCGAGGTGTTGCAGAGCGCGACGCAGGCGATCATCGAAGCGCCGGCAAACAGGAAGAGGATCACGACTTGAAACTGCGTGACGGCGAGCGGCACGAGCGTCAGGAACAACCCGAAGGTAAGAAGAGTCGTGATGATGATCGGAAGCACTCTCTTCTCCGCCGGCATGCGGATCGACAGGAGAAGAGCAACCGATAGCGAACCGATTCCGACGCCTCCCATCAAATACCCCAGCCCCTCGGCGTCGTTGCGATAGAAATGCTTTGCCACGAGCGGCATGAGGGTCATGAAGGGATAGCCGAAAAGGCTGGCCGCTCCGACGATCGCCAGCAGCAGCGCAACGATGCGGTCCTGCCTGACGTAGCGAAACCCTTCGGTCAGCCGATCGAACATCGGGCTGGTGTCGGTCGACGGGGCCTGGCGATGCTTGAGTCGCTTCAGGACCCAGATCAGAGGAATGAACGAGAGGGCATTGAGAAAGAAGCACCAGAAACTGCCGAAATGTGAAAGCGCCAGACCCCCGATGACCGGACCGATGGCCCGCGACAGATTGAACTGCAGCGAATTCATGGCCACCGCATTCGGGAGACGCGAGCGATCGTCCAGAAGATCGACCACCATCGCCTGGTAGGCGGGCGAAGAGAAGGAAACGCAGATCCCGACGACGATCGCCGCGCCTACGATGTTCCAGACCGTGACCCGCCCCAACTCGATCATGACCGCCAGGAAGAGGGCGCTGAGGGCCTGGCCCCACTGCGAGAGGCGAAGAACCCGTTTCCGGTCTACCCGGTCCGCCAGCACGCCGCCTGGCAACATGAGAACAATGCTCGGAATCGAGTTGGCGAAGCCGACGAAGCCCAGAAGGAACGGCGACTGCGTCAGATGAAACACGAGCCAGCCCTGACCGACGTACTGCATCCAGGAGCCGATGTTCGAGATGAACTGCGTGGTCCAGAATCGTCGATAGTCCGTTTCCCGGAATGCTTCGAACATGCGCTGTGCAGTTTCCGGGTTCAGGTTCGAAGATACAAGCCTGTAGCACAGACACTTCTGTCTGTGCGCCTTCCCCTGTAGCACAGACACTTCTGTCTGTGCGCCTCCTTGCGTGGCGTGTAGCACAGACAGAAGTGTCTGTGCTACATATCCTTCCTATGACCACGGTGGAACGGCAGCAACTCATCGACGAGGCACGGCAGGCGCGGGAGAATGCCGTGGCTCCCTTCTCGAAGTTCAAGGTCGGCGCGGCCCTGCGCACAAAGGGCGGCCGGATCTTCCACGGCTGCAACGTCGAGAACTGTTCGTACGGCCTCACCGTCTGCGCGGAGCGCGTGGCCCTCTTGTCGGCTCTCGCCGCCGGCCAGCGCGAATTCACTGCGATCGCCGTCATGACGCAGAGCGATGAGCCGTCGACCCCCTGCGGTCCCTGCCGCCAGTTGATGTGGGAGTACTGCGGCGACATCGACGTCATCCTGGCGAACCTGGCCGGCAGAACGAAAGACTTCAAACTGGCCGCACTCTTTCCCGAGCCGTTCTACTTTTCGCTGGAGGACTGATGTCGTCTCGTCGCATTCTCTCACTCGCAGCGATCGTGCTGTCGATCGCGCTGCCGGCCCTGGCCGCCCGCAAGACCGTCGACCTCCTGATCACCGGCGGCACGGTGGTGACCATGGCCGGCGCGAACATCGACGAGGGCTCGATTGCCGTGAGCGACGGCGCGATCGTGGCAGTCGGTCCGGCCTCCGATGTCGACGGACGCTACAAGGCCCGCGAGACCATCCACGCACGGGGGATGGCCGTGGTGCCCGGCTTCGTCAATACCCACACGCACGCGCCTATGACGCTCTTCCGCGGCATCGCCGACGACCGCGATCTCATGGATTGGCTGCAGAACTTTATCTTCCCGGCCGAAGCGAAAAACGTCGACCGCGATTTCGTGAAATGGGGAACGCGGCTGGCCGCGGCCGAGATGATCGCCTCCGGCACCACCACCTATGCCGACATGTATTACTACGAGTCGGATATTGCCCGGGAGACGAAGGCGGCCGGACTTCGAGGCGTTCTCGGCGAGACGATGATCGACTTCCCGGCTCCCGACAACAAGACCTGGGAAGAGGTCGTCGCCTATTGCCGGAAATACGCTGCGGAGTGGCGAGGGGACCGTCTCATCACGCCGGCTCTGGCTCCTCATGCCCCCTACACAGTCTCCGAAGACCACTTGAGGCAGATCCGCAAACTGGCCGACGAGCTGCGCGTGCCGATCCTGATCCACGTCTCGGAGACGAAGAGCGAGTTCAATGACATCGCTTCGAAACACAATGGCATGCATTCCGGCGCTTACCTCGATTCCATCGGCTTTCTCGGCCACGACGTCCTGGCCGCACACGGCGTCTGGCTGACGCCGGAAGAGATCGAGATCTTCGCGCGGCAGAAGGTCGGCCTCGCGCATTGTCCCGAGAGCAACATGATGCTGGCCTCAGGCGTCGCGCCGGTCGTGGCCATGCGCAAGGCGGGCATGCACGTCGGACTGGGAACCGATGGTCCTGCCGGATCGAACAACAACCTCGACATGATCGAAGAGATGGCCAGCGCAGCGCGCCTGCAGAAAGTCACGCTCGGCGATCCGAAAGCGCTCAGCGCCCGCGACGTCATGGCCATGGCCACCATCGAAGGAGCCAGGGCGCTCGGCATGGAGGCGAAGATCGGCTCGCTCGAAGTCGGCAAGCGCGCCGACATCGCCATCATCGATCTGCAGCAGGCCAAAGTGCAGCCGGTCTACTCCGTCGAGTC
>JADGNX010000442.1 GCA_017883265.1 Thermoanaerobaculia bacterium
GTGGTCTTCTCATGTGAGAAGCCCATGGCGTCGTCGCCCCGGGCGTCCACGCCAGCGGCATGGCTCGCGTGGTCCTTCATCGGGCAGTCGCTGGCCTTCATCGGGCAGTCCTTCATGGCGTGTTCCTCTGCTCGAGCGGCGGCTGTGAACGCCACGAGGACCACGAGCGTCAGTGCGAGTTGCTTCATCATGATTTCTCCTTTTGCTGTCTGATTGAAAATTGAGGCGCTCCCTTTCGGATTGAGAGATTCGGTTTCAGGGCCTCGCCTGTTGCGCTCTCGTCGCTCAGCGTCTCGAGAAGGTGAGCCAGCTGGCTTTCGGAGGTCGATGCGAGCTCGGAGCTCCAGCGATCGAGTATCGATCGCATCACGTCTCGCAGCCCGATGAGATCGTCGATTCTCCGTTCGATCGTGGCCAGTTTCTCGGTGGCCATGGCGTGGACCCGCCGGCAGGGGGACGTTCCCGCCTGCCGCTGCCGCAGAATGCCGGCCAACTCCTCGAGGGTGAATCCGACGGCCAAAGCGCCGCGGATCATCCGGACGCGCTGCAATGCGGCGGGCGGGTAGCGGCGGTAGCCATTGGCTGAGCGATCCGCTTCCGGGAGGACGCCGATTCGTTCGTAATGGCGCAGCGTGTCGGCGCTGACTCCGGCCGCTGCGGCCAACTGTCCCGAAGACAAGGACCGCTCTTCCTTCCGTTCCATGGGGTCATGGTAAACGTCCGAACGGGCTCCAGGGTCAATAGGGATCGGGTGACAATGCGGTAAACGCTGGCTCTCAGTTCCGCCGGGAGGCTCCGGCGTGGCAACATGCAACTGAAGGGGGAAGAGCGAACGATGGACATGGACGGATTGCCTAGTACAGTGGAATCGTTGGACTACGTTGCGAGGCGAGCCGAACAGATCGCCCGAGGTCTCACGGACGCCCAATTGATGTGGAAGCCTTCACCCGACCGATTCTCCATACGCGAGACGCTGTGGCATTTGCGCGATATCGACGTGGAAGCCTTTCTCCCGCGCTTGCAGCGAATGCTGCAGGAGGAGCGTCCCTTCCTGCCGGACGTTGACGGGGCGCGCCTGGCGCGGGAGCGCGGGTATAACGCTCTCGACATCTCTTCGGCGGTCGACGATCTGAAGCGAGGACGCCGGACCGCTGGGAAGCTCTTGCAGGCGCTCACGGCGGAAGATCTCAGTCGTGGTGCTGAGCTCGAAGGAGTCGGCAGCATCACCCTCGGCGAACTGCTCGATCGCTGGCTTCTCCACGACTCCGAGCACGTCGTCGATCTCGAGCAGTTGTGTGCCCAGCTCGAGGGCTCACGATCGGGTTTACGTGGCGCGTCCGGGGCTTTGCCCGCCACGTTGGGCGGCTGATCGAGTTCAGTGCGCCAAAGCGTGTGTCCGCCCCCGAGTGGAGCGGCGTCCGCTTCGGACGCCGTGGGCCGGGGGAGCGCCACTCCTGGCGCGGGTGCCCGAGAGCTGGCACCCCTATCACTGAGGCTTTACTTCGTCAGTACCGTTACCTCAGCTGACGATCCGACTGGAGCCTGCGCGCTTGGCGGGCCGTTCCAGGAGATGCGAACCGGGACGCGCTGAACGACCTTCACGAAGTTTCCCGAGGCGTTGTCCGGTGGCAGAAGGGAGAAGCTGGCTCCGGTGCCGCCGGACAGACTATCGACGGTCCCTTCGAACTTCTTTCCCTTGGCCACGTCGACGACGATCTCCGCCTTCTGACCGGCTTTCATCTGGCGGACCTGGGTCTCTTTGAAGTTGGCCACGATGTAGGTCTGCGCAGGAACCAGCGTGCAGATCGGTTGTCCCGGCGTGATGAGCTGTCCGGCATGAACGGCCAGCTTCGCTGCGAACCCATCGGCAGGCGCATAGACCTTGGTGTAGGAGAGGGTCAGTTGCGCGGCGGCCAGAGCCGCTTCGGCCGTCTTGATCTTGGCATGAGCCAGATCGGCCATGGCCCGAGCGGCCGCAATCTGTTGCGGCACGGCCGAGCTGGAAGTCAGCTTCCCCTGCGCCTCCCGTACCGCCGACTCCGCATGCTGCTGGCTGTCCTCGGCGGAACGCAGCCGCGCCCGGGCCTGAAGCACGTCGGCCTGAGCGGTCTCGTTGGCGGCGCGCGCCGCGTCCACCTGAGCCCGTGGAATGTCACCCTTCCCACCGAGCTCCGTGGCGCGCTGGAAATCGAGACGGGCCTTCTGCGCATTCGCTTCGGCCCGCGTCACTCCGGCACGAGCTTCGGCGATCGCATCTTTCGACGAGTCGACGGTCTCGCGCGAGGTCTGCACGGCGGCCAGCGCTGTGGTGAAACCGCCGCGAGCCGAGGCTTCGGCCACCGATGCCTGCGCATCGGCCTGCATGGCCTGGGCTTTGGCCGTCTCGAAGTCGCCTATGGCCTGATTGACCTTCACCTGAGCGTCACCGGGATCGATATCGGCAACGAGCTGGCCCTTGTGGACCGGGCTGTTCTCCTGGACATAGACGTTCACCACCTGGCCGGAGACGCGGGCCGCCACCGGCACGATGTCGGCGGTGATCTGTGCGTCGTCGGTCGATTCCTTACCTGCCGTGAGGAAGGCAAAGATCGCGTATCCGATCAGGAGAACGACGATGGCCCCGCCGAGGATGAAGTAGAGGCGCCGCGCTTTCTCGGAGCGGATCGCAGGCTCGTGATGAGCGATCTCCGGGACGGCAGCAGTCGTTGAAGTCGTA
>JADGNX010000443.1 GCA_017883265.1 Thermoanaerobaculia bacterium
CACCCCGTTTGTCTTTGTAGAACTCGGCAAGAAACGGGTTGTCGACATCCTCGAGGATCTTCGTCCCGCGGAACCGCTTTGCCAGCAGGTTGGCCAGCGATGTCTTCCCGACGCCGATCGGCCCTTCGACGGCGATATGACGAAACGGCAGAGGCGGCACGGGGGAAGGATAAAGGCAGAAGGCGGAAAGCAGAAAGCAGAAAGCAGAAAGCAGAAGGATGAACGATGAAGATGAGTTTGGTCCCATCACCCAGCGCCCCTTCTGCCTTCTGCCTTCCGCCTTCTGCTTTCTGCTTTCTGCCTTCTGCCTTCCGATCGTGATACAAGGCCCCGCCGATGCTCCAACTCGAAACCTACACGCTGGATAACGGCCTCCGCGTCGTTCTCAACGAAGACCATTCCGCCCCGCTCGTGGCGGTCAATCTCTGGTACCACGTCGGCTCGAAGAACGAGCGGCCCGGGCGGACCGGGTTCGCCCACCTCTTCGAGCACATGCTCTTCTCCGGCTCGGAGCACGTCGGCAACAACGAACATTTCCGCTACGTGCAGTCGGTCGGCGGCGTCCTGAATGGGACGACGTTCTTCGACCGGACGAATTACTTCGAGACGCTCCCCTCGAATTACCTCGCCCTCGGCCTCTGGCTGGAGTCGGACAGGATGGGCTACTTCCTACCCGCTCTGACGCAGGAAAAGCTCGACATCCAGCGCGAAGTGGTGAAGGAAGAGCGGAGACAGCGCTACGACAACGTCCCCTACGGCACCGCCTTCGAGCGTCTTTTGAATCTCGGCTACGATCCCGATTACTCCTACCACTGGCCCACCATCGGCTCGATGGACGACCTCGGCGCGGCCTCTCTCGACGACATCCGCGAGTTCTTCGCCACCTGGTATCGCCCCGACAACGCCACGCTGACGCTGGTCGGCGATTTCGTTCCCGCGGAAGCGAAGGCTCTTGTCGAACAGTACTTCGGCCCTCTCCCGTCCGGCGGCTCGTTTCCCCCCTTCGACCTCGAACGCCGCCCGCTGAACGGCGAACGGCGGGAAGTCTTCCCGTCGCCCGTGCAGCTTCCGCGCGTCTACCGGCTCTATCACTTCCCGAAGATGGGCCACCCCGACTGGATCGCGGCCGATCTGCTCAGCTCCGTCCTCAGCGGCGATAAGGCCAGCCGTCTGGAGAAGGCGCTCGTGCTCGAGCAGCAGATCGCCACCGACGTCTCCGCGTACATCCTCCCCACCGAGGCCACCGGCATTTTCATGATGCAAGCGACGGCGAACGAGGGGGTTGCCATAGAAGATATCGAGCGCGCCATCGACGCGGAGCTGGCGCGCATCGCCAGCGACGGCATCACGGCCGACGAGCTGACGCGGGCAAAGAACCGTGCCGAGGTCGAGCACGCGCACCAGATCGAAAACTACGACTCCCGCGCTGACATGATCGGGATGATGGCGACCTACTTCAGCGATCCGTCGCTGGTCCACACCTGGCTCGATCCGTATCGCACCACGACGGGAGGCGATCTGCAGCGCGTGGCGCGGCAGTACCTCGTGGCAGAGAATCGCGTGACCAGCCTGTTCGTCCCGGAGAACGCATGACACTCGACCGCAATGTTGCTCCCCAACCCGGGCCTCCGCGGCCGTATCACTTCCCGCACGTCGCCCGCCGCACGCTGGACAACGGCCTGCGTCTGCTCGTGGCCGAGAATCACAACGCGCCGCTCGTCTCGGTCCGGTCGCTCGTCCGCTCGGGCGCTGATTTCGACACTCCCGAGCTGGCCGGTCTGGCTTCGGTCACGGCGGCCCTTCTCGACGAAGGTGCCGGCATCCGCGACGCCGTCCTTCTCGCCGAAGACCTCGGCCTACTCGGCGCATCCCTCGGCAGCGGCGCCGACTGGGACGCGTCGTTCATCTCCGTCGATTCCCTGTCGCGCACCTTCGCCGAGGCCTTCGCCATCTTCGCCGACGTGAATCGCCGTCCGATGCTGCCGCAGGCATCGCTGGAGCGCGTGCAAAGCGAGCGTCTGATGGAGTTGATCCAGCAGCGCGACGAGCCGGCCTCCATCGCCGGAAAGCGCTTCTCCAATCTCATCTACGGACGCGGCGCCTACGGCAACACCATCATCGGCAATCCCGAGTCAGTCGCGCGGATCACCGTCGATGACGTACGCCGCTACTTCGCCACGCACTACGTTCCCAACAACGGCTCGATCGTGATCGCCGGCGACGTCAACGCCGAATCCGCGCTCGATACGGCCTCGCGATTCTTCGACGACTGGCCCGACGCCGACATTCCGCCGCGACCTGAGGTCTCTCCGAAGACGTTCGAATCGAGCCGCATCTATCTCATCGACCGCCCGACCGCGGTGCAGTCGGAGATCCGTATCGGCCATATCGGCATCGCCCGCAGCACGGAGGACTACTTCTCCCTCTCCGTGATGAACGCGCTCCTGGGCGGCGTGTTCAATTCGCGCATCAACCTCAACCTCCGCGAGAAGCACGGCTACACCTACGGCGCGCGATCGCTGTTCGCCTTCCGCCGCCAGGCCGGCCCCTTCGTCGTCAGCGCCCCGGTGCGCAACGAAGTCACCCGCGAGTCGGTGACCGAGGTCCTCGCCGAGCTCCGCCGCATCCGCACCGGCGACGTCGAAACGCAGGAGCTGGAGGACACAAAGAACTACATGATGGGCTCCTTCCCCTCGAGCGTCCAAAGCTC
>JADGNX010000142.1 GCA_017883265.1 Thermoanaerobaculia bacterium
CAGATCGCCATTCAGGCGCGCGACCTCGGCATTACCGTCCCGCTCGTCGGCGGCGACGGCTGGGATTCTCCGACCGTGATCGAGATCGGCGGCCGCTCGCTGGACGGCTGTTACTACTCCGACCATTACTTCGTCGGGGAAGAGAGGCCTGCGGTGAAAGCGTTCGTCGCCGCTGTGCTGAAGCGGCTCGGGAAGCTCCCGGACGCGAATTCCGCTCTCGGATACGACGCCCTCCGTCTCTACGCCCAGGCGGTGAAGGCTGCCGGCACAGCCGACCCTGCGCGCGTGCGCGACGCCCTGGCCAACACGCGCAACTACCAGGGCGTGTCGGGGGTGATCACCATGGGCCCGGAGCGCAATCCGCTCAAACCGGTTGCCATGATCAAAATCGACAACCTCAAGACGTCATTCGCCGGCTGGGTGAATCCGTAAGAAGCCCGCAAGGCGCTTGGCCTCTGTGGAGCGGCGGTCGCTTCGGCCGCCGGGACGGGGCGCCCCCCCCGGGCGGCAGCCACGTTCAGCGCGCAGGCGCCCGAGAGCGGGCGCCTCTCCACTGAGGCATCGGTCGTCACGATACGAGACACTTGCGCAGAAACCTCGCTACCGTGCGCATCGACTCCTCGCTGACCTGGTGCCCCATCGGGAACTCTTCGTACTCCACGTCTAGTCCCTGATCTTCGAGGACGCGGCGCGTGCGACGGGCTGCAGCGACCGGTATGACGTCGTCGGCGTCACCGTGGACGATGAGCACCGGCGTTTGCTGGCGTGCCGCAAAGTCGGGCATGTCTTCTTCGTAGAGCGCGCCGCTCATGACGGCGACTCCGGCGATGGGGTCATCGGTGCGAAACCCGACATCCAGAGACATCATCCCCCCCTGCGAGAAGCCGCTCAGCACGATCCTCCCTTCCGGTGTGGGATGGCGCAGGAGCAGCTCGGCGATGAAGACGAGAAGGAGCTGACGCGATCGGATGATGGAGTCTCGCTTCGCAGGCCAGCCGTCGAACCAGGTGAAGCCGAACCGCATGCCGGGGGATGGCTCGAAGGCAACAGGGGCATCGGGAAAGATGAACCGATAGCCTCCGTCGATCAACGGGGCCAGCTCGGCGAGGTCGTTGGAATCGCTGCCGCGGCCGTGGAGGACGATGACCAGAGGCAGCGAAGCGGAATCGGCCCCACCGCTCGCCACCACGAGCTTGTAATGCAGCGAGAGATCGTCGTAAACCGCAGATTTCATTCAGGGCTCGATGCCGGCAGGGCCGGCCCGGGACATCGTAGAGCAAGAGGGCCCCGGAGCTGTTGAGTTTCGTCTCCACCCGGTTTGGCGTTACCATGAACGGGCGGGAGAACCAAGCCTTGCATATCAACGACCTTCTCAAAATCGCCGCCGAACGGCGCGCCTCTGATCTCCACGTGAAGGTCGGCTCGCACCCCGTCATCCGGGTCGATGGCGAGCTCATTCCGCTGGTCGAGCTCAAGCGCCTCATGCAGGAGGACACCATTGCCATGGCCTTCTCCATCATGTCGGCGCGACAGAAGGAGAAGTTCAAGAATAACTACGAGATCGACATCGCCTACTCCGTCCCCGGCCTCGGCCGGTTTCGCTGCAACATCTTCCAGCAGCGGGGCACCGTGGGGCTCGTCCTGCGCGTGATCCCGGTCAAGATCCTCTCGGTCCGCGAGCTGATGCTCCCGGTCATCCTGGAGAAGATCGCCGAGGAGACGCGAGGGCTGATTCTCTGCACTGGAACGACCGGCTCGGGGAAATCGACCACCCTGGCGGCGATGATCGACTACATCAACGCGCACCGCACCGAGCACATCATGACGGTCGAGGATCCGATCGAGTTCCTTCATCGCGACAAGAAGTCGATCGTCAACCAGCGCGAGATCGAAGTGGACACCAAGTCGTTCGCCCAGGCCCTCCGCTCGGCGCTGCGACAGGATCCCGACGTCATCCTGGTCGGCGAGATGCGCGACTACGAGACGATCGAGACCGCTCTGACAGCGGCCGAAACGGGCCACCTGGTTCTCTCCACTCTCCACACCATGGATGCCACCGAGACCATCAACCGCATCATCTCGGTCTTTCCGCCGCATCAGCAAAAGCAAATCCGGCTGCAATTGGCGGCTGTGCTCAAGGCGGTCGTCTCTCTCCGGCTCCTTCCTCGTGCCGACGGCCTCGGCCGCGTTCCCGCAGCGGAGGTCCTCATCTCCACCGCCTACATCCGCGACTGCATCGAGAACAAAGAGAAGACCAAGCTGATCAAGGACGCCATCTCCCAGGGAACCTCGCAGTACGGCATGCAGACCTTCGACCAGTCGATCTACACGCTGTACCGCAACGGCCTGATCACTCTGGACGAAGCGCTGCGCCGGGCCACGAACCCCGACGAGTTCCGGCTCAAGCTCCAGGGCATCCAGTCGACTTCCGACATCGCCAAGGAAGAGATGGAATCGAAGCTCACCGTCAGCAGCGGCAGCGATACCGATCCCTTCGCCGACGAGTCGCCGTTCGATTTCTCCAACGGCATCTGAGTCGTTTCGGTCCGCAAGCCCTGTCATCCAGAGCGTTTAGCGAGGGATCCGGCGGGTGGGTGGCGGAAGAGCGGTTCGTGAAACGCGTCGTGAAAATCGACGAATCGCGAGCGCACAGACAGAAGTGTCTGTGCTACATCGCCACGCTCGGAACGGGCGCGGTCCACTAGACTGAACCCCATGCCCTCCGACGACGATCTCTCCGACGGCGACCGCTGCTATGCGACCGCCTTACGGATTTTGAAGTACCGTTGGAACGGCCGGGCCGAGCTTCGTCGCAAGCTGGCTCGTAAGTCGTTCGAGGCCGAGGCGATTGATGGCACTCTGGAGAGGCTGACCCGCGAGGGATGGGTCGATGACGAGCGGTTTGCGGCGTCGTTCGTCCGGGACCGGGCCCGCAAACGGATCGGACGGCGGCGGATCGTGGCCGAGCTTCGATCCACTGGTATCGGCGACGAAGAGGCTCGCCGTGCCGTGGAGGAGAATGTCGACAAGGAAACCGAGGAGCGCGAGCTACTCGCTCTCTGCCGGAAGAAGATGAGGATTCTGGCCGGGCGGAAAGGGGACGAGTTCGCCGCCTCGGCTGAGGGACGAAACAAATTGCTGGTGTATCTGTTGAGTCATGGTTACGACCTGGCGGCCAGCCGTGAGGCCGTCGGCCTCTGCATCGAGGAAGCAGCGAGCGGGGATGAGTGAGGGAGGCGGTTGAGGACGAGGGACGAACGTGGCACGTCGGCCACTGCCTCGGTATCCGTCACTACCCAGATCCCTGGCTCGAGGCTCCGGATGACAAGGCATTGCGATGCGTAAAGGGAGAACCGATCTTCTCATGCTGACCACTTCAGAAATCCGCGAACAGTTTCTGGCCTACTTCGAAGCGAAGGGGCATCGACGAGTTTCGAGCTCCTCCCTCGTTCCGGCCGGAGATCCGACTCTCCTCTTCACCAACGCCGGGATGAACCAGTTCAAGGACGTTTTCCTCGGCCGTGAGCCGCGCGACTACAAGCGCGCCACGACCTCGCAGAAGTGCGTGCGCGCTGGCGGGAAGCACAACGACCTCGAGAACGTCGGACGTACCGCGCGCCACCACACCTTCTTCGAGATGCTGGGCAACTTCTCCTTCGGCGACTATTTCAAGAAGGAAGCGATCGACTTCGCCTGGGAGCTGATCACGAAGGTCTATGGGCTCGACGTCGAGCGCCTCTGGTTCACCGTCTTTGAAGGGGATGACAAGGTGCCGGCCGATGAGGCCGCCATTCAGTTGTGGATCGCCGCTGGAGCACGGCCCGAGCGCGTTCTTCGCTTCGGCAGGAAGGACAATTTCTGGTCGATGGGGGAGACGGGGCCATGCGGTCCCTGCTCGGAGATCCACTACTTCCGCGGTGCTGATCTCTCGAAGAACGTCGGGGCGCTCGTCAACGGCGAGGGCGACGACACGATGGAGATCTGGAACCTCGTCTTCATGCAGTACGACCGTGACGCAGACGGAACGCTCAATCCGCTGCCGGCTCCCTCAGTCGACACCGGGGCCGGCCTGGAGCGCGTAGCCGCAGTCCTGCAGAACGCCGACACCAACTACGACATCGATCTCTTCACGCCGATCATGCGGAAGATCTCCGCGCTCGGCGGCGCTGCTTACGGCGGGCGGATGGATCATGAGATCGACACGGCCATCCGCGTACTCTGCGACCATTCACGCGCGGCCACGTTCCTGATAAGCGACGGGGTCATTCCGTCGAACGAGGGACGTGGCTACGTGCTCCGTCGCATCATCCGGCGGGCCATCCGTTTCGGCCGCAAGCTCCCCCAGCCACTGCTGCTGTCGATGCTGGTGGACAGCGTGATCGAGTCGATGGGCAGCGCCTATCCCGAGCTCCTGGAGCGGAGATCGTCGGTTCTCAAGACGTTGGAATCCGAAGAGGAGCGCTTCGCGAAGACCCTGACGGTCGGAATGGAGCGCGTCGGCGCACTGCTCGATGAGGTCCGTAGCCGCGGCGAGCGGACGCTCGGCGGTGCGGAGGTCTTCCGGCTCTACGACACCTTCGGCATTCCGGTCGATCTGATTCACGAGCTGGGCGAGGAAGAGGGCGTGACCATCGACCGCGAAGGCTTCGAGCAGATGATGATGGAGGCGCGGGCGAAGGCGAAGGCTTCGTCGAAGTTTCAGGCGGCCGCCGATGCTACGACCTACGCCAGGATCGCCGAGAAGGTGGGCGCTGTCGAGTTCGTCGGCTACGAGCAGTACACGGATATCGATTCGAAGGTCCGGGCCATCGTCGTCGACGGTGAGGAGCGCGATGCTCTGCACCACGGATCGGAGGGCGACGTGGTGCTCTCGCCGACTCCGTTCTATGCGGAATCGGGCGGGCAGATCGGCGACGCCGGAACGCTCACCTGGAAGGGGGGGCGGGGCACGGTCACCGACACGCAGAAACAAGCTGGCGATCTCGTGGTTTCGCGCGTGCGTGTCGATGAAGGCTATCTTTCTGTCGGAGCGGCGATCAAGGCTTCGGTGCCGGCACAGCAGCGGCTCGACACGACGGCGAACCACACGGCCACTCATCTCCTGCACAAGGCTCTCAAGGAGCTTCTTGGCGATACGGTCCAGCAGGCCGGCTCGCTCGTGGCCCCCGACCGCCTTCGCTTCGACTACACCTCGCATCGTCCTCTGACGGCCGAGGAGACTCGAAAGATCGAGGATGCGGTCAACGACCAGATCCGCGCTAACCTCGAAGTGACGAAGACAGTGATGCCGATCGCCGAGGCCAGGAAGACCGGCGCCGTGGCCATGTTCGGAGAGAAGTATGGCGACCAGGTGCGCATCGTCGCAGCGGGCGACTATTCGCGTGAGTTCTGCGGCGGCTGTCACGTCAATCGCACCGGCGACATCGGCCTCTTCAAGATCATCTCCGATCGTTCGCTGGCGGCCGGCGTCCGGCGCATGGAAGCGCTGACCGGGCGAGGGGCGCTCGACTACTTCCGCACTCTCGACGACGCATCGCGCGAGATCCAGCAGCAGTTGAACGCTCCGGCGAAGGAGCTGCCTGCGCACATCCGTTCGCTGCAGGAGAAGCACAAGACGCTGGAGCGCGAGCTCAAGCAGCTCAAGATGAAGGTGGCCACCGGTGGCGTCGCTGGTCAGAGTGAGAGCTCGTCGTTTGATGATGCCGGGATCGATGTCGATGGTGTGCGCCTGCTGGCCCGTCGCGTCGACGACATCAGCGGAGGAGATCTGCGAAACCTGGCCGACACCTTCCGCTCGAAGATCAAGAGCGGGGTGGTGCTGATCGGCAGCGCCACGGACGGGAAGGTCACGCTCCTCGCTGCGGTCACCAGCGATCTGGTCGGGCGCGTGTCGGCGCAATCGCTGATCCAGAAGCTCGCGCCGATCGTCGGCGGCAAGGGGGGCGGCAAGCCCGATCTGGCTCAGGCCGGCGGAAAGGACGCGGCCAGGATCGCCGAGGCGTTGAGCGCGGCGCCCCAGGCGATCCGCGAGCTTCTGTCGGCCTGAGGCAGCCTGCGCTGAATATGGTCGGGCAGTCGTCAGAGCCGTCCACGCATGCCTGGGGAACGCAGCCCGAGATGTTCGGGCCGCGGCACGAGCATCGTCTGGCCATCATCCTGGGCGAGGTCGCGCGTCTCCCTCAAGACGCGTTGCTGCTCGATGGCGCCGTCGGCCTCGGACAGCTCGCGGCGCGCGTAGCGGCTACAGGCCGTCGGGTCATCGGTATCGATTACTCGTTTGACGCCGCTCTGCACGTCAAGCGCAACTCGCGGATCCCGGTCATCGTCGGCGACCTGACGCGGATGCCGTTCCGCGAGGGAACCTTCGACGGCGTGACCACGGGTGAGACGCTGGAGCATCTCGACGATGACGCGTCGGCGGCCCGAGAGATCGGACGGATTCTGAGGCCAGGCGGCAGTTGTATCGCCACCGTTCCCGCATTGCAGTCGCTATGGACGGCGTCGGACGACTACTACGAACATCGGCGGCGCTACGCCAGGCTCCAGCTCATCGCTCTGTTTCGAACCGCCGGCCTCGCCGTGAGAAAAGCGAAATTCTGGGGATTTCCGGTAGTCCTGGCCTATGACACGCTGTTTCTGCTGCCGATGAACAAGCGGCGCTCGCGACTGGATGTCGGTAAGGATGCGGCATTGCAATCGGTGGCGCGTGCCGGAAGGTCGCGTTTCCTGGTCGGAGCGATGCGCGTCTTGTTCTCCCTCGATCGCCTCTTCTCGTTCGTCCCGTTTGGCCCGGGGTTGTTGCTGGTGGCGCGCAAAGAGTGACTTGGCCAGCGCGAGGCGCAGAGTCGAAAAGACGCTCCAGTGGAGCGGCGGCCGCTTCGGCCGCCTGGGGAGGAGGGCGGCTGGCCACGCTCCCCGCACGGGCGCCCGAGAGCGGGGCCCCTCCACTTGAGAGCACGCCGCCTTACTCGTAGCGATAGAATCGCAAGCGGAGGATTCCATGGCCACTGAGAAACCGAGTAATGCCGAAGAGGAGTATTTCGTTCGGCAGGAACTGGAGCTACGGAAGGAGTGGGCGCGGGAGAACGCCGCCAGAACGGCACAGGATGAGAAGGATCGGATCAAGGCCCTCCATCACATGAAATGCCCGAAGTGCGGCATGGACCTTCACACCACTGAGCTGCATGGAGTCACGGTCGACTCCTGTCCGACGTGTCACGGCATGTGGTTCGATGCCGGCGAGGTCGACCACATGCTGGAGCACGAGCAGACGGGCCTCTTCAAGCGGGTCTCGACGTTCTTCCGGAAATAGGAGATGCGATGAGTGAGAAAGAGATCGACCTTCCGAAGGGCCCGGCGAAGCCGCAGCCGCCTCGTCTTGTGGAAGAGCAGCTCCCGCTTTTCGGGGCCAAAGCCCTGGAGAGCGTGGCGGCGGAAGCAAGGCGCTGGCGGAGCGGGATGCACGATCCCATCGCGGCTCGCAAGGGATCCTGGAAAAAGGACTTCACCACCGTGAGCAACATGGAGGTGAATCCGCTGGCGACCCCGTCCGACGTCGTCGATCTGGACTTCAATCGCGACCTCGGATTTCCCGGCGAGTTCCCTTACACCCGCGGAATCCATCCGACCGGCTACCGCGGCAAGCTCTGGACGATGCGACAGTTCGCAGGATTCGGGACGCCGAAGCAGTCCAACGAGCGATACAAGTACCTCCTGGCGCAGGGACAACACGGGCTGTCGATCGCCTTCCACCTTCCGACTCTCTATGGCTACGATTCCGATCATCATTACTCGCGTGGCGAAGTCGGCAAGTGCGGAGTCGCCGTCGACACACTGGCCGACATGGAGACCGTTTTCGACGGGATCGACCTCGAAGAGGTGACGATCTCGATGACTATCAACTCCACGGCGCCGATCCTTCTGGCCATGTATCTGGCCGTGGCCGAGAAGCAGGGGGCGGACTGGAAGAAGATCTCCGGCACCCTCCAGAACGACATCCTCAAGGAGTACATCGCGCAGAAGGAGTACATCTTTCCGCCGCGGCCTTCGATGCGGCTGATCACCGACGTTTTCAAGTACTGCGCAGAGAACGTGCCGAAGTACAACACGATCTCCATCAGCGGCTATCACATCCGGGAAGCGGGATCGACGGCTCTGCAGGAGCTGGCTTTCACCCTGCGCGACGGCATGGAATATGTCGAGTACGGCGTACGCGCCGGTCTGGACATCGATGAGTTCGCGCCGCGGCTGTCATTCTTCTTCAACTCGCATAACGACCTCTTCGAGGAAGTGGCGAAGTTCCGCGCCGCACGTCGCGTCTGGGCCAAAGTCATGCGCGACCGCTACGGTGCCAGGGATCCGCGCTCCTGGATGCTGCGCTTTCACACCCAGACAGCCGGATGCTCGCTTACCGCGCAACAGCCGTACAACAACGTCGTCCGCGTGACCATTCAGGCGCTGGCTGCCGTCCTCGGCGGAACCAACTCGCTGCACACCAATTCACTCGACGAGACGCTGGGCCTTCCGACCGAGACCACAGCGCGCATCGCCCTCCGGACCCAGCAGATCATCGCGCACGAGTCGGGCGTCATCAACACGGTCGACCCCCTCGGGGGTTCATTCTTCGTCGAGCAGCTGACCGACGAGATGGAGAAGGGCTGCTTCGAGTACATCGAGAAAATCGATCGGTTCGGCGGGATGGTGGAAGCGATCGAGGCCGGCTTTCCGCAGCGCGAGATCTGGGACGCGTCGTACCAGTATCAGCGCTCCATCGAGTCGGGCGAGAAGCTGGTCGTGGGTGTCAACGCATTCCGCATGGAGAAAGAGGATCCCTTCGACAGCCTCTACATCGACGAGTCCGCCACAGGCGAGCAGCTCCAGTCGCTCCTCGAGGTCAAGAGCCGCCGCGATTCGAAGGCCGTCGAACGGTCACTCGACGCGCTGCGCAATGGCGCGAAGGACGAGAAGGTCAATACGATGCCGCTGATCCTGGATGCCGTCCGGGTGTACGCGACGGTGGGCGAGATCTCCGACGCCCTGCGCGACGTCTTCGGGACGTACCAGGAGCCCG
>JADGNX010000143.1 GCA_017883265.1 Thermoanaerobaculia bacterium
GTCTTGCCGGTGAGCGGGTCGTAGACGTCTTCCTGGGCCACGCGGCCGACGACGCGATCGCGGAGAGGCTCGAGGATGTCGCCCCCTTCCATGATGGCGCCGACGCCGATGCCGTCGAAGGTGTTGCAATCCTGCTCGGTGACGATGACGTCCTGCGCCACGTCGACCAGACGGCGGGTGAGGTATCCGGAGTCGGCCGTCTTGAGCGCGGTGTCGGCCAGACCCTTACGAGCGCCATGGGTGGAGATGAAGTACTGCAGCACTGAGAGGCCTTCGCGGAAGTTCGCAGTGATCGGCGTCTCGATGACCTCGCCGGAAGGCTTGGACATCAGTCCGCGCATACCGGCCAGCTGCCGGACCTGCTCCTTGGAGCCTCGGGCGCCGGAGTCGGCCATCATGAAGATGGGGTTGAACTCGTGGCGCTCCTGCTCGGTGCGGCGCATCTCGGCGAACATCTCGTCCGAGACGGTCTCCGTGGCCCGGTGCCAGATATCGATGATCTTGTTGTGGCGCTCGCCGTGGGTGATGGCGCCGTCGAGGCGCTGGCGCTCGACTTCGAGGACGGCCTTGCGGGCCTTCTCCACGATCTCCGGCTTGCGCGACGGGATGACCATGTCGTCGACGCCAATGGAGACGCCGGCAATGGTGGCGTAGAGGAAGCCGACCTGCTTGAGCTCGTCGAGGAGCTGCACGGTCAGCTTGTTGCCCCAGTTGAGGAAGGCGTAGTTCACCAGCTCGCTGAGTCCCTTCTTCTTGAGAAGACCGTTGATGAAGGGGATCTCATTCGGGAGATGCATATTGAGGATGACGCGGCCGACCGTGGAGTCGATCAGCTTGTTCGATACGTCCTGGACTTCGGCGTGGCTGACGTCCTGATCGTTGAAGTGCGTCGTGAGGTCGATGAGTTTGCCATTGACGCGCACGCGGATCGGCGTCAGCAGCTCCACCGCGCCGGCGCTGAGAGCGAGAACGACTTCGTCGAAGCTGCCGAAGACTTTCCCTTCGCCCTTGGCGCCCGGCTTGGCCTTGGTCAGGTAGTAGCAGCCGAGAACGAGATCCTGTGAAGGAACGGCCAGCGGCTTGCCGTTGGCCGGCGAGAGGATGTTGTTCGAGGCCAGCATCAGCACCTGCGACTCGACCTGAGCCTTCGGTGAGAGCGGGACGTGAACGGCCATCTGATCGCCGTCGAAGTCGGCGTTGAACGCGGTGCAGACCAGAGGATGGATCTTGATGGCCTTCCCTTCGACCAGCACCGGCTCGAAGGCCTGGATACCGAGACGATGGAGCGTCGGTGCACGGTTCAGGAGAACCGGATGCTCGCGAATGACTTCTTCCAGCGCGTCCCAGACTTCGACCTGCTGGAGCTCGACCATCTCTTTGGCGGCCTTGATGGTGCCGACCAGGCCCTTCTGTTCGAGACGGTTGTAGATGAAGGGCTTGAAGAGCTCGAGGGCCATCTTCTTCGGCAGACCGCACTGATGGAGCTTGAGCTCCGGTCCGACCACGATGACCGAACGTCCCGAGTAGTCGACACGCTTGCCCAGGAGGTTCTGGCGGAAGCGGCCCTGCTTGCCCTTGAGGGTGTCGGAGAGCGACTTGAGCGGACGGTTATTCGACCCCTTGAGGACGCGGCCGCGGCGGCCGTTGTCGAAGAGGGCGTCGACCGCCTCCTGCAGCATGCGCTTCTCGTTACGGACGATGACGTCCGGCGCGCGCAGCTCCAGAAGCTTCTTGAGGCGGTTGTTGCGGTTGATTACACGGCGATAGAGGTCGTTGAGATCGGACGTGGCGAAACGGCCGCCGTCCAGAGGGACGAGGGGACGCAGCTCGGGAGGAATGACCGGGATGACGTCGAGGATCATCCACTCCGGACGATGACCCGACTTGCGGAAGGCGTCGACGACTTTGAGGCGTTTGGCGGCCTTCAGCTTCTTGATCTGCGACGTCTCGGTGCGCATGATCAGGCGCAACTCGTCGGAGAGCTCTTCAACGTTGACGTTGCGGAGCAGCTCCTTGATGGCTTCGGCGCCCATCTTGGCCACGAAAACGTCGCCATATTGCGTGCGAAGCTCGCGGAACTTCTCCTCGGTCAGGAGCTCCTTCTCGTCCAGCACCTCGTTGAGGTCGCCCGGATCGATGACCACATAGGACTCGAAGTAGAGGATCCGCTCCAGGTCGCGCAGCGAGATGTCGAGCAGGTGACCGATCCGCGAGGGCAGGCCCTTGAAGAACCAGACATGCGAGACGGGCGAGGCCAGCTCGATGTGGCCCATGCGCTCGCGCCGGACCTTCGACTTCGTCACCTCGACGCCACACTTGTCGCAGATCACGCCGCGATGCTTCATGCGCTTGTACTTGCCGCAGAGGCATTCCCAGTCGGTGATGGGACCGAAAATCTTGGCGCAGAAGAGCCCGTCGCGCTCCGGCTTGAAGGTCCGGTAGTTGATCGTCTCCGGCTTGGTGACCTCGCCGTACGACCATGACCGAATCTTTTCCGGAGAAGCGAGCGAGATCTTGATGGCGTTGAAATCGTTGATCGCCTGTGGCTTTACCGGTTGAAACAGTTGGTTGAAGCTTTCCAAGTTACGCCTCCCTTTTGTTAGGAGAACCAGTTCAATTCATTGCATCGGTGCGGGAGCGGCCTCGAGGGGCCGGCCGCATCGTCGATCGTCCTTGTCACTTCGGCCGCGGCAGCGGAATCCGCACTTCCTGGCCGAAACACTCCCAGCATGGCCATTCCCACTCCTGATCGCCGTCGGTGAAATGCGCCGTGAGGCGCACCGTGCCGAAGCCGCTGCATGCTTTGCAGTCCGGATCGGGAAGCTTTGAGACGACCATCGGAGCGACTCTATTGGCCATGATCATTCTCACTCTTTCAAGAGCTCGACATCGAGGCAGAGCGACTGCAACTCGCGGACGAGAACGTTGAAGGACTCGGGCAGGCCCGGATCATCCGGCACCTCACCCTTGACGATCGATTCGTAAATCTTCGAGCGGCCCTCGACGTCATCCGACTTCGAGGTCAGCAGCTCCTGCAGTGTGTAAGCCGCGCCGTATGCTTCGAGAGCCCAGACTTCCATCTCTCCGAAGCGCTGGCCGCCGAACTGGGCCTTGCCGCCCAGCGGCTGCTGGGTGATGAGTGAATACGGTCCGATGGACCGGGCGTGGATCTTGTCGTCGACCAGGTGTGAGAGTTTCAGCATGTAGATGAAGCCGACGCAGACCCTCTGCTCGAAAGCCTCGCCGGTCATGCCGTCGAAGAGCTGGGTCTTGCCGTCGTCCGGAAGACCGGCGGCCTTGAGCTGGGCCTTGATCTCCGCTTCCATGGCGCCGTCGAAAACCGGCGTGGAGAAGTAGAGGCCGAGCGAGCGGGCCGCCCATCCGAGGTGAGTCTCGAGGATCTGTCCGACATTCATACGCGACGGAACGCCGAGCGGGTTCAGCACGATCTCCACAGGTGTACCGTCCGGGAGGTACGGCATGTCCTCTTCCGGCAGGATGCGTGAGATGACGCCCTTGTTGCCGTGGCGTCCGGCCATCTTGTCACCGACCGAAAGCTTGCGCTTCATGGCCACGTAGACCTTGATCATCTTGATGACGCCGGGAGGAAGCTCGTCACCCTTCTGCAGGTCTTCGCGGCGCTCATCGGCCTTCTGCTCGAGGACGCGCACGCGATTCTCGGCGCGCTCGACGAACATCCGGATGGTCTCGCGGGTCTCTTCGTCCACCGGCAGAGCCAGGAGCTCGCGGCGGCTGAGTCGGGCGATGACGTCGCGATCGGCGCTCTCCCCTTTGTGTACCAGCGTCTCGCCGGTCTTGAAGTCGACGACGTCGCGCTGCAGCTTCTTGTCCGCCAGGAGGTCGGCGATCTTCTTGTTGCGGGCATCGGTGATGATGCGGATCTCGTCCTGAATGTTGCGGTTCATCCGCTCGATCTCGCCTTCTTCGATCGACTTGGCACGCATGTCCTTCTCCACGCCCTTGCGCGAGAAGATCTTCACGTCCACCACCGTCCCCTCGATTCCAGGAGGCGTCTTGAGCGAGGCGTCGCGAACGTCGCCGGCCTTCTCACCGAAGATGGCTCGCAGGAGCTTCTCTTCCGGCGTCAGCTGGGTCTCGCCCTTCGGCGTGACTTTGCCGACGAGGATGTCGCCCTGCTTGACCGTGGCGCCGATGCGGACGATGCCCGACTCGTCGAGGTCACGCAGGGCCGACTCCGAGACATTGGGAATATCGCGCGTGATCTCTTCCGGTCCGAGCTTGGTGTCGCGTGCTTCGATCTCGAACTCTTCGATGTGGATCGAGGTGTAGTAATCGTCCTTGACCAGCTTCTCCGACACCAGGATGGCGTCCTCGAAGTTGTTGCCGCGCCACGGCATGAAGGCCACCAGGATGTTGCGGCCGAGAGCGAGCTCACCGGCATCGGTGCATGGGCCGTCGGCCAGGACCTGGCCCTTACGGACCCTTTGCCCTTCTCGAACCACCGGCTTTTGCGTAATGCAGGTGTTCTGGTTGGAACGTTTGAACTTGATGAGGGAGTAGATATCGGCGCCGAATTCCTTCGTCTCGCCGGTCTCGACGTCTTCCGCTTCGACCCGGACGATGATGCGGTTCGAGTCGACCAGATCGACGATTCCGCCGCGCTTGCAGAGTACGACGGCTCCGGAGTCGCGGGCCACGATGTTCTCCATGCCGGTGCCGACCAGAGGGGCGTCGGTGCGGAGGAGAGGAACGGACTGGCGCTGCATGTTGGCGCCCATCAGAGCGCGGTTGGCGTCGTCGTTCTCCAGGAACGGAACGAGCGATGCGGCCACCGAGACCAGCTGCTTCGGCGAGACGTCGATGAAGTCGACCTTCTCTTTCTCGATGGAGACGAAGTCGCCGGACTGGCGGGCGATGACGCGGTCATGGGTGAGGTTTCCCTCTTCGTCCATGATCACGTTGGCCTGGGCGATGGTGTAGCGCTCCTCGTCCCACGCCGAGAGATAGAAGGCGTACGGCTCGGCTTCGCCGGGCTGCAGCGAGGCCTTCTTCTTCGAGCTGGCATCCGAGGCCAGCTGCTTGGCGATGCGATTGTTTTCTTTCTGCAGCTCGCGCTTCTCGACGATCTGGCCGAGGGTGAAGGTGGTGTCGCCTACCTTGACCACGCGGTAGTGATCGAGCACACGGCCGTCGTCGACCTTCTTGTAGGGCGACTCGATGAAACCGTATTCGTTGATGCGGGCGTAGCAGGCCAGCGACGAGATGAGACCGATGTTCGGTCCTTCAGGAGTCTCGATCGGGCAGATACGGCCGTAGTGGGTCGGATGGACGTCGCGCACCTCGAATCCGGCACGCTCGCGCGAGAGACCACCAGGTCCCAGGGCTGACAGGCGCCGTTTGTGCGTGACTTCCGAAAGAGGGTTGGTCTGATCCATGAACTGCGAGAGCTGCGAGGATCCGAAGAACTCCTTGATGGCCGCGATGACCGGCTTGGAGTTGATGAGATCGTGCGGCATGGCGGAGTCGATGTCCTGATGAACCGACATCTTCTCCTTGATGGCGCGCTCCATCCGGACCAGACCGATGCGGAACTGATTCTCCAGGAGCTCGCCGACGGCGCGGACCCGGCGGTTGCCGAGGTTGTCGATGTCGTCGACGCGGCCGACGTCCTTGCGCAGGCGAAGCAGGTAGTTGATGACGACAAAGAAGTCTTCGGCGCTCATCGTCTTCTGCGTCACCGGCGTGGTGAGGTCGAGCTTGATGTTGAACTTGAAGCGACCGACGCGCGAGAAATCGTACTTGCGGGCATCGAAGAACATCCCCTCGAAGAGGCTCTTGGCCGACTCGAGGGTCGGAGGATCGCCAGGCCGCATACGGCGGTAGATCTCGATGATGGCGGCCTCGAATGATTTGGAAGTGTCCTTGCGGACCGTATTGAGCAGGATGTCGCTGACCAGATCCCACTCCGGGAAGATGACCTCAGCCTCGGTGACACCATGGCCGCGAAGAACATCGGCCCAGTCGGCCGGCACATTTTCGCTGGCCTCGAAAAGGACCTCGCCCGTGTTGGTGTCGACGACGTCAGCGAGGAAGACCGCCTTCTCCATCGCCGCAAATTCGACTTTGGTCGACACCTCGTTGCTCTTGGTGAGGGTGTCGGCCATCTTCTGATCGAGCTTGATGCCGGCGAAGACGGTACGCACAGCCTTGCGGCCGCGGATGGAGTGTCGCTCCTTGGCCTCTTCCTGATCGAGGACGCGGCGGTCGAAGGCCAGCTCGACCGAGTCGCCGGTCTTGCCGAGCTTGAGACGGATCGGCGTGTAGAACTGGCGGAGGATCTCTTCGTCGGTGGTCAGGCCCAGGGCCCGGAGGAAGACCGATCCCAGGAACTTCCGCTTGCGGTCG
This sequence comes from Thermoanaerobaculia bacterium, assembly GCA_017883265.1. Taxonomy (GTDB): domain Bacteria; phylum Acidobacteriota; class Thermoanaerobaculia; order Gp7-AA8; family Gp7-AA8; genus JADGNX01. Next base: position 6,388 of record JADGNX010000143.1, read on the forward strand.
ATGCGGACGTACAGGATGTTCTTCTGATCGTATTCGAACTCCACCCAGGATCCGCGGTACGGGATGATCTTGGCCAGGAAGGTGTGTGCCGCCTCCTTGGTGAAGAAGACGCCCGGGGAGCGGTGGAGCTGCGAGACGATGACCCGCTCGGTCCCGTTGATGATGAAGGTGCCGTTGTCGGTCATCAGAGGGATGTCGCCGAAGAACACCTCCTCTTCCTTGGCGTCGCGCATGTGCTTGACGCCGGTGTCGGGATCCTTGTCATAGACGAAGAGGCGGAAGGTGACCTTCAGAGGAACGCTGTAGCTCATGCCGCGTTCCTGGCACTCTTCGACCGAGTACTTCATCTGCAGGTCGACGGGGTTGCCGCAGATGTCGCAGATCTCGACGCGATTCTTGTTGATCACGCCGCACTTCTGGCAGCCGACCGTCTCTTCGTGCGGGTGATCGGTGATGATCTTCGAGCCGCAGTTCGCGCAGGTCATGCGCAGGTGCTCGAGGCCCTTGAGGGAGCCGCACTTGCACTCCCAGTTCCCGATCGCGAATTTCACGAAGTCGAGCGAGCAGGTCTCCCGGAAGTCGCTGAAGGGGAAGACGCTGGTGAAGACCGACTGCAGTCCGGTATCTTCACGCTCCTCGGGGAGGAGGTTCATCTGCAGGAACCTGTCATACGACTTGCGCTGCACGTCGATGAGATTCGGCAACGCCATGTAACTCCGGATCTTGGAGAAGTCATGGCGAACCGGTTCCTGTTTCGGCAGGGAGGATCCGTTCATTCAATTGCTCCTTTGGGCCGCGGCGTGGCAACGGCGGCAATTCCGAAGCGGCACGTGTGGACGGCAAAAGGCCGCACGGCAGAAGGCTCTGCCTGCGACCGTCGGTTGCGGTCCACGCACACCGGGTTCGTCACTTCGTTAGTTGTGATGACGCGCCCTCAATGAGAATTTCGTAGGCGAGTCCCGCCGCAGGCAACGCGGCAGGGTGGATTCGCGAGGATTGTGAGCTATAGGAAAGGGCCGCTCCCCCCCTTTCCAGCTCAGGGATGACTCGTGCTCTCTGGAAAAAGCAATTTCCGGACGGGACATTCCGCCCCGTCCGGATTTGTTCTGTTACGTCGGAGATCCTTCGGTCGTCCCTTCGTCGCCATTTGGCTCCTCAGGGCATGCTACGCGGCCTCAGGATGACCTGCGGGCGGCTGTCGCCGCCAGCAGGTCACTTGATCGTGACCTTGGCGCCGGCATCTTCAAACTTCTTCTTGATGTTCTCAGCCTCTTCCTTCGAGACCGCTTCCTTGACCGTGCACGGAGCGGCCTCAACGAGGTCCTTCGCTTCCTTCAGACCAAGGCTGGTCACTTCGCGTACAGCCTTGATTACGTTGATCTTCTTCTCGCCTACCTCGGTCAGGAGGACGGCAAACTCGGTCTGCACCTCGGCCGGAGCCGCTGCTGCTGCCGGGCCCGCCGCCGCTGCCGGGGCGGCGGCCGCGGCGGCCGACACGCCGAAGCGGTCTTCCAGTGCCTTGACCAGGTTCGAGAGGTCCAGCACCGACATCGTCTCAATCTGCTTCACGAAATCTTCAGTCGAAATAGCCATTTCAGCCTCCAAATAGTGTTGAATCGTTCAATCTCGTGCGCCGGGCCTACAAGGCAAAGCGCGAATTTTGACTAAGCGTTTGCCTCGGGTTCGGTTGCTTCCGAGGCAGTTGTTCCGGCAGCGCCCTTCTGCTTGGCGATCTCGCTGATGACGACCGCCAGGTTGCGGATGTTCGCCTGCAGCACGATCGCCAGTCCGCGGATCGGAGCCTGCATCACGTACAACAGTTTCGCGATCAGCTCGTTGCGCGACGGCAGGTTGGCGATGGCCTGGATCTGGTCCGCCGGCACGATCTGCCCGTTCAGCATCGCGCCTTTGAACGAGATCGTCGGAACGTCTTTGGCGAACTTCGTCAGCGCCTTGGCCAGCGCCACGGCGTCGGTGCGGTTGAACGCCACCGCGGTCGGGCCGCTGAACTGGTCCTTGAGCGCCGTCAGCGGTGAGTCTTTCACCGCGATGAGAGCCAGGGTGTTCTTGACGACGACGTAGCTCGAGTTCGTGTCGCGGACCTGGCGCCGCAGTTCGGTGACCTGGGGAACGGTGATGCCTTTGAAGGCGATCACGAACGCGTTCGTGGCTTTGCCGATGCCTTCGCCGAGCTCGGAGATCGCTGCTGCTTTATCTTCGCGATTCATGCTCCCTCCTTACTCTGCCTTCGCCTCGGCCACGGCCGTGTCGATCGCAATCGAGGGGCTCATCGTGGACGAGATGTAGATGCTGCGGACGTACTTGCCCTTGGCCGCGGGCGGCTTGGCTTTGCGCACCGCGTTGATGATGCTGGCGGCGTTGTCGCGAAGCTGATCCGCGGAGAACGAGATCTTTCCGACCGGAACGTGGATGATCGACGTCTTGTCAACGCGGAACTCCACCTTACCGGCCTTGATCTCGGAGATTGCTTTGGTGACGTCGAACGTGACGGTGCCGGTCTTCGGGTTCGGCATCAGACCCCGAGGTCCGAGGATTTTGCCGAGCTTGCCGACCGAACGCATCATGTCCGGCGTGGCGATGACGGCATCGAAATCTGTCCAGCCACCCTGGATCTTCTCGACGAT
>JADGNX010000444.1 GCA_017883265.1 Thermoanaerobaculia bacterium
TAGGCCACTTCGAGCGTCGGCCGGTCCAGTGCGCCGTTTCCGGGGGCCGGTTCTTTCGCTCCGCAGGCCGTCGACAAAACGAGGAGAGCGACCAGCACCGCTTCTTTAGCTCGCACCCTCGGGGCGCTCCGCACAGACAGAAGTGTCTGTGCCCCATCCGTTCCCTGTAGCACAGACACTTCTGTCTGTGCGGCTCCTCCGTCGCGACGAAGCGCGCTCCCCCAGCCGGTCGAATCGGTGTCAGCCGAAGACATCGCGCGTCGTAAAGAGGAGGAAGGCCGCGACCAGAGCCGTTGCGGCCCAGGCCCCGAGCAGAGTGATGCAGAACGCGATCGACATGCCGTCGTAGGGTGGCGCCTGCCCGCTGTAGTAATCGGCCAGCGGCAGGGCGCTGACGAAAAGATACTTTCCTGCTGTCCAGTCCGGGCTGATCCGAGTGAGGATCGTCCCGCCGATGAGCGAAGCCAGCATCGTTCCGATCGAGGCGGCGCTGGAGCGAAAGATGACCGACAGCATCAGCGAGATGGCAGCGACGGTCAGCAGCGCATACCACTCCAGACCGTAGGCGATGAGCGCGTCTTTCCACAGCGGAAGCTGGCGCACCGTGTCGATCTTGAGAGCCTTCTCCGAAATCTGGAAGCCGCTGAAGATTGGTGCGCCCCACCCGCCGCCCGGCAGAACGGGAGCCGAGATGGCCCACGCCAGCGCCGCGCCGCATAAAAGAGTGAGTGTGGTGAAAATCCAGAGGGTGATGAGTTTCGAAGTGAGCACTTTCCATCGCCGCACCGGCCGGGTCAGCAGGAGCTTGTCGGTTCCTTCGGCATGCTCTGCGGAGACGATGTCGCTTCCGAGCGTGGCGATGAGCAGCGGCAGCAGAAGAAAGCCGGCCACATTGGCGAACGTGCGGACGAAGATCGGCGCGGTCGGCCGGTCCGGCTCAATGTCGTGATCGAGGTAGAACTGCAGGCGGTTGATCTCCGCTCGCATCGAGCGGGCCCACGACCCGTTGATGCGGCCACGTCGCAATGTGTTCTGGTAGCTGGCTACGCGCTGCTGAATGTCCGCACGCCAGTTCCGGTTGTGCTGGTTCTTGAGCATCCGGTACTGCGAGTAGGTGACCAGAACGAGGATCGCCGTCAAGATCACCATGACGATGGTGAACCGCTTGCGGCGCAGGATCTTGAGCGTCTCGTTGCGGATCAGAGAGAGCATCGGCGATGGCCATGGTACCGCGGGTCATGTGGCACAGACACTTCTGTCTGTGCCGTCCGCGCGGGAAATCACTGGGCCCGCGCCCCGCTCTCAGCCGACCGTCTCTCCCCCTGTGGTCTCGATGAACAGCTCCTCGAGGGTCTGAAACTTCTGCTGGGCATGGTAGATGGCGATGCCGTTCTCGGCGAAGGCAGCCACGATCGGCGGCGTATCGGACTCTTCCATCGTCACGAAGAGCCGATCCCCCCCACCGCGGGGCGTGAAACCACGAGCGGCCAGAATGGTGCGGGCCCGTTCGGGATCGCCGACCCGGAAGTCCATCTCGCGTCGGGTCGAGACGAGCTCGGCCACAGGTCCTTCCCTCACGATGCGTCCGTTGTGGATGATGGCGATGCGGTCGCACATCATCTCCACCTCGCCGAGCAGATGGCTGGAGATGAAGACGCTGAGACCCTCGTCGTGTGCCAGGCGCCGGAGAAGGGAGCGGATCTCCCGGATGCCGGCGGGATCGAGTCCGTTGGCCGGTTCGTCCAGGATGAGCAGCCTCGGACGGCCGAGCATGGCCTGGGCGATGCCGAGCCTCTGCCGCATGCCGAGGGAGTAGGTGCCGACGCGCTGATCGAGCCGGTGGTCGAGCGACACGAGATCCGCGACGCGATGGATCTCGCTCTCGCCGCGGATGCCGAGCATTCGGGCAAAGTGCTCGAGGTTCTCACGCCCGGTCATGAAGCGATAGAGATCGGGATTCTCGACCATGCAGCCGATGCAGGCCAGCGCCTTTTCGAACTGCCGGCGAACGTCGAAGCCGCAGATAGAGACGCTCCCCGATGTGGGGCGGATGAGTCCCACCAGCATCCGGATCGTCGTCGTCTTTCCCGCGCCGTTCGGCCCGAGGAATCCGAAGACCTCCCCCTCGGCAACGGTGAACGACGCGTTGTCGACGATGGTCCGTTCGCCGATGAGCTTCGTGAGATTCTTTGCTTCGAGAACAGGAGGCATAGGGATCAGGACTTTCTCATTCGATGCCACGGTTCCGAATTTGTCGTGAGCCTCGCGACGGACCGTGACTCGCTTCCAGGCCGGGATCAGATCCCAAACCTCGAAACAGTCAGCTGAGAATCTTGCGCAAACTCCTCTACTGGTTTCTTCCACTGGTCGCCGCCCTCGCTGGCGCGGCGGTGTTCGGGTATGGATTCTACTCGTACGCACGGGGCGACGTCGGCGAGGCCGTCAGCGTCGGACCGGCGCAGCAGAAGCCGGCCGGGCCGGTCCGCCTCATCACCCCGATTCTCCTCGGCGACTCACTGGCCCGCGGCGCCGGGGATGAGAGCGGTCTCGGAATCGGCGGGCGGCTCGACGCTCAGCTGCGGCAACGCCACATCGCCGCGAGGCCTTCGGTGAACATCGCCGTCAACGGCGCAAGAACCGCCGACCTGGTCGAACAGCTGCGCAGCCCGAACGTGCAGACCCTCCTC
>JADGNX010000144.1 GCA_017883265.1 Thermoanaerobaculia bacterium
CGGACGGCCGGCTGCGTCGGCTTCAGCGACGATGGCAAGCCCGTCTACAACGCTCAGCTGATGCGGCGAGCGCTGGAGTACAGCCGGATGCTCGGTCTGCCCATCATCGCGCATGAGGAAGACCATCATCTCAGCGATGGCGGCGTCGTCCACGAGGGCTACATCTCCACCCTTCTGGGACTGGGCGGAATCCCCGCCGCATCGGAGGAGACGATGGTGGGGCGCGATGTGATTCTGGCTCGGTTGACGGGCGCCCATCTGCACATAGCCCATCTCTCGACGGCCGGAGCGGTGGACGCCGTCCGGCGGGCACGTCAGGAGGGGGTGAGGGTGACGTGCGAGGTGACGCCGCATCACATCGCCTTGACCGATGACGAGCTCCGCTCCTATTCGACGAACCTCAAGATGAACCCTCCTCTGCGCTCACGGGACCACGTCGAGGCGCTGATCGAGGGGATCGCCGACGGTACCATCGACGCCATCGCCACCGATCACGCGCCGCACAACTTCGATGAGAAGAACGTCGAGTTCGACCTCGCCCCGTTCGGCATCATCGGGCTGGAGACAGCCTTCGGAGTCTGTCACCAGCATCTGGTTGCCTCGAAGCGAATCACTCTCTCCCGGCTCATCGAACTGATGTCGACCGGTCCTGCCCGCGCCTTCTCGCTGCCGGGCGGCTCTCTGGCCGAAGGCAATCCGGGCGACGTGGCCCTCATCGATCTCGAGGAGGAATACGAGGTAACGAGCACCTTCCGCTCCAAGGCCCGGAATTCGCCGTTCATCGGAATGCGGTTGCGCGGCCGTGCCGTGGCCACGATCGTCGGCGGCACCACCGGATACAGGGGGCGAGCGTCGGCGAAGCGCGGCGGCAGAGTCTCTCCTCTGCCTTCACGGAAGGGCACAAGTCGGAAGAGCAGTCGATGATCGCATTGCCGGAACGATCCAAGCGCGTGGTCATCGTCGACGATTCTCCGGCCTTCTGCGACCTCTGGTCGAACTTCATGACCGAACGCTACGGCCAGCTCGCGCTGGTCGAGACCTACGAGCACCCGTATGACGCCCTTCCGAAGATCGACGCTTCGATCGACCTCCTGATCGTCGATCTCGAGATGCCCGGGATGGATGGAAAGAAGTTCGTGGAGTATGCGCGGCAACGCGGGGTGCCGGCGCGCCGGATCGTCATCACATCCTCGCATCCGGCCGAAGAGCTGCACGAGCGCTTCCGGATCGGCGAGACCATCGCCGTCATCAACAAGACGGAAGCGAAACAGCAGGAGGCTTTCCTCATGATCCTCGACTCGGTGATGCGCCGGCCGCGCCCGGAAGGAGTCTGATTGCCACATCGATCCGTGCTCGTGACCGGCGGTGCCGGTTTCATCGCCTCGCACATCGTCAATGCCTACATCGACGCCGGACTTCGCGTGGTGGTGCTCGATAACCTCTCCAGCGGCGAGCGCAAGAACGTCGATCCGCGCGCCACCTTCGTGGAAGGCGACATCCGCGACCTGGCGGCCATCGATCGGGCTCTGGCCGATGGCGTCGACGTCATCAGCCATCACGCCGCCCAGGCCGATGTACGCGTCTCGGTCAGCGATCCCGCGTTCGATGCCGACGTCAATATCCTCGGCAGCCTTCGCCTCCTTCAGAGAGCCGTCGAACGGGGCGTGCGGAAGATCGTTTTCGCATCGAGCGGAGGAGCGGCATACGGCGAGCCGGTGAGCAGCCCGCAGACTGAAGACCATCCCACCAGGCCTCTCTCTCCCTATGGATGCGCCAAGCTCTCGGTGGAGCAGTACCTCTACTTCTATCAGGAGGTCCACGGCGTCCCATTCGCCGCGCTCCGCTACGCCAACGTCTACGGTCCCCGGCAGAGAAAAGATGGGGAGGCGGGAGTGGTTGCCATCTTCGCCGGGAAGCTCCAGGCCCACCAGCCGGTAGTCATCAATGGAGATGGCCGGCAGACCCGTGACTATGTTTTCGTGGGGGATGTCGTCCGGGCCAATGTCGCTGCCCTTGGCGACGAGGTCTCCGGTGCCTTCAACGTCGGCACAGGGATCGAAACGTCGGTCATCGAGCTTTACGCGGCTCTCGCTCCGCACTTCGATTCAGCGGCCCCGCCGGAGCACGCCGCCGCCAAGAGGGGAGAACAGATGAGGAGCTCTCTCGACGGGTCGAAGCTGCGCCGCCTGGCTTCGCTGCCGGAGCCCGTATCTCTGGCCGACGGGCTGACGGAAACGGCAGCCTGGATCAAGAGGCGCTGAGGGAGCTCTCCAGGTCGGCGGTTTCAGCGTGAGGGCATCCGATATAGCGATGCGGTAGCCTTCGTGAAGGCGCGTGCCGTTCTGGCCGCTTTGCGCGAGGAAAGCCTGACCTCGCATTTGGCGACGGCCGGAAGGATAGGTCCGACAAACGGAAATGCCCCCCAACGATCGGCTCCGATTGCCGGCTCGCCGAGGCGGATCCCAATCTGTCGCGATCTTCCTCAAAACAAACGGGATCGCTAGCATGAGCCTCGTCGATTGGATACCGACGGAGAAGGCAGATACAACAAATGTTGTAGCCGCTCCTGGGACTAATGTGCCTGGAGAAACCAGCTTTCGCTCAATGTGCGAAACCCTCTCATTGCCTATTCTGCAGGCATCCCGGTTTCGTCCTGAATACAAAGTGAAGTGTGAAGAGAACGGATCGCATGAGGAAGCGCGGTTCCGGTCCGAATCGTAGATCGTAGTGGTTCGCTTTGAGGAGATGGCAATGCCGCAGACACAACCTTCCACTTTGACGGCTTTCGGATCCAACTACCCGTCCGCCGTTGCAACTCCCGATCAGAACCTCCGTTCGCAGCTCGCGGCGGCTCCTGCACTCACCGCGGTGCCGGTTCCGCAGCAGAGCGTGCAATCGATCCTCGAAGCCGACTTCGGTCTCACGCCGCGGGAGGTCGAGATCGCCGTTCTGCTGACTGATGGTCTTTCCTACCGCGAGATCGCCGAACAGTTGAACATTTCGTTTCACACCGTCAATTCGCACGTGAACGCCATCCGCTCCAAGACCGGATTGAGCTCTGTCCGCAGGCTCCCGGCGCTCCTTCGTCAGGCCCGCTGAGCTTTCCGCGACCGATTCCGCCGGCTTTTGCGCCGGCGGAATCGCGGTCGTGGCGTCGAGTCGCCGGCCGGAACCGACGGTTCTGAAGCGTCCTTCACAGGCCAGCTCACAGGCCGTCGCGCCATTCACGCGACAAGGGCCAGGAAACACTGCTCACATCCCTAACGTCGCTGCCCGCAGCGGAAGCTTTGTGAGAAATGCGGGTTAAGCTCAGCGGCATGGATCGATCGAACCGAAGCGCTCGCCATCGCTGGGCGCTGGCGATCTGCTGGAATGTGGCGGTCCTTCTTGCGTCATTTGGCGGATTTTCGGCGGCCCACACCGGCAGTATTCTGGTGGCCATTCTCCAGGTCATCGCGCCATCGCTGGACGCTTCCACAGTGGCAACGATTCACTTTGCAATCCGGCAGCTGGCTCATTTCAGCGAGTACGCCGTTCTCAGCGCGTTCTACGCGCACGCACAGCGACCGTCGGGCCAGACCGTTTTCCTGTTGCGGTGGAGCGCGGTGGCGGTATCGATCTGCGCGGCCACCGCGATTCTCGACGAGTGGCATCAGAGCTTCGTCCCTTCGCGGACGGCCAGCCCTCGCGATGTCGCACTTGATATCTCCGGTGCGGTGATAGTCCAGCTTCTCTGGGCGGTTCTCCGAAGGCGTTCGCGCTCTGGCGCTCTCGAATCCTGAATCAGTCGGCCGGAGTGGCCGAGGCGTCGGATAGCTCTTCGTTTCCTACGGTCGGGGGCGAAGAAGGCAGTAGCACGGTAAAGGTCGCCCCTCGATCGAGCCCATCGCTGCTGGCAGAGACCGACCCGCCGTGCAGTTCGACGAGCTGTCGGACGATGGCCAGGCCGAGGCCGAGGCCGCCGAAGAGTCGGGTGGTCGAGCTGTCGGCTTGACGGAACTGTTCGAAGACGTGGGGTACGAATTCCGGAGCGATGCCCCGCCCGTTGTCCGACACGGTGATTCGGGCAGATCCTTTGAAGCGGTCGAGTGTCACGCCGATCTCGCCTCCCCGGCCGGTGAACTTCAAGGCGTTGCTCAACAGGTTCCAGAAGACCTGCTGCAATCGGTTCGGATCCCCCTGGACGATATGGACCGAGTGCTCGAGATTGACCGTGAGGACGATGGCTTTGCCACGCGCGGCCTGACGGACTGTGTCAATTGCCGCTTCGACCACATCCGCCAGATCGACCGGTCCGACATCGAGACGCAGCTTCCCGACAGTGATTCGGGAGATATCGAGGATGTCATCGATCAGCTGGGCCTGAATCAGCGAGCTTCTCTCGATCGTGTCGATGGCCTCCTGGAATGTTCGCTCATCGAGGCCGCCGATGCGCAGGAGCTGAGCCCAGCCCAGCACCGCTGTCATCGGCGTGCGTAGTTCATGAGAGAGAGTCGCCAGAAACTCGTCTTTGGCCCGGTTGGCCGCCTGCGCGTCGGTGTACAACCGCGCGTTGTCGACCGCCACCGCGGCGCTCCTGGCGAGATTGTGGAGGAACGGAAGATCACGGTGCGAATAGCGCCGGCCGGAGCTGGTGAACAGAAGGGAGATGCTGCCCAGAGTCCGCCCGCGCGCGATCATGGGGACGATGATCACGGATCGTGCCCCGATCTGATCGATGAGCTGCCGGTGCTCGTCACCGGCGGACATTGAATCGAGAGCGGCCGGATCTTCCAGCAGCAATGGTTCTCCGGAGGCCAGAACGGCGGCGATTGGATCGAGCAGTGGTGAAGGGACCGGCGGCTTGCGGTCCGCATCCCAGAAACGCGCCGCCTCAGCCGGATCGACATGAGCGACTGCCACGCGCGCGTAGCTGCCGTGCTCGACCACCATATCGATGGCACAGCAATCGGCCAGCCGCGGAACGACGAGATTGGCCAGGCTGCGCAGTGTCGGCTCATACGCCAGTGAGGAGCTGAGCAAGGCCGCAGCCTCGGCGATGAACGCTGCTGCCTGCTCCGATTCCCGTTTGTCGTCGACGTCGGATGCCGCGCCGATCCACTCGCGCATCGTTCCATCGGGGTCGCGAACCGGATAGGCCCGTGTAGCGAACCAGCGATAGAAGCGGTCGCGGGTGCGAAGCCGGTATTCCGTTTCGAAGGGAAGCGCGTTGGCGATCGATTCGCTCCATGCGTTCCAGACCCGGGCCCGATCGGACGGATGGACGGCAGCCAGCCATCCGCTGCCCAGGAACTCCTCCCTGGTCTGTCCTGTCACCGCACGCCAGGAAGGCGAATCGGCAACGACCTCTCCGTCCGGCGCCGTCGACCAGACGATCTGCGCCGTGGCCGTAGCCAGAGTGCGATATCGCTCCTCACCGCGACGGATCTCGATCGTGGAGCGCGTGGCGGATTCGAAGAGCCGGGCGTTGTCGATGGCGATGGCAGCCTGAGAGGCCAGCCCGACCGCGATCTGTTCGGATTCTTCCGTAAAGATCCCGGTCGCGGCATGTCCGAAAAGCAGGGCTCCCAGGACTTCACCGGAACGGGAGACGACCGGGACGGCCAGATAACTGGCCACCGGCAGTTGGCCTGCTTGTGTCCCAGGAACGGAATCGTCGTTGCTGTATCGGGGATCCTTCCGGATGTCATCGCTTCGAAAGGTGACCGCGCCGCGGAACGTCGGCGCGAAGATCTCCGGGTTGCGCGGCATCGGGAAACGCTCGAACGCCGCGCGAGGAAGGCCTGAAATGGCATAGAGCGAGAACCCTTCAGCCCCGTCTTCGGTGGGGCTGTTGAAGAATGCGCCGAACTGGGCACCGGTCAGTTGGGTGGCCGCGTCCGTGACTGTCTCGATGAGCCTTTCGAGATTGAGCTCAGCAGACAATCTCTGGCTGACCTGACCGACCGTATGGATGACGGCGTTGGTCTTGACCAGGCGCTCTTCGCGGCGTTGAAGCTCTTCCATCGCCCGCTTCTGATCGTCGATGTCCGTGGACGTCCCGAACCAGCGAACGATGGCCCCTTCGTCGTTCCGGATGCCGAGAGCCCGTGCCAGGAACCAGCGATAGCTGCCAGTGAGGCGGTCCTTGAAGCGATGCTCTATGGCGTACGGCTCACCGGTGGTGACTGAATGACGCCAGCGCTCCAGCGTGGACTGACGGTCGTCAGGGTGAAGGATGGCATCCCACTGATCCGTTTCTTCGCCACCAGGGGTCCGGCCGGTGAATTCAAACCAGCGCCGGTTGTAGTAGTCGACGCTTCCGTCGGCGCGTGCCGTCCAGACGATCTGCGGCATGGCGTCGGCCAGATCGCGGTAGCTCTGCTCGCTCTCGCGCAATGCGGCTTCAACGGCTTTGTCCGCGCTGACGTCATGAACCAGCCCCAGCCAGCCTCCGATGCGTCCCTCAGAAGAGAGGAGCGGCGAGAACAGAATCAACGCCGGAAACCTCTCCCCGTTTTTTCGCTGAAGGTTCAGTTCCCACCGCGCCGGCAACTGCCCGACGATCATTTCTCGAATGGCCTCGTGGATCGTCCGGCGATCTTCCGTTGGCCAGTATGCGAATGGCGGATCGGCTCCCACGAGATCAGCGGGTGGCCATCCGACCATTCGGGAGAACGCGGGGTTGACATAGGTCTGGCGCCCACGGTGATCGACCGTGAATACGCCCGCGACCACCGACTGCTCGATGGCGAAGCGGAAGCTGGCCTCCTGCCTGAGCTTCTCCTCGGCGCGCGTCTGCTCGGTGATGTCCCTCGAGACGACTATCACCGAGACCGCCTTTCCCTCGTCGTCGAAAACGGGACTGACGGAAAAGTCGAAGACCCGCTCCTCGCCGGCCAGGCCGAAGCGAACCTCCCGTCGGATCGTGAGACCTCGGGCCAGGACTTCCGCTCGCTCTGTGGCGAACTCCTTCTCCCGCTCCTCAGGCAGTCCCACTTCCCCCCACGTCCGGCCGACCATCTCATCCGGAGTCAGACCGAGCGCCTGCGCCCCCTTCCAGCTGACGTGCTGGTACCGGCCATCCGCATTAACGAAGTAAATGAGGTCGGGTGATGAAGACAGAAGAGAGCGGAGGGCAAGCTTCTCGTCGGGATGAGGGGGTTTACTCGTCATAACCGGTCGCGATGGCTGCCCCTGCGCAGGTGTCCTACGATATCGCGGCCGGCCTGGCACCACAGCAGCAATCCGCGAACGGGTTGTGACCGTAGCATCAGGCAAGCGTGACTACGCCTTCGAGCGCATGCGCTTCGAATGCAGTCAAGCTGACTTGGGCCGCTCGACATCTTCATGGAGCAGGGTTCGTTTGACGGGGAGGTTTTTCTTTGCATAGGTATCGTTTGGCGACTCTTCTCGTGGCATTTCTCCCGCTGACGGCATTGGCCCATGATTTCTGGATCGATCCGTCCACCTTTCGTCCGCCTCTCGGATCGATCGTGCAACTCCGACTGCGCGTGGGGCAGAACCATTCCGGCGATCCGGTGGCGCGCAACAATGATCTCATCGAGCGCTTTGTCGCCGTCGGGGGCGCCCGGACCACCGAAGTCGTCGGTCGCGACGGAGGTGACCCCGCCGGTCTCGTCCGGATCGATCAGCCTGGAATCACCATCGTAGCGTACCGGAGCAATCCGAGTTACGTCGAACTGTCCCCGGAGAAGCTCGAGCAGTATTTTACCGATGAGGGATTGGAGAGCATCAGGACCCTCCGTCTGGAGCATGGGGAATCTGCAAAGCCGTGGCGCGAGATCTTTTCGCGCTGCGCGAAGTCGCTGCTCCTCGCCGGAGACCAACCCGGGACAGGCTTCGACCGCAAGGTAGGGTTGCGTCTGGAGCTTGTTCCTGAGAAGAACCCGTACGCGCTCAACCCGGCAGGCAGACTCCCGGTTCGCCTCCTTTACGAGGGCAACCCTGTTGAGGGGGCTCTGGTCATCGCCATCAACGAGGCCTACCCGGCGCAGCGCGTCCATGCGCGATCGGACCGAAACGGCCGCGTTACGTTGCCGCTGGCGTTTGCGGGCAACTGGCTGGTCGAGGCCGTCCACGTCGTTCCCACGCCAGCAGGAGCGAAGGGCGACTGGGAGAGCCTTTGGGCCTCGCTGACCTTTGCGGTCCCGGATCGCGCTCGATGAAAAGTCGCTCCCTGGTCGAGGCACGGGCGAAGAGACGGTGCCTCGAGACCGTCTTCCTTTCTTGTCTGATCCTGGCAGCCACGGCGACGGCGGAGGGGCACGAGATCGGGACCACGCGCGTCGATGCGGCGTTTCATCCGGACGGAATGTATGAGATCGCTCTGACGGCCGATTCCGAAACTCTGCTGGGCCGTCTGCAACTGGCGGCCGGAGGGCAGCGTTCGCCGGGAGTCGCGCCGCCCGCGCGCCTTCGTGGGATCCAGAGGCTGGCGCCGGTGCTCCTGGCCCAGATGTCTGTCAGGTTCGATGGCCTCGCGGTGAGGCCACAACTGCTCCGCGCAGTGCTTCTGCCTGCCGCCAACCCGAGTGCAACTCCGATCACGATCACATTCGGAGGGTCGATCCCGCCGCGAGCCAGGACGTTCACCTGGTCGTACCAGCTGACTTACGGCTCGTATTCCCTCACGTTACACAATGAGAGCGATAACAATCCGACCCGGCAGTGGCTGGAGGGGGAACAGCAAAGCCAGCCTTTCGTTCTCAGGGAGCGCACGGCGCCGCTGTCCCGCCTCCGGATCGCCCTGCTCTACCTCCGTCTCGGGTTCACCCACATCGTGCCCGAAGGAGTCGATCACATCCTCTTCGTTCTCGGCATCTTTCTGCTGAGCACTCGGCTTCGTGACATCCTCTCCCAGGTCACGGCCTTCACCATCGCCCACTCCATCACGTTGGCCCTCACCATGTATGGCCTGGTCTCGCTTTCGCCGCGCGTGGTGGAACCGATGATCGCCCTCTCGATCGCCTACGTAGCCATCGAGAATCTCTTCACGTCCCGGGTTCAC
>JADGNX010000445.1 GCA_017883265.1 Thermoanaerobaculia bacterium
TCCGACTCGTTGCATTTGCACGCGGCGTGACCGCCGGGGTTCGCGGAACTACAGCCGATCCGTAACCAAGACCCGGCCTTTCGCACCCACCGCCGTCTGACCGTCCTGCGCCCTGATCCGACCGCGGAGCTCGACGATGTCGCCGCCCAGTTTCTCGCTCGCAGTCACCTTGATCACCAGCCACTCGAGCCGGATGGTCTCATCGGCATAGATCGGGCGACGAAAGCGGACCCAGAACTCCAGCCCCACCATGGCGCACCCTTTCGAAAAGTGCGACGCCGTCAACCCGAGGAGCAATGCAGTGGTGTGTGTACCGCTGGCGATGACCCGACTGTATCGCGTAGACGAGGCGAACGCGGCATCATGATGAACAGGATTGTCGTCTCCGGCGGCGTGAGCATAGGCGCTGACCATCGCAGGCGTGAGCGTGAGGTCCGAGTGGAACCGTTCCCTTGGATGAGCAAGCAAGACGAGCTCCTTCTAGTGAGAGGTTCATTGATCAGACGGGGTCAGAGCGCCGCTTCATGTTATCTCGGACTCACGGCTTCATTCATGTGAAACACTCGTTGACACCTTCATGAACTAGCCATTACAGTCCCTTCACATTTACGGTTGAGCCCGGCCCGCGAAGGGCCGCGACAAGGAGCTTTCATGAATGCATCCAGGTCGTTGCGCATCACGTTTCGGGCAGCATTCCTCGTTTCACTCTCCCTCGTGTCGACTCTCTCCGTCCCGCCGGCCGCTGCGGCCGACGACAACGAGATCCGCATCGGTGCCGTCCTTCCCCTGACCGGGAAGGAGTCGAAGATCGGTGGCGCCTTCAAAGTCGCCACGGAACTGGCGGTGAAAGAAGTCAACGACGCCGGCGGGCTCGACGTGCACGGCAAGAAGATGAAAATCGACCTGCGCCTCCTCGACGATACGTCCGATGCCGCCAAGAGCGCCCAGCTCGTCGAGCAGCTCATGGTCCAGCAGAAGGTGCATGCCGTGATCGGCGGCTACGGCTCGCAGCTCGTTCAGGCCGAGAGCGTCGTCCCCGACCGCTACGGCATCCCCTTCATTACCGGCGGTGCCGGGGCCAGCAGTCTCTATGGCCGCAGCAAGTGGGTTTTCGGAACGCTCTCGCCGGTGGAGAGCCTGGCCTCCACGCAGATGGACTTTCTCTTCGACCTCGTGAAGAGCGGCAAGCTGAAGGCGCCTCTCAAGATCTCTCTCCTTCGCGAGAACACCGAGCATGGAAAGGATTTCCAAACCGGAGTGGCCACGTTCGTCAAGTCGCATCCGAAGCAGTTCTCGATCGTCCTCGATGAGAGCTTCGAGCTTTACGCCGCCGACTTCCGTCCGCTCCTTTCGCGGGTTCAGGAGGCCAAAGCCGACATCTTCATGTGCGACGCGCATCTCGAGGATTACATCGCCATGCAGCGCACCTACACCCAGATGGGCCTCTATCATCAGATGGTCACGTACGGTGCTCGCGGCGCCGACGCAGCGGCCCGCAAGGGGTTAGGCGCCGCGACCGACTACATCTTCGCCAGCGGCTGGTGGTCGGACCTCCTGCCGTATCCGCAGGTCAAGGCGTTCAACGCAAAGTGGAAGGCCGCCACCGGCACCGAGCCGCAGTGGTATCACGCCTGTGCCTACGAAACGGTGCGGGCATTGTTCGCGGCCATCCATAACGCCGGTTCGCTCCAACCGGAGGCCATCCGTAATGGCCTGGCCCGATTGGAGCTCAAGGACTCCATCCTTCCCGGCGGCGTCCTCAAGTTCAGCAAGACCGGCGAGGCCACGCTTCCGTTCGTCGTAACCCAGAACAAGCCGGGAGGGAAACTCGACCTGGTCTGGCCGAAACCGGCCAAGACCGGCGATCCGGTGGCCCCGATTCCGCACTGACAAGGGTCGGCCAGCCGCTCGCCATTCCGCCGAATTCGACCCGGGTCAGATCGCACTCATGCGGCAGTTCGCCTCCGTCGTCCTGAACTCGCTGCTCGCCGCGGGCCTGTACGCCACCATGGCCTACGGGCTCGCGGTCATCTACGGCGTCATGCGCATCATCAATCTGGCCCACGCCGGATTCATGATGCTCGGCGCGTACATCACCTTCAGTCTCTTCTCCCACTTCTCGATCGATCCTTTCCTCGGCCTGCTCATCGTCGGCCCCCTCTTCTTTGTTTTCGGAGTCATTCTCTATCGCCTCGTCGGGACGCGCATCGCAGGATCGGCCGGAGCGCCGACGATCGAGTCGCTTCTCCTGCTCTTCGGCGTCTGGCTCGTCCTTCAGAATCTGGCCTACGTCATCTGGACCGGTGACACCCAGTCGATCCTCACCAGCTACACCATGAAGTCGATCGAGATCTTCGGCGTCCGTCTCGGCGTGACGTCCGTCCTGGTGTTCCTGGCAAGCGCGGCCTCCCTCGTCTTCCTGAACGTTCTCCTCACCAGGACCTACCTCGGCAAGGGCATCCGGGCCGTCACGCAGAACCGCAACGCCGCGCTCCTCTCCGGCGTCGACGCCGATCGCATCTCGGCGATGGCCTTCGGTCTCGGGACGGCCTTCGCCGGGATCGCCGGCGGCATGCTGGCGACGCTCATGGCGTTCACTCCCGACTTCGGGCGAAGCTTTCTCCTGAAGGCCTTCTGCATCATCGTCCTCGGCGGAATGGAAAGCGTCACCGG
>JADGNX010000145.1 GCA_017883265.1 Thermoanaerobaculia bacterium
CACGGCAGTCGCTGGTTGCGGCTCGGTCTGAGGCGCCGCAGATAGCGCTGCCGGACTGGGAGGGGCCGCGGTGTGCCCGCAGGCTGCACAGACAACCAGAATGGCTAACGCCCAGCCTCTCTTCACGGTCCCACCTTGTCACTTCCGGGTTCGATTCGCCTGACAACCGAGTCGCCGCGGTCATGGAAACCGAGTCGACGCAGAAACGCTACTGTACCCTCCTCCTTGCGGGCCACGAGCCAACGCGGAGCGGGCGAGGCTGCGTACGTTGCCAGAGCCTCGATCAGAGCTCGCCCGATCCTCTTGCGGCGCAAGGAGTTGGCGACGACGACGACTTCGAGGATGACCTCGTCGTCGCGCCTGCTGGTTCCGGCTACCGCTACGAGATCGCCGACGAGCTTTCCGATTACCCCTTCGGCCGGCGGATCGCATTCCGGCGCTTCGCGGGCCAGGAATTCTGCGATTGCGGTCCGATCAGCATCGACTATCGGGCGAACGTAAAGGTGCTGCCCTTTAGCCGGCATTCAGCTTGCTCCCGAGTAAGCACACTGTTCGACGACCGCTCCTGCTCTCATCAAAAACAAACAAATTCTTGACAAATGCCTGTTTTCGCCTAGACTTCCAATGAGTTGTTCTCTCCGAATAAGTCGTGAATCGGCCGGCTGGCGTGATCGGATCCCGGCGCAGAATATGAAGGCAGCGCGTATCGGAAGCAGGCTCCCACCGGTCAGTTCCCTTGATGCAATTCCTTCCGCCTCAGTGTTATTTTAAATTCTCTCCGAGATGTTTTCTGTTCTGTCCGAGCTCGCAGCGTTGTCCTAGCCAGCACTACCACTCAAGATTAAAGGCGCGAGAATGATGAACGTACAACAGGCAATTGCGGACTTTCTGCAACACGGGCAGAGTGTGCGCAACCTCTCTGACCGCACTATCCGCGCCTACCAGTCCGATCTCACGCAATTCAACTCCCATGTCAGCCAGACCGAGATGGTCGAGATTACGCCGGCCGCTCTCGAAGGATACATCGACAAGCTGGGAACGGGTTCGTATCGCGACACCTCGATCCGGCGTAAAGTCGCCGCGCTGAAGGTCTTCTTCCGCTATCTGGAGGATAACGGTGTGGTGGAAGAATCCCCCGCCCGCAAGCTCAAGATCAAGCGGCCGGTCGAAAGCCGCGTTCCGGTCGTCCTGTCGCACAAGGAGATTCGAGCGCTTCTGACCGCACCGAAAGAGCAGATCGTCGAACTGGCCTCCGTCCGTGATCAGTCGCCCGGCGGCCGCAACCGGTATTTCTGCGCCGTCCGCGACAACGTCATCCTCGAGCTGCTTTTCTCGACCGGCATCCGGATCGGGGAGCTCGTAGCTCTCGATGTCGCCGACGTCGACGTCGAGACCCAGACCATCCGCATCACCGGACGGGCAACGCGAGGACGGGCGGTCTCCATCGCTGCCCCTTCGGTTCTCGAATCGCTGCGGACCTACATCGCTCTTCGCCATGAGCGCGAGGTGGAGACGCCGGCGCTGTTCGTCGGACGCTCGGCCACCCGTCTGACCATCTATTCCATCGAGAACATCTTCAAGAAACATGTCCGTCTGGCGGAGATCAAGCGCCACATCACCCCGCACGCGCTTCGCCACACCATGGCTGCCATCCTCGTGAGCAGCGGCACCGACATTCGAGACGTGCAGGAGATCCTCGGCCACGCCTCGATCCTCTCGACCCAGGTCTACACGAAGCTGCCGATCCAGAGAGGACGTCGCTCGACCGTCAGCGCCACCCCCGGAAAGCTCTTCGTCGATCCGTCATCCAGCCGCCTCATCATCAAGAAGCGTTAACCCGCAGAGAGTCGTTCGATCCTCGTTGAGAAGCGCCGCGTCTGGCGCCCCTGCCGGGAGAAGCTGTCGGGAGCTCTGGCCTCCGCTGCAGGTCATCGTTTATCCTCCCTCTCATGCGAATTCTCTGTGTGATGGTGATTGCGTTGGCAGTGGTTGCCCCTCTCGTCGCGTCCGATCGGCCTCAGGGCTGCGCGGCGGCGAACATGAACCGGATCGTGGAGCAACTCGACGGCGCCCGGATGAAGGCCACTGTCGAGAAGCTGGTTACATTCGGAACGCGGAACACGCTGTCGGAGACCCAGTCGACCACGCGGGGAATCGGAGCCGCGCGACGATGGATCTTCGACGAGATGACGCGATACGCAGCCTCCAGCAACGGTCGGATGACCGTGAGCTACGTCAGCTCGACGCCGCAGGGGCCGCGAACGAACAATCAGCCGGTGGAGGTCGTCGACGTGGTCGCCACCATTCATGGCTCGAGCGATCCCAACCGTGTCTACATCGCCACCGGCCACTACGATTCGCGCAGAACCGATGTGATGGACGCGACGGGTGACGCTCCCGGAGCCGACGACGACGCATCAGGTACCGCGGTGATCATGGAGGTTGCTCGGGTGCTCTCGCAGTACCCCACGGATGCAACGGTGATCCTGGCGGCGGTTGCCGGCGAGGAGCAGGGGCTGTTCGGCTCGAAGGGCCTTGCGGACTATGCGGTCGCGCAGAAGTGGAACGTCGAGGGGATGATTACGAACGATATCGTCGGAGGCATCGAGGGAGGGAGCGGGACGATCGACAATCGGACCCTGCGCATCTTCTCGGCCAATCAGAAAGGCGTGGGCGATTCGACCTCACGTCACTGGGCCCGTTTTGTCCGCGATAGTGCGCGCAGCTGGCTGCCGAACGTACGTCCCCGCCTGGTCTATCGCCTCGATCGCTTCGGCAGGGGCGGCGACCACCGTCCGTTTTTCGAAGCGGGATTCCCTGCCATCCGTTTCACCGAGGCCAGCGAGAACTATCGCCGGCAGCATCAGAATGTCCGGGTTGAGAATGGAGTTCAGTACGGCGACCTGCCGCAGTTTGTCTCGCGTGAATATCTCAAGTTGACCGCCTCGGTGAACGCCGTGACGCTGGCTTCTGCGGCATGCGCGCCGGCGGCGCCGAAAAATCTCAAGGTCGCCGGTGCCGTTACCGACGACACCACGCTGACCTGGGACGCGGCCACCGATCCCGATCTCGATCACTACGAGTTGCTCGTGCGCGAGACGACCGCCGATGAGTGGGAGAAGGTCATTTCGATCGGTAAGGTCGAGACCTACACCTTCAGCAACTATCCCATCGACAACGTCTTCTTCGGTCTCCGTGCTGTCGACCACGACGGCCATCGCTCACCGGTAAGGACGCCTGAGGAGCGGTGACCGAGCCACGCCACGAGCGGGCGCCAGGCAGCTGGCCTGACCCTCGATGACTCCTCTCGAGACGGCGGCCGTGCTCTTCACGCTGGCGAATGTCTGGCTGGCCGTGAAGGAGAACATCTGGTGCTGGCCGACCGGCATTGTCGGAGTGATCCTCTACGCCTTCGTGAACTACGAGGCCCGGCTCTACTCCAACGCCGCGCTGCAGCTGGTCTACCTCGCTCTGTCGATTCACGGCTGGTACGAGTGGCTTCACGGCGGCGCAAACAGAAGCGAGTTGAGTGTGACGCGCGCCTCACTGCGCGTCCTCACGATCTGCCTGGCGTCGGGCCTTCTCATGAGCGGAATCCTGCTGCTCGTCCTTCGCGCCACGACCGATGCGGCGCTCCCTCTGTGGGACGCCTCCACGACCGCGTTCAGCCTTGTCGGTCAGTGGATGATGAATGAGAAACTGGTTGAGAACTGGCTCATCTGGCTGGCCGTCGACATCATCTATGTGCCGATCTATGCCTATCGCTCGTCCCCCATGACGGCCGGGCTCTACGCGATCTTCTGCGCCCTGGCCTGGAAGGGTTATGTCGAGTGGAAGCGCTCCAGCCGGAGCGCCATGGCCGCGCAGCAGGCGTCGTCGAGCTAGGCCCACCCAAAAATATTGAGACTTGACAGTCAGGAACCGGGCGCGGGCGGGAGCTCGGGCCGGGAAGGAGTCGCGGACGCCGTGGGGGACTTGAAGAGGGTTGGCCGGATTGAAATATCTGACCCGTCCTGAGAACATCGTTCCACTTCTACCGCGACGTTGATTGGATCGCCCGAGCCCGATCTCGGCTTTTGTCGTAGAACCCTGAGAGAGGAATCCTCAGACCTCCGCTGCAAGAAGCGAGGGCGAATCGGGGGTTCCTGCGGTCAGGCCTGCACCCCGAACATTTTTCTGGTCTCCTCTCAGCCCCGCTCCTACACTTGCGCGGCATATGGCGATGCCGAAAGTCTCACTCACCACGAAGATCTTCATCGGCCTTGTGCTCGGCATTCTGCTCGGGTACCTGAAGCCGGACTGGGGGGTGGCCGTGAGGCCGCTCTCCCTTCTCTTTCTGAATCTGATCAAATCGATCATTGCGCCTCTCATTTTCTCGACTCTGGTCATCGGGATAGCCGGGACCGGCGACATCCGGCAGGTCGGCCGGATCGGGCTCAAGGCGCTGATCTACTTTGAGGTCGTCACTACGTTCGCTCTGACGATCGGCCTCTTTGCCGTGAACCTGACGAAACCGGGGGTCGGCGTTTCTCTGGCCGGGGTCCATCGCGCCGAGGACAAGGCGGTTCTGGCCGACAAAGCGAAGGGACTGGCCGCGGAGGCCGAGGCGGCCGCGGCACGCACTCCCCTCAAAGGCGGAGCGACGTCAGAGGCGGCCGCCGCGAGAGCTGAAGACGTGGCCCGCAAGGCCTCCGCCGCAGCAGGAGCCCTGGCCCGCGCGTTCAGCGCTCCCGACCCCCCGGCCAAAGCGCAGAGCTTCGGCGAGATCGTCGCCCACCTCGCTCCAGCCTCGATCTTCAAGGCCATGGCCGATGGCGATGTCCTGCAGATCGTCGTCTTCTCGGTCCTCTTCGCTCTCGCTGTGACCAGCGTCGGAGAGCGCGCCCGCCCGATCATTACCTGGTGCGAATCGCTCGCCGGGATCATGTTCCGCCTGACTGAATTCATCATGCTCTTCGCCCCGGTGGGCGTCGGGGCGGCTATGGCCAACACGGTCGGACACTCGGGACTGGGCGTCCTTCGAAACCTCGGGATGCTGGTTGGAACGCTCTACGGCTCTCTGATCGTCTTCATACTCCTCATCCTGCTTCCGGTGGCGCTCCTGTTCCGAGTCCCGATCGGCGATTTCATCCGTGCGGTCAAGACACCGGCCACCATCGCCTTCGCCACCACCTCATCGGAATCGGCGCTTCCGAAGGCGATGGAGAACATGGAGCGTCTCGGCGTCCCCCGGCGCATCGTAGGATTCGTCCTCCCGACCGGCTATAGCTTCAACCTCGATGGCACGACGCTCTATCTGGCGCTGGCCTCCGTGTTCGTTGCACAGGCCGCCGGAATACACCTGGCCATCGGACAGCAGATCATCATGATGCTCACGCTCATGCTCACTTCGAAAGGAGTGGCGGGTGTTCCGCGCGCTTCTCTGGTCATCCTCCTTGGAACCGTCGCCTCGTTCAACCTTCCGGCTGAAGGGGTGATCATGATTCTTGGCGTGGACGAGCTGATGGATATGGCGCGGACCGCGGTGAATGTGGTCGGCAACTGCCTGGCCACTGTCGTCGTGGCGCGATGGGAGGGGGCGTTTCGAAGCGAAGAGTGGATTGCGGAGGAAGGGCAGCTCGAAACCGATACGGGCCTTCCAGCGATCGTCAGCGGATGAACGGGTCGTGGATATGGTCGAGCATGATCAGAATGTCATCGGCTCGACGGCGGGCCGGTGAAGCGCCGGCTTCCGCGCGATTCTTACGATTCAAAGCGACTGCGATGGGCTCCTGCTCGTCCTCATTCAAACGGTAGCGGCTTACGAGCTGGAGTTGCAACCCTCGGAATTCGCGGTCGCTCATACGATCCAGACGATCGAGAACCCGGTCGAGATCTCCCTCGCGGATGGGCTGTGGCTGGAGGGGAAATCCCTCGTCGAAAATCCGAGCAGACATTCTTACATATAATACTATCGCCGCCGGAGAAATGCAAATAAACTTTTGCGAACGTTGCCTGGTGATTTGAATCGCTGATCGAGCGGGCTCTAGCGCACGGCGGCGGCAACGACTTTGGGACGTCTGGCCTGCGCCTTCTCGGTGTAGACCGGCGTGAGCCAGTTGTAGCGATCGGGAATCTCGCCTCCGATGTAGGCGAAGTACTCCTTTTGAATCATCTCCGTCACTCTGCCACGGCGGCCCTCGCCGATGGAAATTCGGTCGATGCTGCGAATCGGAGTCACCTCGGCGGCCGTGCCGGTGAAGAAGACTTCGTCGGCGATGTAGAGCGACTCCCGAGGCACCAGAGTCTCCAGAACCTCGAAACCGAGATCGTGGGCGATGCGGATAACGCTGTCGCGCGTGATGCCCGGCAGGACGGAGCCGCCGAGGGGAGGGGTTGTGAGCTTTCCGTCGCGGACCAGGAAGATATTCTCGCCCGAGCCTTCACAGACATAGCCGTTGACGTCGAGGGCGATCCCCTCGGCGTAGCCGTCTGCCGCCGCTTCCTCGCGGATGAGAATGGAGTTCATGTAATTCGCAGTCGCTTTGGCCATGGCAGGGAAGGTGTTGGGCGCCATCCTGCTCCAGGAGGAGACGCGTACATCGACTCCGTGCTCGATGGCCTCCACTCCGAGGTACTTGCCCCACTTCCAGGCGGCGATGGTGAGATCGACCGGGCAGGCCGCCGGGTAGACGCCGAGGGAGTGAAATCCACGATAGGCGAGCGGCCGCAGGTAGCAATCCTCGAAATTGTTTGCGGCCACGACGTCGAGACAGGCCTGCTTGAAGTCGTCGAACGTATACGGCAGCGGCATCCGGTAGATCTTGCAGCTGTCGTAGAGGCGGCGAAGGTGCTCATCGAGGCGGAAGATGGCCGGGCCGGATGATTTCGTGTTGTAGCATCGAATCCCCTCGAAGATGCCCGAACCGTAATGAAGCGCGTGTGTCAGCACGTGGATCTTCGCATCGGCGAAATCGACCAGACGGCCATTCATCCAGATCTTTTTGACTTCCTCGAACGGCATTTTGAAGCCTCCTGAATCGGTGAAACGGGCCAGAGGTCCCGGACGGCGCGACGCTACCGGAGTATAGGGGCCGCTTATTTTCAAAGTCAATGCCATCACAAAATGCTGGACGGTAGCAGGTAAACTGCCCTCGCTGCGCGGTGAAATTGACAGAAGAGTTCATGAACCTCAGAGGCAGGATCGTTGTCATCACCGGCGCTTCCAGCGGAATCGGACGGGCCGTATCGCTCGAGTGCGCTCGGCGCGGGGCAGCGGTCGTTCTCGCTGCGCGGAGAGAGGACCGTCTCGAGGCGGTGGCGGCCGAGTGCCGGAGCCGTGGAGGGAAGGCGGATAGCATCGTTACCGACGTCACGCGCCGGGGCGATTGTGAGCGCCTCGTGGCTCGGGCACTCGAGATCCACGGCCGCATCGACGTCCTCATCAACAACGCCGGCTTCGCCATCTTCGACCCGATCGAGACGGCGCGGCCGGAAGATCTCCAGCTGATGATGGAGACCAACTACTTCGGCGCGGTGCACTGCACGCAGGCAGCGCTTCCGCATATGCTGGCCGCCAGGGAGGGGCGCATCGTGAACGTCGCCTCGATCGCGGGACTGATGGGTTACGAGCGGATGGGCGGCTACGGCGCGACGAAATTCGCTCTGGTCGGATTCTCCGAATCGCTCAGCGATGAGGTGGCTGGACGCGGCATCCGCGTTTCGTGCGTCTGTCCCGGTACCACCAACACAGAATTCTTCGTGAAGGCTGAGCGAGACAAGATGCCGGGCGCCTCACGCCTCATTCTGGCAGTGAAGCCGGAGCGGGTGGCCAGGGTCATCTGCGACGCCGCTGAGAGCGGCACGTACCGGAGGATCGTTCCATTTCCGGCCCATCTCTTCATCCGTTTCAAGGAGGTCGCTCCTCGGCTGGCACATATGCTGATGCGGCGAGTCTCCGGCATTCTGGAGAAACGATGACCATCCGCCTGACCCGCGCTCCGATGACCATGGCCATCATGATCGTCATCGTCATCGTCTTCGGTTTCGAGGTGGCCAGGGGCGCGCTGGAGGACAGCAACGTCCTTGTCGCTCTTGGGGCCATCATCCCCGGGATTTTCGAGCGCCACGACTACTGGCGTCTGCTGGCGGCGATGTTCCTTCATGCCAGCTACCTGCACGTCGGTCTCAATCTCTGGGCCATCTATCAGCTCGGCACGCTTTACGAGGTCATGTTCGGCGCGCCGCGCCTTGCTTTCGTTTATTTCGCCACAGGTCTGGCCGCTTCGATCACCAGCGCCCTCCACGTGGGTGGCGCATCGGTCGGAGCGAGCGGTGCGGTCTTCGGAGTCCTCGGCGCGTTCATCTTCTCGATCCGGCGATCGCCGCGTTGGCGCCATGAGAAGTGGACCCGCAGCCTGGTCAATCAGCTTGTCTTCCTTGTCATTCTCAATCTGGTGATCGGCTACGAAGTCCCCATGATCGACAACTACGCTCACATCGGTGGCCTGGTGGCCGGGCTCATCCTCGGATTTCTTCCCCATCGGGTTCCCCCACCTCCGCCCAGCCGGATGGTCATCGAGGCGCAATCGGTGCAGGGCGGCCCGGCGTGAGTCGCGCACGTTACAATGGCTGCCGATGCCGCGTTATGTCGACTCGCCGCCCGGAGGGGCCGAAGGGTGGCGCGAGGTCTGGCGCGAAGACCTCCGATATCGCGGCGCCAAATCGCCGCTGCAACGCCTCTTCGACTGGGGAGGACGGCTCTTCCGGCGCGGCATCGGGCCGGACCTCGACCGCCAGCGCGACTTCAATCTTGCGGCCCTCGATCTGGTCGATGACGTTCGCGCCGCGGCCGGTCACGTCCGTTCCGACCTGCGGGGAGACGTCGAACGGCTCGACGCCGATCTTCGTGAAGCACTGGCGCGCGAGATCGCGGCCGTGCGCGATCTGATTCCGATCACGATCCGCCGGAATGACGCACTGATCGAAGCTC
>JADGNX010000446.1 GCA_017883265.1 Thermoanaerobaculia bacterium
ACCCCTGCCGGGGTCGACTGTCCTTGCCGCTCGGTTCCGGTGGCGGCGCGCCAAAGGCGCTTGCCACCGGCTAATTTCCGGCACGCCTCCAGCGTGCTCGTGTGCAGGCGTGTGGTCGTGATACCTGTCAAACCGGCGTTGGGCAACGAACCGTGACGCACTGGGCTACGGAGATGTCGCCGCTCCGCGACTGACAGTATCGCCCGGAGTCTCGTCAACCTGTACGTTCGTAGCTGCTTGTCTGCTACGACATCGGACCGATCACTCGCACCGTCTACTGGGTCACACCTCTTTCGTGAGAGACTCCCCGCGACTCCCGAGTGGAGGAGAGCCGATTGCCCCGAAAACGGACGTCAGTCCACTACGCGCTTTCGTGGCGCGAGCCAAACAGCCACCTTTTCGATGTGGCGATCCGGTTCACCGCCGCGCGCCAGGATCCGGAGCTGTCGCTGCCGGCGTGGCGGCCTGGCCGCTACCTCATTCAGAATTACGCGGCCAACGTTCGCCAGTGGGAGGCTTCCGACTCCCGCGGCAGGGTGCTTCCGATCCAGAAAGTCGGGAAGAGCCGGTGGCGGGTGGAAGCAGCGGCCGGAACGAAGATCGTGGTTCGCTACCGATTCTTCGCCGGGACTCTCGATGCCGGCTCCAGCTTTCTGGACGAGCGCGAAGCGTACTTCAACGGATCGAACCTTTTTATGATGGTCGTCGACCGGCGCAACGAGCCGGCCGACCTCCTGCTGCAGGTCCCGGAGGGATGGGACGTCGAGACGCAGCTTCCTCGGGCCGGCGGTGCCGCCGCGGACGGATCGGAGCTGCGTCTGGCGCGGGACTACGATCATCTGATCGACTCGCCAACCATCATCGCTCCGGACTTGCGCACCCATATCTTCGAAGAGGCAGGAGCTCATATCTACCTCGTTTTTCAGAACGCGGATGGCATCGATACCCGACAGTTCGTAGAGCCTGCGCGGACCATCGTGGCCAGCCAGGCGGCGCTCTTCGGCGGCCTGCCCCTGGACGAATACCGCCTCCTCTTTCACGTCGGCAACGTATGGCACGGCGTGGAGCATGAAGATTCGTCGTCGATCATTCTGCGGCGCGCCGACCTCCTCGGCGCCCGACCCGGTGAGGAGGGGTTCGATCACACCCTGGCCATCACCTCGCATGAGCTCTTCCACCTCTGGAACGTGAAGCGGATCATGCCGCAGCGCTTCAGGCCATACGATTACTCCGTCGAGACGCCCACGCGCCTTCTCTGGGTCATGGAGGGGATCACCTCGTACTACGGCGAAGGAACGCTCGTCCGGTCGGGGCTCTGGACCAGGGAGAGATACCTGCGTCACCTGGCGCGCGAGATCAGCACACTCGAGTCATCGCCCGGGAGGGAGCATCTCTCGCTGGCCCAGGCCAGCCTCGACAGCTGGCTGCAGGAGCCGGCACAGATGCACGACAAGGCGAACTCCTGGATCTCGTTTTACAACAAGGGGGAGATCGTCGGCGTCCTTCTCGATCTGCAGATACGCGAAATGACCGGTGGCAGGAAGTCGCTCGATGACGTGATGCAGGCGCTCTGGAAGAAGTACGGCAGCGGGAAGAGCGGCATCCCGGAAGATGGTTTCGAAGCCGCTGTGCGCAGAATCGCCGGCGACGGGATCGAGCCCTTCTTCCGAAAGTATGTAGACGGTACCGAGCCGCTCCCGTACGAGGAGCTGTTTGCGACGGCCGGGGTCGAGCTCCGCCGGCTTCCCGCTGCTGCCGAGCCGGGGCTGCAGCTTTCGGTGCGAGCGGTCTCGGAACGGCTCTTCGTCGAGTCGGTCGTGCAGGGGGGAGCGGCAGCCCGTGCCGGCCTGCTGCCGGCGGACGAGATCGTGGCCCTCGCGGACATCCGAGTCACGACGCAGTCGGAACTGAAGACGGCTCTCCGTGGTCTGGCAGGAACGAGACACCTGGACATCCTGATCGCCCGGGGTGGTCAGCTCCGGACGCTTCACGCCGAGCCAGCTCCTTATCAATCCGTGGAGATCTCGATGGTCATCGCCGCGGACGCCGATGCCGGGCAACGCGGCCGGCTCGAGTCGTGGCTGGGGAATCCGTCATGAGCACTACCGGGGAGCCAACCGAATTTATCGAGGAGCGCGTGCCGCCTGCCGGACTCCCGGCTGCGGTTCATGACCTGGTCGAGCTTTACGGCGGGTCGATCAGCTCAACATCGGGTGAGAGCATCGAGTTCGAGCTGCCGCTTCGCCGCGGAGTGGCCGCCAGCGGTGGAATCGCCTGCCGGCTGTCGTGGGCGGTTTCGGACGAAGGCGCAACTGTGCGCCTGGTCTGCGATCGCGATGTCGACGCTCCAAAGATTCAGCGGATCCTTCTGCTCGCGGCAGGAGTCGTCGGTGCATTTTTCTGGCTGCTCTGGCCGTTCTTTCCCAACCTCGGCGCGCTGGCCTGGGTAGGCGGAGCGATCGCCATTGCCGCCTACTTCCTCTCTCTTCGCCGGACTTCGGGAGGACTGGCCTCGGATTTTCTACAACGCCTGGCCCGGCACCAAAGAAGTGTGAAGGATGAAGAGTGAAGTGAAAAATTGTTGAACGCCGGTTCGGATGGCTCACGGCGTGTTCTCGCTTTGCGCTGCTTACCTGAACGGTTCGTGATCGCTCGCTTCGCG
>JADGNX010000146.1 GCA_017883265.1 Thermoanaerobaculia bacterium
AACGGCGTTGGGCAACAGGCCCTCACGCATTGGGCTACCGAGACGCTCGCCGCTCCGCGGCTATCGATATCGCCGAATTCGTCGCGCCCCCGTTTCTTTCCCTCAGGCGCGCCGCCCAGCGACGTCCTTGGCTCGGGATGACAGCGGGTGGCGCGCTTCAATCAACTTTCTGTACAGGACGCCGCTCGGCTCGACGCCGAGCGGTTCGGCGGCCGGAGCGGCCGCCGCTCCACTTCGCGGGCCGTAACCTCGAGGCCTCGCATCTCGATCAGATTACCCAACCGTAAGCTTGGCGCGCAGAGTGCAGAACGTTCGGCGGGATCCAGGAGGGTCCTCTTCCGATGAAAGCACATCATGCAGTGGGTTTCGTGGTGGCACTTTTCGTTGCTACGACCGTTTCGGCGCAGGAGCATACGCAGTTCGATCAGCACGACCGGCAGGTTACAAGCGATTGGTACAAACAACATCAGAGCCACGCGCCGGCGGGACTTCGGAGCCAGGATCGTCTGTCCTCCGAGCAGGAGTCGCGTCTGCAGCCGGGCAAGGTACTGCCGCAGGATCTTCGCAGGAGGAGTCATGCCGTGCCTTCTGATCTGCGGCGTCAGTTGCCGGCCCCGCCACGCAATCACAGCTATGTGGCCGTAGGCGGTCACGTCGCTCTAGTCGATTCCAAAACGCACGTAATCCGCGACGTCATCCGCCTTCTCGAGCATTAACCTGCGGGTTCAAATCCCGGCAAACCAGCAATCCGTTTTGGTTCGCCGTTCAGCCGATCCAGGGCAGCACGAACAGGACGATTCCCGCGGCGCCGAGGAGGCAGGAGCCGATCCATGCGAGGCGCAAGCGGGTGAGCGCTGCGATTGCGCCGAGGGCGATGCCTACCTGAAGCAGGGCCACGGCAGCGGCGAAGGCGTGGTGCCGATGCAGCAGATGAGCGGCCTCCGCTGAGCTTTCGTCCCGCGACTTCTCGAGCTCACGCGCCTTCTTCTCGATCTCCTTCTGCTCGCTCGTGTACCGCGCCTTCGTGCTCACGATCTGGGGCGGCACGGGCTGACCGGCGGCCTGCCATGAGGCGGCTGCCGCGTCCTGCAGCACGGCCTTGATTCCCTTGGCCTGGTAGTACGCCCACTGATCCGAGGCCTCGGCCTGAAGACGGGTCGCGTCCGTCTTCAGAGCCAGGGCCTCGTTGACCGTGCTGCCGGCCATCAGCGACGCGATTGCGGCCAGGGCCGCGAAGAGCGCCGTAGTCAGTGCGATGCGCCGGATGAGTGGCGCCCCTTCCCGCTCGAGCTCTTCATGAATCGCTTCGTGCAGGTGCTCGGTATCGATTTCCGACTCCTCGGGCATGGCTCTCACCTCGTATGGGGAAACTTCAGCGGCCGAACTGTATCGCAACCCGCTCTGCGAACCGCGGTTGCGTGGCATCATCTTCAAAGGTCGGATCGAACTGACATCGGTTCCACTGCCCCGCTGCGCACATATTCACGGAGGGAAACTGTGATCGCTCTGCCTCGAGAGGTCCTTCAGCCGCTGCACGACATGTTCATCCTGAATCTGCCGCTGATCGAGAAGATCGTACGGCCGATCATCGTCTACGCCGCTCTGGTCATTCTGATCCGGGTCTTCGGCAAACGAGAGCTGGCGCAGCTCAATCCGTTCGATCTGGTCGTCCTATTGTCGCTCTCGAATACGGTGCAGAACGCGATCATCGGTGACGACAACTCGGTCAGCGGAGGACTCATCGGCGCGGTCTCGCTGCTTCTCACGAATTACCTCGTGGTCCGCTTTCTGCTGCGGCACCGGAGGATCGATCAGCTCTTCGAGGGATCGCCGACAGTGCTGGTCGACAAGGGCTGCGTCGACCGAAAGGCCCTGGCCAGCGAGCTGCTCAACGAGAGCGAGCTGCTCACCATGGCTCACCGCCAGGGGTTCGCATCCCTCGATGAGATCGATACCTGCGTGCTGGAGTCGAACGGAAACTTCTTCATCCAGGGAAAGATCCCGTCCACGGAGGCACGAGAGCACCGGGAGGTTCTCGACAGACTGGATCGTCTGGAGAGAAAGCTCGATCACATCGCCGGGCAACCCAGCCGCTGATGAACGGTCGGTGCTCACCTTCTTCAGTTTTTCGGCATGGTCGGCATCTCCGTTCCCCAGTAATACCGCTCGAAGAAGGGGCCGTAGTCTTTGCCATCGTCGACTTTCTGCATCACTTTGGCGATGTCTATCGTGGTCAGATACTTCCATGCAAACATTCCCTGCAGCGAGCGCATGAAGGTCAGAAATTTGGTGTCGCCGACCTGCCTGTTAAGCACCGCGAGAATGTACGCACCCTTGTCGTAGATGAGAAAGGTTCGGTCGAGGAAAGCTCGGCCCTGGTCTTCGGGGACGCTGAGCCGGTTGGCCAGCGGAATCGGCGAGATCCTGGCGGCGTCGTTGGCATTGGCGCGCCACGTCGAGAGCAGCGAATCGTAGGACGACTGGCCTCTGAGCCTCTTGATGACCAGTGACGCCGAATACTCGGCAAAGGCCTCGGTGATCCACTGCTCTTCGGCGCTGCCCATCTTCACCACGTGCCCCCAGTACTGGTGGGCGATCTCATGCGCGAAGCGTTCATTGATCCCTTTCGAGAAGATCTGATTGTCTTCGCCGTAGAGGGGGTTGAAGGCTTCCTTGGTGATGAACATCGTGGCAGGGGGCGCCTGACCGAAGCCGAGCTCGTGAATCTCGATGATGTTGAATTCCTTGAAGGGAAAGGGTCCCAGCCATGACTCGTAGAACTTGATCATCTTGTAGGCCAGATTGCTCAATTGCTTCATGGCGTGGTCGTTCTGGCTGGCGTACGTGGCCACACGAATGGTGATGTCCTCATGTTTTTCTTCGGAGACACCGTACTTCCCGGCCAGGACGACCGCGAACTGCACCGGTTTGTCGAGCCTGTTCTCGACGACGTTGTAGTCCCCCTCCTGCCTGCGCGCGACGGTGTCGCCGGGGGCGAACGCGGTGTACGGCTGCTTCACCTTCACGATCGAGTGGATTGTGTAGTACTGACCGTTCAGATCGGGTTGCGGAAACCAGGCCTCCGTACCCAGCTCCCAGAAGCTGTCCGAGTGCGGATGGAAGAGGAAGTCGCCGGCAATTTCGAAGTGGAGCTTGAACGGGTCTTTTGTCTTTTGCGGAAGTCCGACGATCAGGCTGTTCTTTGCGAAGTGAAACGGCACGTCGTGGCCGGCCTCATCTCTCACGGAGAGGAGATGGAGCTCTCTGGAGCGGCCGTTCGTGTCCCAGACGTTGGAGAGCAGATCGAAGCGGTACGAGATCTGAGGAATCGTGCGTGGCACGATGGTCTCCGTGATCGACAGGGTAGCGGCCTCTCGATCGCCAGCCGTCAGCGTGTAGTCAAGATCGGCCAGAAGGTAGGCAGGCTCGACAAACGAGCGGCCGCTCCGGCCAATCGGCTGCTCGGAAACGATGGCAGGAAACCAGGCGCTGGCAAGCTCCCGGTTGGCGATCTCGCGGCGGTGGGTGAAGCCGATGAGCTCCTCGGACTTTGACTCGATGGTGTCGTAGACGTAGACAGCGGCATCGGCGGCGTCGATCTCAGCGACGGCGACTAGTGAGACAGGCCGGTCGAGACGCTGACGAATGAGCAGGTGCGACGACGGCATCAGGCGTACGCGCGAGAATTTCTCCTGATGCTTCTTGAAGTGTTCGTCGAGGGAACCTCCGCCGCCGGCGGTCAGGTCGGGAATCGGTACCTTTCCGGTCAGAAGATAGAGCTCGGTGAAGTCAGAGCGGATGGTCAGCGTGTCGCCTTGTTTCTCGGCTGTCTTGCCCAGGATTTTCTTCGACTCGAAGGCCACGATCGTGGCCTCGTCGGTGTCGGCGGTTTCATACACATACCTGCCTGTTCCGCGGAAGAAGAGTCCGACGATCTGGTTCCCTGCGCTCACGGCCGCCGCGGACCCGGAGGTCAATTCGAATGTCATGTGGCCGATGCCGATTGATAGTCCCTCGACACGCGCAGCGGGAGCAAGGCTCGGATGGTCGTAAGACTCAGCGAGCGCGGCAACGTTCGCCGAATCAGAGGCGTGGAGAGAGAGGGAGCATCCGAATGCGAGCAGAGAAGCAATGAGGGGCCATCTCATCGTCGAGCCTCCTTAATTAAACTATGTTCGCCCAGTCTACGACGGATGACGCGCCGCAACGCGTCACCGGGCGCGTTGACCCCCTGCCGGGGTCGACTGTCCTTGCCGACATGGGTCGCATGTTGGGGAAGCGGCGCCGCTCGGCTCGACGCCGAGCGGTCGGGCGGTCGAGGCGGGCGCCGCTCCACTTTCGTTTCGGCGTTAAGCCTTCTATTCTTGGTTACATGCGCCGGGGGTGTGACCGTTGACACATGGCCTGGTAACGGCCCTCCCCGCGCGGATTCGTGATCTCGGGTCTGATGCGTGGCGTACGGGGAGGCTTCATGACATTGCAGAAACAGATGACGGTTGACGGGAACGAAGCGGCGGCGTCGGTGGCGTACCGCATCAACGAAGTTGCCGCGATCTATCCGATCACCCCCTCGTCCACCATGGGCGAGCTGGCCGACGAGTGGTCCGCTCGCGGAGATCTCAACATCTGGGGACGTCCGCTCACGGTGGTGGAAATGCAGTCCGAGGCCGGAGCCGCTGGAACCGTCCATGGCGCGTTACAGGCCGGTGCCCTGGCCACGACCTTCACCTCGTCGCAGGGCCTGCTGCTCATGATCCCGAACATGTACAAGATCGCGGGGGAGCTGACCGCGTACTGCATGCACGTGGCAGCGCGAACGCTTGCCACGCACGCCCTGTCGATCTTCGGCGACCACTCGGATGTCATGGCCTGCCGGCAGATCGGCTTCGGCCTCCTGTCGTCAACGTCCGTCCAGGAAGCACACGACTTCGCGCTGATCGCGCAGGTGGCGTCGTTCCGCAGCCGCATTCCTTTTCTCCACTTCTTCGACGGCTTCCGCACCTCGCACGAGGTGGCGAAGATCGAGGTGCTGTCGGATGATGACCTGCGCGCACTCTTCCCTGAAGAGCTGGTCAGGCAGCATCGCGACAGGGCGCTCACCCCGGACCGGCCGGTGCTTCGCGGCAGCGCGCAGAATCCTGACACCTTCTTCCAGGCGCGCGAGGCCTCGAACCCGTTCTACGACGCCTGCCCCGCACACGTGGCCGAGGCCATGGAGAGCTTCGCCAAACGCACAGGCCGCAAGTACGGTCTCTTCGACTACTACGGACATTCCGAGGCGAAGCGCGTGATCGTCCTCATGGGCTCAGGCGTCGAGACGGCGCGGGAAACAGTCGACTATCTGGTCTCCAAAGGCGAGAAGGTCGGGGTCATGGCCGTCCGTCTCTACCGGCCGTTTTCCGTGGAGCACTTCATCGGAGCGCTGCCGAAGAGCGTCAAGTCCATCGCCGTCCTCGACCGCACCAAAGAGCCGGGGGCGATCGGCGACCCGCTCTATCTCGACGTCATCGCGGCGCTGCGCGAGGCGGAGGATCTCGAGCAGCTGCCGTTCCCCATGCCGCGTGTCATCGCCGGCCGCTACGGTCTATCGAGCAAGGAGTTCTCCCCCGCCATGGTCAAGGCGGTTCTCGATGAGCTGGAGGCCAGGCAGCCGCGCCGTCGCTTCACCGTCGGGATCGTCGACGACGTCACGCATCGCTCTCTCGAGTACGACCCCGAATTCGACATCGAGCCGGACGACGTCGTTCGTGCGGTCTTCTTCGGGCTGGGTGCGGACGGCACGGTCGGCGCCAACAAGAATTCGATCAAGATCATCGGCGAAGAGACGGATTTTTACGTGCAGGGCTACTTCGTCTACGACTCGAAGAAATCGGGTGCCATGACCATCTCGCATCTGCGCTTCGGGCCGCGGCCGATCCGGTCGACGTATCTGATCAAGAACGCCGGCTTCGTAGCCTGTCATCAGTTCCATTTCCTCGAGCGGATGAACGTCCTCGACTATGCGCGCCCCGGCGCGGTGGTCCTCCTCAACTCACCGCACGCGGCCGCCGAGGTGTGGGAAAAGCTGCCGCGCGACGCGCAGGAGCAGATGATCGAGAAGAAGGTGAAGCTCTACGTCATCGACGGGTCGAGCGTGGCCATTCAGACCGGCATGGGTGGCCGCGTCAACACCATCATGCAGACCTGCTTCTTCGCCCTCTCGGGAGTGCTGCCGCGCGATGAAGCGATCGCCAAGATCAAGCAGTCGATCGAGAAGAGCTACGCCCGCAAAGGTGACGAAGTGGTGCGCCGCAACTGGGCCGCGGTCGACCTCACTCTGGAGAACCTGCATGAGGTCGAGCTCCCTTCGACGGCGACCACGACACGCGCGCCTATGCCAGTCGTCCCGGCCCAGGCACCCGAGTTCGTGCAGCGGATCACGGCCGTGATGATGTCCGGGAAGGGTGACCTCCTTCCGGTGAGCGCGTTTGCCCCCGACGGCACCTGGCCGACCGGGACCACGCAGTGGGAGCGGCGCAACATCGCGATCGAGATCCCGATCTGGGATCCGGAGTTCTGCATCCAGTGCAACAAGTGCGCATTCGTCTGCCCGCACGCAGCGATCCGGGCCAAGGTGTATGGCAAGGATGCCCTCACCGGTGCCCCCGATGCGTTCCAGGCGGTTGACTACAAGGGGAATGACTACAAGGGAATGGCCTACACGATCCAGGTTGCGCCTGAGGACTGCACCGGCTGCAACCTCTGCGTGAACGTCTGCCCCGGCAAGGACAAGACGAACCCGAAGCACAAGGCCATCAACATGCAGCCGCTGTCGGAGCACGCCGCGATCGAGCGGCCCAACTTCGCATTCTTCCTCGACCTTCCCGAGCTCGACCGCACCGCCCTTCCGCGCCTCGACGTCAAGGGAACGCAGTTCCTGCAGCCGCTCTTCTAGTTCTCCGGCGCCTGCGCCGGTTGCGGTGAGACGCCCTACATCAAGCTCCTCACGCAGCTCTACGGCGACCGGCTGCTCATCGCCAACGCCACCGGCTGCACCTCGATCTACGGCGGCAATCTGCCGACCACCCCTTACTCGCAGAACAGCGAGGGACGAGGTCCGGCCTGGTCGAATTCACTCTTCGAGGACAACGCGGAGTTCGGGCTCGGCTTCCGCCTGGCGATCGACACGCAGATCGGGCAGGCCAGATCGCTCCTGGGGTCGCTGGCCTCGGCGCTCAGTGAGAACCTGGTGCACGAGCTGCTGACGGCGGACCAGACGACGGAGAAGGGAATCGCCGAGCAGCGCTCGCGCGTGGCCTCGCTGCACGAGCTCCTGAAACCCATCCAGTCGCTCGAAGCGCGCCGCCTCGAGCCGATCGCCGACTATCTCGTGCGTAAGAGCGTGTGGCTGCTCGGCGGCGACGGCTGGGCCTTCGATATTGGATATGGCGGTCTGGATCACGTCCTGTCGCTCAACTACGACCTCAATGTGCTGGTGCTCGACACCGAGGTCTACTCCAACACCGGGGGGCAGGCGTCCAAAGCCACGCCGCTCGGCGCGGC
Organism: Thermoanaerobaculia bacterium; assembly: GCA_017883265.1. Lineage (GTDB taxonomy): Bacteria > Acidobacteriota > Thermoanaerobaculia > Gp7-AA8 > Gp7-AA8 > JADGNX01. Next base: position 7,543 of record JADGNX010000146.1, read on the forward strand.
GGCGAAGTTCGCCTCTCATGGCAAGACTGCCGACAAGAAGGACCTCGGGCTGATGGCCATGAACTACGGCCATGTGTACGTGGCCTCCATCGCCTTCGGTGCCCGCGATGCGCAGACTGTACGCGCTCTCATGGAAGCGGACGCCTATCCGGGGCCGTCGCTCATCATCGCCTACAGCCACTGCATCGCGCATGGCTATGACATGGCCTTCGGGCTCGATCAGCAGAAGCGCGCCGTCGACAGCGGCGTATGGCCGGTGTTTCGCTTCGATCCGCGCCGGATCGCCGCGGGCGAGCCGCCGCTGGTGGTCGACATGCCCGGCGGAAAGATCCCGGTGCAGGACTACATGAGGAACGAGGCGCGCTTCCGGATGGTCGAGCGAATCGATCCCGAGCGCTTCCGCGACTTTGCCCGCCGCTCGCAGCTTTCGGCCGAACGGCGGATCGCAACCTACCAGCATATGGCCACCTTGCGTCTTCCGAAGCCGCTGGAGGCTGCCGTGGAGAGCGGAATGGCCGCCAGCGCATCCGCGCCAAAGAATGAGGAGTGATTCGATGATCGACATGAAGGTGAACTACCTCGGTCTGGAGCTGGAGCATCCGCTGATCGTCGGCGCGAGCCCTCAGGCCGACTCGCTCGACGGCATTCGCCGTGCCGAGGACGGAGGTGCAGCGGCAATCGTGTTCCGCTCACTGTTCGAAGAGCAGCTCGACACAGAGGCCATGGCCACGTTCGCCGCCATGGAGTCGCACGCGGAAATGTACGCGGAGGCTACCCACTTCATGCCCGAGCCGTCCGACTTCAAGATCGGCCCGGAGCAATATCTCGAAGGAATCCGCCGGGCCAAAATGGCCGTCAGGATTCCGGTCATCGGATCGCTGAACGGCACCTCGCTGGGCGGCTGGCTCAGTTACGGCCGGGCCATCGAGGAGGTCGGAGCCGATGCGCTGGAGCTCAACATTTTCGACGTTCCGATGAACGAGCGGGTGAGCGGCGCCGAGATCGAAAGTGAAACCGTTGAAATGGTCCGCGAGCTTCGCCAGCAGCTCACCATTCCGATTGCCATCAAACTCTCGCCGTTTCACACCTCGCTACCGCACTTCGCCGCCGCGCTGCAGGAAGCAGGCGCCGACGGCCTCGTTCTGTTCAACCGCTTCTTCGAGCCCGATATCGACATCGAGAACCTCGAAGTGATCACCGAGATGCGACTCTCGGACTCGCGCGAGATTCTGCTTCGGCTGCGATGGCTTGCAATCCTGTCCGGGCTGCTGAGCAGGACGCAGCTCGCGGTGACCGGCGGAGCTCACACGGCCACAGACGCCATCAAGGCGGTGATGTGCGGAGCCTCGGTCGTGCAGGTCGTGGCCGGCGTTCTGCGCTCGGGGCCGCAGCGACTTCGTGAGATGCGCGTC
>JADGNX010000447.1 GCA_017883265.1 Thermoanaerobaculia bacterium
TCCGGTTCGACCGGAACGCCGCAGAAGAGAACCTGGCCCCGCGTCGGCGCCAGGAGGCCGCTGATGATTCGCAGCAGAGTCGTCTTGCCGGCGCCGTTCGCTCCGAGCAAGCCCGTAATTCCGGGACCGAGCTCGAAATTGATCCGATGAAGGGCCTGGAAGCCGGATCGATATCGTTTCGACAACGAACGGACGGTGAGCGTCGGCATGCCCGGATCGAGCCACGCAATTGGATTGCGTTTCTGCCGCGCTTCTCCCGTGGCTCGTCGCCGGAGGTCGCGCGCCGTCAACAGCAGCGCCGCCGGAAGAAGCGCTGCGGCCAGTCCCCCTCCCGACGCCACCACTCCGGCGGCCAGCAACGGAGTGCTCCAGACGTCATCGACACGATCGCCGGACGAGCCGGTGCCGATCAGCAGCAGGCCGGCCACCAGGGCGCCGGCCGCGGCCGGGGGAAATTGCCTTACGGTGGCCCGTAGCGTTGCCAGGCCGCTCGACGCGCGAAGAGCGCGTAGCGCAGTGGCTGTCGCAACAGCCGACACCCAGCAGACTGCAGCGGCGATTGCGAAGAGCGTGAGCTCGTCGACGCCGCGCCTGGTCGCAAAAAGGAGCGGCGTCGCCAGAGCAAGGCCGAGAGCTGCCGGGACCGCCACGAGGACCACTCCGGCAACCGAGTTGAGGAGTGACGCCGCCAATGTCGCAAGCAGGATTGGGATGAACGAAGCGAGTGCGACCATCCGAAGTTTCTCCGATGAGAACGTCCATGCGGAAAGCGAAGGGCGCGTGATCGTGGTTCCGGCCGGTAGGGCCAGACGCGAGAGGGCACGATCGACTTTCTGGCGTTTGATGACGATCTCTTCGCGGTTCGGCGCGAGGATGAACATCTCGATCGGCAGGACAAAGCGTCCGAGCTCCCGTTCAACGCGTGGTACGACGAAACGATGGTCGATCGCGAAGCTCGAGGCGATGACCAGCGGCCCACCGGGCGTCTCCAGCGGACGACCGAGCAGGTCCTCCCGGAACGGCACGGCATCGGGCGATGCCGGGGAGTGCGGCGCGATCACACTCAGAAGGGAGCCGTCGCCAGCCTCGCTCTCGCTCGGTGGCAGACTCCGCTCCCTCAGCGCCGCAGCGGCCGCAGTAACTCTCGCTTCCGACCCCACGTGAGGACGCAGCTCGATCCGGCTCGTCAGAGGAGCCCACTGGGGATGAATCAGCCTCGATCCGACGAGGTCCGTCAGCCGGGTGTCGATGCGGTCGAGCGCGGCCCGCAGATCCTCGACGTTCCCGCTTCGAACCACTACGCGATATCGCGAACCGTCGGGCTCGGCCGTTGCCTTCTCTTCGTCATCATCGGTCATCGACATCGCCCTCCTCGGCGGGCTGTCATCGATGGTCAGAAGGGCGGCTCCGATCGGTATACGGCGAAGGCGATCGCGCAGCAGATCGGTCGCGGCGCGAGGTCTGGCGTCGCGCGTCAGCTCGATGGTCAGTAGCGCGGTTCCCGGTTCTGCCGTGCTCCAGAAATGACGGACTCCGTCCATGCTTCGCAGACGCGCGGCGAACGGCTCGACGACCCCCGCGGTCTGGGCCAGAGTCGAGGCCGCGGGAAGAGCGATCCGCAGGTTCAGCTCGCCCGAATCGCCGCGATCGGGCTCGCGCGGATCGAGCACCGGGCCGAACCAGCTCAGGAGGCCCCACATCACTGTTCCGGCAACGAGGACGACTGCCGGCGATTGGCGGAGCAGCGGCGAGGGCAACGGCATCCTGAACCGTCGACGCAGGGTGCCGCTTGCGCCACCAGCAGGAAGGCCGCTCCTCGTCGCCGGCGGCGGTCCCGCCAGTCTCGCCGCGGCCACAGCGCCAATGCAGGCAAGGGCGAAGGCGATCGCCGGCCTGCTGAGAAACGGGGCGAGACGCCCGCTTCCGAAAGCGATGGCCATCGGCAAAAGGATCGCGAACGGAAGTCCGGCGGCTGCCAGTAGCGACGTGCCGCGCGTTGCGAATCGATCGATCATCACGAATGGAATCGAGGCGGCGATCGCGATTGCGGCAGCGAGCAGTGTCTTCGCGTCCAACGGAAGTCCGGCCATCCAGAAGAGATTCAAGCAGCAGCAGACCGCCAGCGGAGGCTGTGCCGCGATAGATGTTCCGCTCCACCCGGCCAGCAGCCAGCCGGCGGCGGCCATGAAGAGGATCCCAGCGGCACATGCGATCGCCAGCCGAAGCATCAGTTTTCGCAAGAGTGCCGCTTCGCTCCAGATCACTTCGGCCTGCGCTCCGCGTCGCCTGGCAAGGCTCGTAACGGCCTGCGCCGCGCGGCGATCGAAGGCAAGGAGCGAAACGCCGGGGTCCCGTGTCATCTCGATGAATACCGCAGGCCTCCCGTCGCGCCATGACAGGGAGCGGGGCTCGCCCAGTTTGCGCGTGACCGTAGCGACCGACCGTAGCGAGACCACGGTGTTTTTCAATCGCACCGGAACCTCTTCGAGACGCCGCGACGCCAGCCGGACGTTCACCGGGATGGACCGCGACCCGACCGGCACATGACCGGCCTCCCCCGTCGATGACATGGAGGCCATTGCGGCGCGCACGGCGTCCGCGTCGATACCGCCGCCCGCCGCGTCGCGGATCGTCACCGCGGTGATCCGTGG
>JADGNX010000147.1 GCA_017883265.1 Thermoanaerobaculia bacterium
GGGTCGGGCGAGAACAACAGCCAGCGATCGGTCTCCATGGGCGATGGCCTCTACAAGTCGGTCGACGGCGGAAAGCATTGGAAGAACGTCGGGCTCGGAAAGTCCGAGCACATCGGCAAGATCGTCGTCGATCCGCGGGACTCCAATGTCGTTTATGTTGCGGCGCAAGGCCCGCTCTGGGCTCCGGGCGGCGACCGCGGTCTCTACAAGACGACTGACGGTGGCAAGACTTGGAAAGCGTCGCTGACGATCAGCGCCAACACCGGCGTGAGCGACATCGCCCTCGACCCCTCCAATCCCGATGTCCTCTTCGCCGTCGCCTACCAGCGGCGTCGACACGTCTTCACCCTCATCGATGGCGGTCCGGAGTCGGCCATCTACAGGTCGACCGATGCCGGCGCCAACTGGACGAAGCTCGACAGCGAGCAAGGTCTGCCCAAAGAAGAGATGGGGCGCATCGGCATCGCAATTGCCCGGAACAACCCGCGCATCATGTACGCCACGATCGAGGCGACGCGCAAAGGGGGCGGGTTCTTCCGCTCCAGGGACAGTGGAGCGACCTGGGAGAAGATGAACGACTACTCCGCTCCCGGCGCGCAATACTACGCCGAGATCTTCGTCGACCCGAACGACGACGACCGCATCTATTCGGCCGACGTCTGGATCAAGGTCTCGGACGACGGCGGGAAGACCTGGCGCAAGCTCGAGGAGAAGTGGAAGCATCCCGACAACCACCTCGTGTGGATCGATCCGGCCTCGAGCGACCACCTGATCGTCGGCTGCGATGGCGGCCTCTACGAGTCGTTCGATCGCGCCGCATCGTGGAACTTCAAGGCCAACCTGCCGGTCACGCAATTCTACCGCGTCGCTGCCGACGACGCCCTCCCCTTCTACAGCGTCTATGGCGGCACGCAGGACAACTTCAGCCTCGGCGGTCCGGCGCGCACCATGAGCAATCAGGGCATCACGAACGCCGACTGGTACGTGACGCAGGGGGGCGACGGATTCCGCTCGGTGCCCGACCCGAAGGATCCGAACATCGTCTATGCCGAGTCGCAATACGGCGGTCTGGTCCGCTTCGACAAACGCAGCGGTGAGGCTCTCGACATCCAGCCACAGCCGACCGGCAACCTCGACCCTCTCCGCTACAACTGGGACTCGCCGATCATCGTCAGCCCGCACGACAGCAACCGTCTCTACTTCGCCACGCAATACCTCTTCCGGAGCGATGACCGCGGAAACACATGGAAGGTGATCAGCCCCGATCTAACCCGCCATATCAACCGCAACGAGCTTCCGGTGATGGGACGCGTCTGGGGCATCGACGCCGTGGCCAAAAACTCATCCACCTCGTTCTACGGCAACATCGTCTCCCTGGCGGAATCACCGCTGAAGGAAGGGCTGATCTGGGCCGGTACGGACGACGGGCTCATTCAGGTGACCGAGGACGGTGGCGGGCACTGGACGAAAATCGATCATATTGCCGGAGTCCCGGACTCATCCTACGTCTCGTACCTGACCCCCTCCGGCCAGGACGCGAACAGCGTCTACGCCGCGTACGAAAACCACCAGACCGGAGACTTCAAGCCGTATCTCTTCAAGAGCAGCGACCGGGGCAGGACGTGGACCTCGATCACCGGCGACCTGCCGCAGCGCGGTAGCACGTGGGCTATCGTCGAGGATCCGGCCGATTCCAAGCTCCTCTTCGCCGGAACGGAGTACGGCCTCTACTTCACGCAGAACGGCGGGAGCAACTGGATCAAGCTCAGTGGCAAGTTTCCGACCATTGCCGTACGCGACATTGCAATCCAGAAGCGGAAGAACGACCTGGCCATCGCGACCTTCGGACGCGGCTTCTATATCCTCGACGACTACACCCCGCTGCGATCGATGTCGGCGTCGATTGCTAAAGGCGAAACGAGGCTCTTTCCGGCGCGGGACGCTGAGCTGTATATCGAGCGCGCGCCGCTGGGCATTCCGGAAAAGTCGTTCCAGGGCGCCTCGTACTTCACGGCACCGAATCCCCCGTTCGGCGCGACATTGACGTACTACCTCGCGGAAGAGGTGAAGAGCCGGAAGAAACAGCGTTGGGCAGACGAGGCGAAGATCGAGAAGGAATCGGGCAACGAGCCGGGACACGTGCAGTATCCGACGCTCGATCAACTCCGCGCCGAGGAGCGCGAGCTCGAACCGTCGATCGGGCTGGTCGTTTCCGACGAGGAAGGGAACGTCGTACGACGGATCGAAGGCTCTCCCAAGGCCGGCTTTCATCGGGCAGCCTGGGATCTGCGCTATCCCCCGCCCTCGCCGATCGAGCTGAAAGAGCCGGAGCCCGACGTCTTCTCGCCGCCACCGGACGGCCCCCTCGTCGCGCCCGGCAAGTACAACGTCCAGCTCGTGAAACGGGTCGACGGCGTCGAAACGAAGGTAGGGCAGCCGCAGACGGTGAATGTCGTTCCACTCTATCTCTCGACCATGAAGGACAACGACCGGGTGGCGGTGCTCGATTTCCAGAAGAAAGCTTCCCGCCTTCAGCGAGCGGTGATGGGAGCAGGCAAGGTCACCGCCGAAGCGCTCACGCGCGTGAAGTACGTCCGACGGTCGCTCGACCAGATCGCCGGCCCCGATCCGAAGCTGGTCGCAGACGTGAACGCGATCGATACGGCGCTCCATGACATCGACGAGCAGATCAACGGCGACCCGGTGCTCAAAGGGCACAACGAGCCGTCGCTGCCGTCGCTGACCGATCGAATCAACATCGCCGTCAACGGATTCACCACGACGGCGACCCCAACGGCTACGCATCGCGAAGCGCTGGCCATCGTGGAACAGCAGGCCGGCCCGCTCCTCGACCGTCTCCACAAAGTGATCGAAGTCGACCTAGCCTCCGTCGAGTCACGCCTCAACGCCCTCGGCGCCCCATGGACACCGGGACGGGTCCCGAAGGTCAATCCATAACGAGGCTACGCCTTCAGACCGACGAGATGTAGAAACCAGAAACTAGAAACCAGAAACCAGAAGAAGGCCGTTCTGGTTTCTGGTTTCTGGTTTCCACAGAAGCGCTCCTGACTCAGGGCCTGGTCAGGGGAATGGTGAACGAAAAGGTGCTTCCGGCGTCCGGTGTGCTCTCGACTTTGATGTGGCCCCCGTGGGCCTCGACCGCCAGCTTGCAGAAGGCCAGGCCGAGACCGGTGCCCACCGTGTTCCGGGAGTCGAGCTGACCGAATTTCTCGAAGATTCGCTCGAAGGCCTCGGACGGAATCCCCTTCCCGGTATCGCGGACTTCGAAGCGGATCGTTTCGCCGTCGCCATGAGAGGCGGAGATGGTGACCGTGCCTGCCCGCGTGAACTTGATGGCGTTGGCGATGAGGTTGACCAGCGTCCGGCTCAGCTTGTTCTGATCGCCGCGAAAGAGCGGCAGATCAGAAGCGATGTCGGTCACCAGAACGGTCTGCCCATTCTCAGCGAGCGATGCCACCTGCTCGACCGCCCCGGCCAGGAGCTCAGCCGCCGACAGCTCTTCATACTTCAGCTGCGTGGATCCCGACTCCATCTTCTCCACATCGAGCAGATCGTTGATCATTCCGAGGAGCGTTCTCCCTCCACCGAGCGCGATAGCCATCATGTCGTGCTGCCTCTCGTTCAGTGCGCCGTATTTTCCCAGCATCTCGACGCCGACGATCACCGCGGTGAGCGGCGTGCGGAGATCGTGAACGATCATGTTCCGCATGTCGTCGCGCAGTTTCTCGACTTCTTCCAGCTGTTTGTAATTCCTTTGCAACTCCTCGAAGAGCGCTGACTCCCGATCCCGGCCGCGCTTTTTCTCCAGGCAGGCGCCGATGCGCGCTTTCAGCAGAGTCGGGTTGAACGGCTTGGCCAGATAATCATCGGCTCCTGCTTCGATGCAGCGCACCACCGACTGCACTTCGTTGAGCGCCGAGATCATGATGACCGGGATGTGCTGCAGCCGCTCGTCGGCCTTGATCCGCCTCAGAACTTCGTAGCCATCCATATCGGGCATCATGATGTCGAGCAGGACGACGTCGAAGGCAGCCTCGCTCAACAGGCGTAGAGCCTCGGCTCCGCAGCTGGCTGTCTCTACGCCATGGCCATGCCGCTTCAACCGGCGTGAAAGCACATCGCGATTGGTGGCGTCGTCGTCGACGACCAGGAGAAGGCCGGAAGCAACGGCAGGCCGAGGCCTGACCGGGATGGAGCCTGATAGGCGCGTTTCGTCCTCGTCAGCAACGGCGAGGGCCGACCTCGCGCCTGAGGTGAAGTTCTGGTCGATGATCGCCAGCATGCGGTGGCCCGCGGCACGGATTTTTTGAAGGTCGCGCACAAGGCCCTCGGCGCGCTCCCCGGCCGCTTCCTCCACCAGGAGCTCCGAATAACCGATGATCTGATTGAGAGGGCTCCGCAAGTCGTGGAGAAGCTTCGGTGAGAGTCTGCTCCGGACCGAGGCGATCGGGGCATCGGGTTCCGAGCGCGGCGCGGCAGTCAAGGCGCCTCCGAGGTCCCGGCCTGCAACAGAGTCTCGATTTTGGCAAGAAGTCGCGGCAATTCGATCGGCTTCGTGTCGTAGTCGTCGCACCCAGCTTCGAGCGCTTTGGCTCGGTCATTGGCCATGGCATGCGCTGTCAGGGCGATGACCGGGATGTGTTTGAGGACGGCGTCTGCCTTCATCCGCCGGGTGGCTTCCCATCCGTCCACGACCGGAAGGCTCATGTCCATGAGCACGAGATCCGGGCTCTTTGCCCGGGCCACGTCGACCCCCATTTGTCCATCGACGGCAATCAGGATCTGGTAGCCCTTGCGCTCGAGCCTCCGCGATAACATGTCGCGGTTCATCTCGTTGTCTTCGACGATGAGAATTGTGGTCATTGGGTCAAGTTTTCCTGAGGTGGTGGCACTTTGCGTGTGGCCTTGGTGTCAGCGAGCAGATCGCGAATCTGCTTCAGAAGCGACTCGCGCGAATCGCCGCCCTTCTGCAAAATCTTTTCGACGTTTCCCTTCAGCCGGCGCCGATCGTCACTGGTGAGATCCCTCGAGGTGACCACGACGATCGGGATTGACCGCCATTCAGGACGGCGCCGAACCTCGGCGGCGAATTCGAAGCCATCCATTTCCGGCATCATCAAATCGAGGAAAATCAAGCCGGGCCTTTCCCGTTCCATGCTCTGGAGCGCTTCGATTCCATTCCCCGCCTCGGATACAACCTGACCCTCCTTCTCCAGCAGGGCGCGCGTCACCGACCGACTCGAGGCATCGTCGTCGATCACCAGAACCGGACAGGGGGGCCTCTGGCAGGTGTACTTTCTCAGGATCTGGGAGAGACGCCTGCCATTGATCGGCTTGGTGGCGTACTCCGACGCGCCCATGGTGAAGCCACGCTCAGGGTCATCCACCATGGTCAACATGATCACCGGGATTTCACACAAGATCTCATCGTCCTTGAGAGCAGCGAGGACGCTCCAGCCGTCCATCTCCGGCATCATCACATCGAGCGTGATGGCCGCCGGCAGTAGTTGTGCGGCCAGTCGTAAACCCTGGGCGCCGCTGCCGGCTGTGCAAACGATAAAACCCTCTTTGCTCAGAAAGCGCCGCATCAGTTCGCGCTGTAGAGGATCGTCATCGATGACCAGCACGCAGGTCCTGACCGCAGGAAGCGGCTCCGCGTCGTTCGGCACGGCGACCTCGAGAGGTTCCTGCGACGTCTGGTGCTGATTCTCGATCGGAGCGGTGGACTCGCCGGCCTGTTCGCTGACTGTGGCGGGAAGCTTGATGGTGAATACGCTCCCTTCGCCGGGAACGCTGTGGACGGTGACATCGCCGCCCATCATCTGGCAGAAGCGGCGCGTGAGGGCCAGGCCGAGACCGGTTCCGCCGAACCTCCGGGTGGTCGAAGCATCGGCCTGGGTGAAGGATTGAAAGAGCCTGACGATCTGCTCGGAGCTCAGTCCGATGCCGGTATCCGATACGCGAAAGATGATCCATTCGCTGTCGTCCATGATCTGTCGCTCGGCTTCGACGGTGATCCGTCCATCATGCGTAAATTTCGCCGCGTTCGAGACGAGATTGAAGAGCCCCTGACGTACTTTGCTCAGGTCAGCCCGCATGACGCCGGTATTCGGCGCACAGGTGATCCCCAGCCTGTTTCCGTTTTTTGCGACCTGCATCTCGATCGTCGATGCCACTTCCGCGATCAACGAAGAGATGTCAAAGGCTTCCAGGTGCAATTCCATCTTGCCCGCTTCGATTTTCGACAGGTCGAGGATGTCGTTGATGAGCCCCAGCAGGTGTTTGCCTGCGGTGGAGATCTTCTGAAGGTCTTCGGCAGAGTCCTCGAGGTTCCTTTCGACCGCTTCCTCCTGCAGCATTTCGGAGAAGCCCAGGATGGCGTTGAGCGGCGTGCGGAGCTCGTGGCTCATATTGGCCAGGAACAGACTCTTGGCCCGGTTGGCCGTTTCAGCCGCTTCCTTCGCCGTGGCTACCTCTCCCTCGGCGCGCCGCCGCTCGGTCACGTCCTCCATCGCCAGCACCAGCAGATCGGCATGGCTGCCTTGCCGCAGCTTTCGTGCGTTGAGGAGCATGACGCGGCGTCCGATGACGGGGAAGTCGTGTTCCAGCTCGAAGTCGTTGAAGAATGAGCTCATCGGAACGATGTCCTCGAGCAGCGTACGGAGGTCGGGAATGTCCCACTGGCCGTTGCCCAGTTCGTAGATGCGTCTGTTCTCGGTCTCTTCCGACGAGACGTGAAAGGTCTGATAAAACGCGCGGTTCGCCGAGTGGACGCGCAGGCTGCTGTCGAGGATCAGCAGTGGCTCGCGCACCGTGTCCACGACGTCCTGGGCATATGTCTCGATCTGCTCGAGCAGATGTTGCGCGCGGCGGCGGTCCGTGACGTCCTCCATGGCCAGCAGCACGAGCTCGGCGTGCAGCTTGCGCGCGTTGAGCAACATGACGCGCTTGCCGATCTCCGGAAAGTCGTGCTCCAGGACGAAGTCGTTGAAGACCGAGCTTCCGGGCACGATGTCTTCGAGCAGCGTGCGCAGATCCGGAATGTCCCACTGCCCGTTACCGAGCTCGTAGATCAGACGCCTCTCGGTTTCCGATGGAGAAACGCAAAACGTCTTGTAAAACGCGGTGTTCGCCGATCGCACACGCAGAGCGGCATCGAGAACGAGCAGCGGTTCGCGCACCGTGTCAAACACGTCCTGCCCGAAGTTCTGAATGTCCGGCACGAGCGGCTGCACCTTCGTGATCGGATGCTTCGATTCAGGAACGCTGGTCTGAATCTCGAGGATTGGAGTGCCAAGCGGTTCGGTCATGGATCGCCTCCGGGCTGCTTCAACCGGTCGCGATCGCAAGGCGCGGGCAGTCGATTGGTACGACGTGGGATAGAGAAAATCCGAACTACGACGCAAGAATGCAAATATAAGGCCGCTGGCTTCGCGCCGTTCGCTGATGGACGCAGCCGGAAGAGGCCGCTCCCGCGAAGCGATCGAGCCGATCTCGGACGAAGGTGGCAGCCAGGTCCGTGATCGCCGGGCTCATCCCTGCGATGATAGCCACGGACGCTTCTCTTGTTGGGTGTGAGGTTCTCTGTGGTGTGGGGACTGACACTCTCATCGGTGGGCCGGCGTCTGGCCCGCATCGACAAGAGCGCCGAAGGGTCAGTCCCGTCGCTGTCCTGCAAGTGGTGGCGCAGCCAGAAATGCCATCATCTTCTGGTCGAGAAACTTCTTATCGGCCGGGTCGAGGCCGATGCCGGCGGGATGGCCCCAGATCGACGGAATCGGCGTCAGAGTAACGTGCGGAATGAACCGCGCCTCATATCGCGCGTCGCTGACCGGGAAGTAGAGATCGGTCTCCGACGGCATGTAGAGCACCGCTGCCTTGATCGAAGCGAGAGCCTTCTCGACATGGCCGTCGAAGCCCCTGGTGCCGCCTACATCGTGGTGCTCCCACATGCGGGCCTGAAGGATCAGATCGTTCGCGTCGGCGCCCGGGATGAAGTCTTTCGTCAGCTCGGACACGAAGCCGTCGAACGTCGTCCCAGGCGGCGTGATCTTCCGCCATAGCTCCCGACGCCACCACTCCTGTGAGAAGAGCCAGCCGGCCCAGACCAGGCCGAAGAGCTCGACTCCCTTCTTCGGCTGCACCGTGTAATCGCCGCCCTTGAACAGCGGATCGAGCTCGATGGCGGCGATCTGCGCCTCGAGCCTGACCACGCCGTGGGGCCAGCATTTCGCCGTGCCGGAGGTGGCCACGATCCGGTCGGAAAAATCGGGATGACTCACCGCCCATTGGAAGGCCTGTTCCGCTCCCATCGAGAAGCCGACCACCGCACGGAGATGCTTGATGCCGAGGGAGAGGAGCAGCGCGTGCACTGCCTCGACATTGTCGCGGATCGTCGCCGCCGGAAAACGCGGGCCGTGGAACGGCTCCGGGGTGTTGCTCGGCGACGAGGAATGTCCGTTGCCGAACATCTCCGTAGCCACGAGGAAGTAGCGCGCCGGATCGAGCGGACGGCCCGCCCCGATCAGACCTTCGTAGCCGTGAAAATCAGCCAGGTAGTGGGACGGCAGCAGAATGACATTGTCCCGATTCGCGCTGAGCTGGCCGTAGGTGCCGTAGACGACCTTGACGTCCGGCACCGTAGCCCCGGACTCGAATTGAAAGTGGTCGATGGTGAATATGTGAGGATCGGATTGAAGCTTGGGGACGGCCGGTTGCTCCTGGGCCCGCATCGGCGCAGCCAGAAGGACGACCAGAACGGTCAACATACGTACCATCGTCATGAGGCCAGGGTACGAAGATCGGTTTGTCATCGAAGGCCCCCAAATGTGCGGCGTGACGTTGGTTGCGGCTCGAAATGAGAATCACTCTACCGCACCCATCGTCAACCCGGTCTCACGGGC
>JADGNX010000448.1 GCA_017883265.1 Thermoanaerobaculia bacterium
GGAGGCAATCGGATGGCTTATGAGCCTGACCGTCAGCTGGATGCAGCGAGGACACCTGAGCCGTGGGATCGAGTGGTGACGGAAGCCGCCCCGCGCGAGCACATCGTGCAGCTGTATCAAGACCAGGATTTTCTCAACCGCGCCGTCTGCCGGTTCGCCGGTGCTGCTCTCGCGAACGGCGAGGGCATCATCCTTGTGCCAACGCTCCGCCATTGGAACGCCTTTCGCCCACGCCTCGAGGCCGAGGGTGTGGATGTCGACGCGGCGCGAGAACGCGGACAACTAACGGTGGTTGACGCCGACGACACGCTACCCCGCTTCATGCGGGACGGAATGCCGGATTCGCCTGTATTCCTCGGCCTTGCTGCGGAGGTCATTAGAAAGGCACGTGCTGGAGGGCGCTACAAGACGGTGCGTTGGTGGGGAGAGATGGTCAACGTCCTGTGGGAGCGTGGGGACGTGGCCGCCAGCATGAACCTCGAAGACCTGTTCGATCAGCTAGGCGAGGAGCAGAACGTCGCGCTCTTCTGTTCGTTCTTGATGGACAATTTCGACGGCGAAGTCCATACGCACATGCTGCCAAGGCTCGGTACGAATCACTCTCACCTTATCCCAGTGGACGATTACGCTCGCCTCGAGCGCGCTGTGGCGGATGCGCTGCGGGAGACGGTCGGCGCGGACCAGGCCCGTGTCCTTGAAGATCGGCTGCTATCGGATTATCGGGAGCCATTCAACATGCCACGCGGCCAGGCGTTGCTGCTGGCATTGCGTCAGTTTCACCCGACCGTTGCCGATCCGGTGCTGCTGCGGAGCCGCAACCTTTACACGGCTGTAAACGCAGCCTGATGACGGCGCCGCGCGTTACGCCCGGTGGCCGCTGGACCGGTTACCACGGGGTCAATGGTGACCACGCGGACGTAAACACGGCCGCGACTGATCTCATTAACATTTTTGATGCCGTTGAAGTTCCCATCGTCGTCCTGCGACGAGACTTCAGCGTCGCCTGCTTCAACAGAGCGGCGGCGGATGTACTTGGCCTTTCGCCGTCGGACATCGGTCGGGCGTCCCGCGATATCTCGGTGTTCGCCGGCTGTCCACGCTTGGAACAGCAATGCGACGAGGTTGTCGCTGGTGGAGCGGCATCGCGGGTTGATCTTCGCGACGGGGACAAGTGGTTCGTTGTTCGGATTTCCCCCTCAACGAGCAGCGACCGGCAGGTCACCGGCACTGTGTTGACCTTCACTGATGTGACCGCCTTCCGCGCGAGCATGAGCAGCGCCATCTACGAACGCGAGTGCACGAAGACGATCTTCAACACGGTCCGCGATCCTCTGGTGGTGCTGGGCGCTGATCAGCGAATCGAGTCGGGCAATCGGGCCTTCTACACGATGTTCGAGGTCTCTCGCGATGAAGCGCAAGCCGCCCCGCTCTACGAACTCGGGAACGGCGCCTTTGAAGCTGCCGCGCTGCGTGAGCAGCTCGAAGACATGCTTGCCGGGAGTCGCGCGTTCCGCCCCGTTGAGGTGGACGACGTCGCCACGGCAAAGGGTCGACGGGCGCTAACCCTCGACGCCCATCCATTGTCTTTCCCAGGCCATTCCGAGCGCAGGGTTCTGGTCACGTTCCATGACATTACGGCACGCAAACAGGCTGAAGCGGCCAAGGATCTGCGTTCGGAGGAGGAGTTGCGTCGCAGCGAGGCGTTTCTCGCAAGGGGTCAACGCCTCAGCTTGACCGGCAGCTTTTCTTGGAAGGTGGCGTCCGACGAAATCGCGTGGTCAGACCAGCTCTATCGCATCTATGGCCTTGAGATCGGGGTGCCCGTCACGCTCGAACTGGTCCGTACCCGTGTCCATCCGGAAGACGTCGCCTTGCTCGAGGAGATGGTCCAGAACGGCCGGGAGGGAAGGGACAACTTTGAAGGGCAGTACCGCTTGGTGATGCCCGATCACTCGATCAAGTACCTGCATGTGGTTGCTCATGCGACCCGGGACCAGGACGGTCGCCTGGAATACATCGCTGCGGTTCAGGATCTGACGGAGCGCCGGACGTCGGAAGAAGCTCTTGCGAAGGCAAGATCGGAACTTGCGAAGGTCGCCAGAGTCACGAGCCTCGGCGTGCTTACAGCGTCGATCGCACATGAGGTCAACCAGCCGCTCTCGGGCATCATCACGAACGCCGGTACGTGCCTCCGCATGTTGGATACCAATCCTCCGAACCTCGAGGGCGCGCGCGAAACCGCGAGGCGAACCATCCGCGATGGCAACCGTGCGTCCGATGTCATCACACGGCTGCGTGCTCTGTTCAGCAACGAGGAGTTGACGATCGAGTTCCTGGATCTGAATGAGGTCACGCGGGAGGTGATAGCGCTGTCGCTAAGCGATCTTCAGAGAAGCCGGGTCGCTCTTCAGTCGCAGTTCGCCGAGGATCTCCCGACCATCGCCGGCGATCGGATCCAGCTCCAGCAGGTGATCCTGAACCTGCTCCGCAACGCCTCCGACGCGATGGCTGATGTGCACGATCGCCCGCGACGATTGGCGATCAGAACCGAACTGGAGGCTGGCGATCGTGTGCGTCTGAGCGTGCGGGATGCCGGCGTGGGCGTGGACCCCCGAAGCATGACCAAGCTGCTCGA
>JADGNX010000449.1 GCA_017883265.1 Thermoanaerobaculia bacterium
TCCGGGGCGATTGAGATGACCGGCGTGGTGCCAGGGCGTCCGGAGAGAGCGAGAATTTGCGAGGCGCTCTGATGCGTCTGCAGGCTGACGGGAGAGAGCCGGCTCAGGAGATTACTGCCGAGGGGAAGGAGTTGAAACACCCCCAGAGCGGCGATGGCCATCAGCGAGTAGATCGGGACCCGAAGAGCGCCGAGTTGTGCATCGGCAGGGCGGCTCATGAAGGCCAGAGCGGCGATGACAAAGGCAAACAGCTCGATCTCGAGGTTTCCTCCCGGCAGGATCGCGCCGTAGGGAAACGGGGCTACGGCGATGAAGATGAGTAGAAGGATGAAAGCGGCGGCCGAAAGCGCAGTGGGCAGGGGAGTCCGCGGAGCCTCCTCCTCTGGTAAACTGAGGCGGCTTGGGCCCTTCCGCGCCGAGCGCCCCCGATCGTGATTTGACGCCACCTGCCGAAACGCTACAGCGCGAGGGGCAGGATGGCAAGCTGTTTGCGGCTGCCGCGGGTGCATCACGGGTGCAAGGCACCATGAGCGTCTCGTAACCTTAAGCCCGAGGATTCCATCTTCATGAGATCGATGAGCAGAATCGTTATGACCGTGTCAAAATTCAAAGTCGGCGCACCGTCGAGTAGAGTCGCAGCCGCATCGCCAAGTGGAGCGGCGGCCGCCTCGGCCGCCGAGGGTGGACAACATGCTCCCAGCCACCACCCCCCACCCAGCCAAGTCGCGTGCAACGCATTCCTCGTCGCCATCCTCTGTTCCACGGCCCTCCTAGCCGCGCTCCCAGCGCGGGCCCAGGACTTCTACGATGAGCAACTCCGTGCCGGTCGCGACAGCTTTCAGGCCGGTCGCACCCTCGAAGCGGCGGACGAGTTGCGCATTGCGGCGTTCGGCCTCCTCGACCGGCCGCAACTGCTGTCTGAAGCTCTCGTCAGGCTTGCCATCGCCCAGAATTCACTCGGAAACAGCGCCGCTCTGGCCCACACCCTCGAACGCTTTCTCGACGTCGAGAGCCGCTTCCAGATGTACGCCAAACTGACGCTTGACCCGTCGACCAGATCGGCCTTCGAGACGCTCCTCAAGAAGAGTGTTCCCCGCGCTACCATCGCGGCGGTTCCCTCCCTGGCTGCGCTGCTGGACACCGACCAGCAGCGGATTGCCCGCCTTCCTCGACCCGAAAGGCTCAGGGCGCTGGAAGCTGCGGTACTCCGGGAGCCGAAGAATGCCGGCTGGCCCCTGGCTCTGGCGCGCGAGTACGCCGCATCCGGGGAGGGGGCTGCGGTCATTCGCTGGGCCGGCCTGGCGCTGGAGCTGGACAAAAACAGCGGTGAGGCCCGAGCTCTTCTGGCTCATGCCCGTGCCGCTCGCGGAGAATGCAGGGAGGCCCTCGCCCTTCTGGATCGCCTCGCGGCGGCCGACTTGCAGCAACGACCCGAACTGCTCGGCGACCAGGTGGTCTGTCTCGTCGAGCTCAAGCGGTGGGCCGATGCGCAGACGGCGATGGCTCACCTGCCCGAAGGCGTCAAGAGTCGTGACGATGTCAAACGAGCGGCGCAGAAGATCCTGGATCAGGCCAGCGCCGGCCGGAAGCCTGGCCGTGCTGCAGCAAGCTCGAAGGGTGACCCCGATGTGGCAAAACCTCCGGCGACCGCCGCTCGGGCAGGCAATGACGGGGTAAAGCCGGTCAACGCCGGATCGGTTGAGCCCGCCGATGCTGCGCGGGACGTGGCCCCTCCGCGCAGCATCGCCGCCACGCGCGCTTCCGATGGATCTCCGGCCCGGAATGAGAGGTCCAGCCCCTCGGTGAACGAGGTCGTCCGGCGCCAGTCGGCGCATGTTCTCGAACAATCGAGACAATTGGTGAACGAAGGGAAATATCAGAACGCCATGCGGGTTCTTGTGGGAGCGGTACAGGACGATCCGTCGAATCGCGATCTGAGGCGGGCGCTCCTGGAGTCGTCGGTTCTGGCCAGCGACTGGCGAACTGCGGCCGCTCAGGCCGGGCTCGTTTCGCCTTTCGCACCGGGCGAAGAATTGTCGATGTTTTATGCCAGTGTGGCTCTCTACGAAAGTGGAAAGAAGGATGAGGCCAGGCGCCTCATGGAGCGAGCTCAGCCGCATATGTCGCCGAGCCCGTTCGCCGATTACTACATTCGGGTTATTTTAGCGCAATAAATGAGAACTAAACCGGTTGTAGGGGTTGACTCATACCGGCCTTTCACCTAGATTGAACTGATCAATGTAATAATTTTACTTCACGAGGAAAATGTCTATGTTCTATCGACGCGCTCTTGCACTCACAGCAATCTCTCTGATCCTCGTGCCCACGGCGACCTTCGCTGCCGACAATGGTCCGATCAGAGTCAATCCGATCGGGTGTATCGCTCCGGCGATGAACCCGCGTGTCACGGCTCAGATGGCGAATCCCGTCCGGAGCGCGCGTGTTTACTTCAAGGCGACCGGTGCCGCCGAATACTACGTCGATATGCAGGGGACGACGCAGGGAGGCTACTCGGCCATTCTTCCGCAGATTGAGCCGACCACCAGCTCCTTCACCTACCGCGTGGTAACGACCGGCGCCAGCGGCACGCAGACGTCGTCCCCAGTGATGACTGCCAG
>JADGNX010000450.1 GCA_017883265.1 Thermoanaerobaculia bacterium
CTCAGCGCGCTCGTGGTGGCAGCCGTTGCCCGCGGCGAGGCGCTGTCAGCCGATCCCCAGGCGGCTCCGGTCACACCCGGCGCGCCGCCTACGTTCGGCACGGGAATCGGAGCGGGTCCGGTCGTCACGGTGGCCACCTTCGCTGAGGCGGAGAAGCTGATGCAGGTGACGATGACGCCGGCGGAGCGGCACCAGGCCGCCGATTCGTGGCGAGAGTCGATGGCGCCCTACCTGGAGCGCCGCACCGGCCCGCGGAAAGTGGCCATTGCCCCCACCGACGCCCCGGCCACAATCTGGAATCCTCTCCTTCCCGGCATCCCGATGCCGCCGTCGCGTGACCGCTTCGTCAGGTCAGCCGGCGACGGCACGCCGTTGCCGTCAGCAGACGATGCCATCGCCTTCGCCCCCGTGACGCAATTGTCCCGATGGATCGAGTCGCGACAGCTCACATCCGAGCGGCTGACGAACATCTATCTCAACAGGATCGCGCGGCTCGACAGCAGGATCCGAGCGGTCATCACCGTGACCAGAGAGCACGCCCTGGCGCGCGCGAAACAGGCTGACGCCGAGATCGCCGCCGGGAAATACCGAGGACCACTCCATGGCGTCCCGTATGGAGTGAAGGACCTGATGGACACGAAAGACATCCCCACGACCTACGGCGCGGAGCCATTTCGCAATCGCGTCCCAACGACGGATTCCGCTGTCGTGCGCAGGCTGAATGACGCTGGTGCCGTGCTGATCGCGAAGCTCCCCCTCGGCGCGCTCGCGCTCAACGATATCTGGTTCGGTGGCCAGACCATGAACCCGTGGTTGCTCGAGGAGGGGGCCTCCGGATCGAGCGCCGGCCCCGGCGCGGCGACGGCGGCGGCACTGGTCGGCTTTTCGGTCGGCAGCGAGACCGGCGGAAGCATCGTCAGCCCCGCAATGCGCTGTGGTGTTACCGGTTTGCGTCCAACCTTCGGCCGCGTGGCACGCACCGGTGCCATGACGCTCTGCTGGTCTCTCGACAAGCTCGGCCCGATGACTCGGAGCGTGGAGGACGCCATGCTGGTCCTCCAGGCCATCACCGGTCCCGACGCCGGCGATCCTTCGAGCCTGCCGAGCCATTTCGATTTCGACGCCTCGGCGCCCATCGCCGGGCTCAAGGTCGGCTACATCGCGCAATGGATGAAAGAGAGCCCGGCCACGGACGTCGACCGCGCGGCCATGGAAACGATGAAGAAGCTGAAGCTGGAGCTCAGAGAGGTGACGCTGCCTGATTGGCCGTACAACTCCCTGATGACTGTGCTGTTCGCGGAGGGGGCGGCGTCCTTTGAGGAGTTGACGCTCACCCATCAACTCGACTCACTCAAGGCTCAGGTGAAGGACGCCTGGCCTAACCTGTTCCGTCAGGCGCGTTTCCTCTCCGCCGTCGACTTCGTCCAGGCCGACCGGTTGCGGCGCAACGTAGCGCTGGAAATGGCGCGTCTCTTCAAGGAAGTGGACATCCTGCTCGTACCGTCGTTACGCGACGAGCAGTTGACCATCACGAACTTCACCGGCCATCCATCGCTCACACTGCGCGCCGGCTTCATCGAGGTTTCGGAGGCGCGAAGCGACTGGGCTCCCGACCCGGCCCATCCCCTCCCCAAGTTCACCCCGCCGCGCCGCGTGCCCCACGGAATCACGCTCCTCGGCCGTCTCTTCGAGGACGGCCTCATCGGACAGGTGGGAGTAGCCCTCGAACAGGCATTTGGCGTCGTCCATGAGCATCCGGCAGGGTTCTAGTCGGGCACGCGGCCAACTATGCGGAGATCGCGAGCTTCTCGCGGTGGTAGAGACGCGCCGCCGCCAACCAGAGCAAGATACCGAGGCCGAAGCCGCCCGCCAGATAGATCGCCCATTCCTGCGCGGTGACGATCTCCAGCCGCAGCAGCTTCATGATCAGTTGGTTCTGCGCAAGGAATGGTACGGCGAACATCCATACCTGGTCCTTGATCGGATTCACCAGCAACAGAATCGTCGGAACCAGCGGCATCAGCATCAGCAGACTCATATAACTCTGTGCTTCCTTGACGCTCTTCGCTGAGGCTGCGATCAGTGTCAACAGGGTCGTACCGAGCAGCACGACTGGAGCCAGCACCAGCAGCAGCTTGAGCATCGTAACGATCGATACGTCGAGCTTGGTCCCGCTCTGAGGAAAGAGCTGGAAGCTGATTTTGAATGCCGTCAGCGTCAGCATCAGCGCGAGCAGGCCGAAGACACAGGCCCCGGCGATCTTGCCGCTCATGATGGCTTCTCGCGATGAGGGGGTGGCCAGCAGGGGCTCCAGCGATTGGCGTTCCCGTTCACCGGCCGTGGCGTCGATCACCAGATGTGCGCCCCCGAGGAAGCTGCTCAATATGAGCAGATAGGGAAGAAACGACAGCGCCAGTCCCCGTTTGCTCTCCGGTGTCGCCAGGTCTCGATGCGCGATGCGAACTGCCGTGGCCACGCTCGGACTCACGCCGCGAGCCAGCAGGCGCAATGAACCGACCGTTGTGCTATAGGTCTTCAGGAGACGCTCCAGCCGTTCCACAGGGATCTCCGCGTCCCGGCGCGATGAGTCTTCGACGAGCTCCACCCGCGCAGGGAT